>CAMDGQ010000032.1 GCA_945897955.1 Tepidiphilus sp. J10 | reverse complement strand
TCTGGTCCGGAAAAACTGGATCAGTGCGCTTGTGCGCCAGCGGCGCCGCGCGGGTAGCGGATGTCTTCCACCAGATGCTGGATATGATCCGGACACGGCGCGGTCATCTTCATCACGATAAACGCCACGACGAAGTTGATCAGCATGCCGATCACGCCGATGCCTTCCGGCGAGATGCCGAGGAACCATTCGGTATCTGGCACCTTCTCCATGCCCAGCAGCACGTCACGCTTGAAGTAGACGATGTAGGTCAGCGTGAAGATCAGGCCGGAGAGCATGCCGAAGATTGCGCCGCCACGGTTCATCGACTTGCTGAAGATACCCATCAGAATGGTCGGGAACAGCGAGGCACAGGCCAGACCGAAGGCGAAGGCGACCACCTGTGCAACAAAGCCCGGCGGGTTGTAGCCCAGATAGCCGGCGATCAATACCGCAAATGCAGCTGCGATACGACCCGCCATCAGCTCGGTTTTCTCGGAGATGTTCTTGGCGAACACACCCTTCATCAGGTCATGCGAGATGGCAGACGAGATCACCAGCAACAGACCGGCGGCGGTGGACAGTGCAGCGGCGATACCACCGGCAGCGATCAGCGCGATCACCCAGTTCGGCAAACCGGCGATTTCCGGGTTGGCCAGCACCATGATGTCGTTGTCGACCTTGCCTTCATACTTGCCCTTCACTATGGAGCCAAGTTCGTTGCCCTTCCAGCCGGCGGCTTCCACCTTGGCCTTGAATGCTTCGTTCTTGCTCTTGTCGTTGTAGTACTGGATGCGACCGTCGCCGTTCTTGTCTTCCCACTTGATCAGACCGGTTTTCTCCCAGCGCTTCATCCATTCCGGACGGGTCTCGCCGACGATGGCCGCTTCGGGAGCGAATACGTCGCCACCGGTTGCAACGGCGGTATTGACCGTGGCATGCAGGTTGTAACGCGCCATGGCGCCGACCGCCGGAGCCGTGGTGTACAGGATGGCAATGAACACCAGCGCCCAGCCGGCAGAAACGCGCGCGTCATGCACCTTCGGCACGGTGAAGAAGCGCACGATGACGTGCGGCAGACCGGCGGTACCGGCCATCAGCGCCAGCGTGATACAGAACACGTCGATCATTGTCTTGCTGCCTGTCGTGTAGGCGGAGAAGCCGAGATCGGTCACCACCGTGTTGAGTTTTGACAGGAAGGAAACATCGCCCATGTTGCCGCCCAGGCCCAGTTGCGGGATCGGGGTGCCGGCGATTTGCAGAGAGATGAACACGGCCGGGATGGTGTAGGCGAAGATCAGCACGCAGTATTGAGCCACCTGGGTGTAGGTGATGCCCTTCATGCCGCCGAGTACGGCGTAGAAGAACACCAGGCCCATACCGATGATCAGGCCGGTGGTGATTTCGACTTCCAGGAAGCGGGAGAACACGATACCGACGCCACGCATCTGTCCGGCAACATAGGTGAACGAAATGAAGATCAGGCAGATCACCGCGACGATGCGAGCCGTTTGCGAGTAATACCGGTCGCCGATGAACTCGGGCACGGTGAACTTGCCGAACTTGCGCAGGTACGGGGCGAGCAGCACGGCCAGCATGACGTAGCCGCCGGTCCAGCCCATCAGGTAGACGGAACCGCCGTAACCCAGGAAGGCGATCAGGCCGGCCATCGAAATGAAGGAAGCGGCGGACATCCAGTCAGCAGCAGTTGCCATGCCGTTGACGATCGGGTGAACGCCGCCGCCTGCAACATAGAATTCCTTGGTGGAGCCGGCACGCGCCCAGACGGCGATGCCGATGTAGAGAGCGAAGGATGCCCCCACGATGATGTAAGTGAGTGTTGTCAGATCCATTATTTAATCTCCTCGGTGGGGTGCTTATTCTTCGTGGACGTCATGCTCGCGGTCGATCTTGTCCATGCGCTTGGCATACCAGAAGATCAAGCCGACGAAAATAAAGATGGAACCTTGCTGGGCGAACCAGAATCCGAGCGGATAGCCGCCAAGCTGGAACCCGTCTAATGCATCGCGAAACAGGATGCCGGCACCGAAGGACACGATGAACCAGATAAGCATGGTTATCGTCAGCAACCGGAGCGTCGCACTCCAGTAGGCCTTTGGATCGAAGGTGGAAGATTTGGACATTAATTTGGTCTCCTTGGGTGAAAAAGCGGTAAATGGCCTTTATCTGGCGTAGTACAAACACAAACCTCCCCTGCACAGCCGGGCCAGTTTAAGTGGAGCAAGCTGTCACTTACAAGCCGGCATTTCCCGTTTTGCAAGAAAAAAGATGGCTTCATCCTGAATCAGGCTTTGGGGATGTGTTCAGCCCGCGCCACCACGACTCGCAGAAAGAAGTAATAACTCCACAGCACCAGCCCGGAGAGCCCGGTCCAGACCATGAATTCGAGGCCCGTGACCAGCACCGAGATGCCAATTCCGAGCAGGCAGCCGGCGCCGATCAGATTGATGCTCAACACCGAGGCTGCCCACTCCTCGCCGTTGACGATTGCACGCCCGCGCCAGTCGGCGACGTGGCGCATGTCTTTGCGCACGGCAATGCGCCAGACGCGATACAACATCCCGCTGGCCAACAGGAATATGCCCAGAAACATCAAACGGGCCAGCCAGACAAACCAGATTTCCATAATTGTTTTGGCTGCTCGTTGTCCTTTGGATGGCGAACGATATAGCCCTTGAGCAAGTTGGGGGCGGCAACATACCAGAAGATCAACTTCAGGTCGCCTGGGGAAACAGTCCGTGCGCCTTCCCTGACGCCTTGCCAGCCGGATTGCGAAGCAACAAGTGGCCGGCATCTAAATCACGTTTCCTGTCGAAACCTGAAGCAGACAGTTGCTTGACAAATGTCAACGGCACGAAAAATGCAATGAATAGAATGCCTTACCCATTCTTCCAAAGTGAGGGGTCGTCATGATCCGCAGTCTGTTCCCTGTTGTGGCATTACTTCTTTCAGGCATGGGCTGGGCCGGCGCAGCAACCACCGATGAAGCCTGCAGCACATTGATGGATGTCCGTGGAAGTCTGTTGGCCATGCTGGACAGCACCGACAAGACCACCCGGGATGGGTTTAAGCGAAAGGTGTACTCGTCCAGCGCACAGTTGGAGAGCATCCTGGCTGAACTGGTCGACAGCGATAACGCGAGGGCAAACGCATTCAAACCGGTTTGGGAAAGTTTCAAGCGCACGCGCGAGCAGGAGATCATTCCCGCCGTCTATGCCGGCAAGTACACGAAAGCCAAATCCATCGCCAGCGGAATCCAGGCGGAACGCATGGACAAGATGAAATCGGTCATGGGCTGCAAGTAACCCGATCAATCTGCAGGCCGTCTTCCGACCGCACCTTTATTGCAGCTTTCCTGGCTGGCTTGCCGTTGCAGGATTGAAATAGCCCGCCTGGCATTCTGCCTTTGCGGTCCGGCCGCTGAGCGTGCTCGCGTTCGTGTTCGTTCAAGAACACGAAACTCGAGCCGATAAAACGGACTAGTCTGAGCGTGTGGCAAAGCCGGGCAGGCTTTGCATCTCGTCGGTCTTGTTGCAGTTCAATTCTGATCAACTTTCCAGCCGCGTTCATGGATATGCCAAATCACCCCAATGACGTCGGACCAGATCGAGCCGAAATGTTCGGCAAGGGCGCCGAAGTTCAGGTCTGGCTGATTGCGGGCGTGCTGCTCGTCAATGTGGTGATGGCCATATTTGCTACGCACGGCTTGATGAGCAGCAGGGAGAAATCACTGGAACAGGTGCGCACCACCACATCCAACCTCGCTGCGCTGCTGGATTCCAATCTGTCGGACATGGCTCGGCGCGTTGATCTGTCCCTGCTCGGCATTGTCGATGCACTTGAACACCCTACCCAGGACGGGCGGATGGATCATGCAGAGATTGAGCGGCTGCTGGAGACAACCCGGTCGCGGATGCCGGAAGTGGAAGCCTTCCGGGTCAGCGATGAGCACGGTCAGGTGCGCTGGGGCGATCCGACCAGGCGCACCTTGCCGCACAGCTATGCCGACCGTGATTTTTTCCGGCAGCATCGCGTCCGGCCGGGAGAGCGCCTGATCATCAGCGAGCCGTTGTTTGCCCGCATCGCGCAACAATGGGTCATCACTTTCACGCGCTCGTATCGCCATCCGGATGGCTCTTTCGCCGGGGTGGTGCGGGCCGGCGTGCCGGTCAGCAAGTTCACGCAGGCTTTGTCCGATCTCAAGCTGGGCCCGCACGGTTCTGCCGTGATTCGCCACGTCAATGCCGCACTGGTCACCCGCTTTCCCGCCGTCACCGGCGCCGGCGGCAAGATAGGCGACAAGAAAATATCGGGAGAATTCAAGGCTGTGCTGGAGTCCGGCAAGGAAAGCGGCAATTTTCATACCGCCAAGGCGCCCGATGGCTTCGAACGCACCTACGCCTACCATCGCGTCAGGCTCATGCCGTTCTACATCAATGTCGGCATGGCGCCGGAGGATTACCTCGATGCCTGGCGGCATGAATTGCAGGTCACGCTGGCGCTATTGGCCGCGTTCGCACTGGCCAGCGTTTTCGTCGCCTGGCAGATCAGACGCTACTGGTTGTTGCGCCTGCGGGACGCAGCATCCCTGTTGGCCAGCGAATCGCGATTTCGCACCTATGTGGAAACAGCCCCGGAGGGGGTCTTCGTGGCGGACGCACGTGGCCACTATCTCGATGCCAATCCCGCCGCTTGCGAGCTGGTCGGCTATACCCGCGAGGAGTTGCTGGGCATGTCCATCACCGATCTTGCGCCGGCCGATAAAGTCCCCGAGTACTTTGATCTGTACGAGGCGGTCAAGCGGGCCGGAGGACTCGATTTCGAAATTGTTCTCCGCCGCAAGGATGGAGTCGAGATTCAGACGGCCCTGCGCACCAGCGTATTGCCGGACCGCCAGGTACTGGGTTTCTGCACCGACATCAGCGCCCGCAAGCAGGTCGAAGCCGAACTGGAGCGGCACCGCCATCATCTGGAAGAAAGCGTTTCCGAACGGACCCAGGCATTGCAGGAGGCCAACCGCCGGCTGGCCATGAGCGACCAGCGGCTATCCGCAATGTTCGCGATGAGCCAGCAGAGCAGCGAACTCGATGAGCAGCAACTGCTGCAACTGGGTATCGAGGAAGCCGTTCGTCTGACCGTCAGCGAAATCGGCTACCTCCATTTCGTCAATCAGGATCAGGAGACTCTCGCCCTCTATACCTGGTCGGCAAACACGCTGCGCTACTGCACGGCGGCACATGACAATCACTATCCGGTCTCCGCTGCGGGTATCTGGGCGGATACCGTGCGAACCGGGCAGGCTGCGGTCCACAACGATTATCAGAATATGGCGGGACGCCGTGGCTACCCTGAAGGGCACGCACATCTGATCCGGCATCTTGGCGTCCCGGTCGTTGACCAGGACAAGGTTGTGATGCTGATCGGCGTGGGCAACAAAGCGTCGGATTACGACGACTCCGATGCCAGCCAGCTCCAGTTGATCGGTAATGACATCTGGTCCATCGTGACCCGTCGCCGCGCCGAAGTGGCGCTGGCCAGCGCCAAGGAGGCCGCAGAAGCTGCCAATGTGGCAAAGAGCGCATTCCTGGCCAACATGTCGCATGAAATCAGAACCCCGCTCAACGCCATCAACGGCATGGCGCACCTGATTCGGCGAGAACCCTTGTCCCGTCAGCAGGCCGAACGCCTGGACAAACTTGAGGCGGCCGGCACGCACCTTCTGGGCATCATCAACAGCATTCTCGAACTGTCCAAGATCGATGCCGGCAAGCTGAGCCTTCAGACCGGGCCGGTTCGCATCGAGGCCGTGTTCGCGAATGTCGTCTCCATGTTGCAGGAGCAGGCGCGCGCCAAGGGTTTGAAGCTGTTTGTCGAGGTCGAGCCCCTCGCGTTCGGCCTCGAAGGCGATGCCACCCGCTTGCAGCAGGCGCTGATCAATTACGCCGGCAACGCCGTCAAATTCACCGAAACCGGGAGCGTTACCCTGCTTGCGCGGCTGCTCGAAGAAAATGCCGACAGCGCCCGCCTGCGCTTCGAGGTCATCGACACCGGTATCGGCATTGCGCCGGAGGCGTTGCCACGCCTGTTTTCAGCCTTCGAACAGGCCGACAACACGACGACGCGGAAATATGGCGGCACCGGGCTGGGACTGGCGATCACGAAAAAACTGGCCCAACTCATGGACGGCGATGCCGGCGTCGAAAGCGCACCTGGCGTCGGCAGCACATTCTGGTTCAGCGTGCGGCTGCGCAAAGGGCTGATCGTTGCCGAACCCCCGGATATCCCGCCTGTCGACAATCCGGAACACATCCTGCAGCGCGACCATGCCGGCGCGCGCATCCTGTTGGTGGAGGACGAGCCGGTCAATCGGGAAATCGCATTGATGCTGCTCGAAGACGTCATGCAACGCGTTGATACGGCCGAAAACGGCATCGAAGCCGTGCAACGGGCCGGCGCCAACGACTATGCCCTGATCCTGATGGACATGCAGATGCCGAAGATGGATGGTCTTGAGGCGACTCGCCGCATCCGCGAACTGCCGGGCGGTGCGCGAACCCCCATTGTTGCAATGACCGCGAACGCGTTTAGCGAGGACCGGGCGCGCTGCTTCGCGGCCGGCATGAACGATTTTCTCGCCAAGCCGGTACAGCCGGAACAGCTCTATGCAACGCTGCTGAAATGGCTGGAAAACCCCGGGGTTTGAATTTCTCAGGACAGCAGGGCGCGCACTTTTTCAAGGTCTTCCGGCGTATCGACCCCGGGCGCAATCGGTTGATCCGACTCGATCACCATGATGCGATAGCCATGCCAGAGCGCGCGCAACTGTTCCAGCGATTCGTGCATTTCAATTTCCGGCCTGCTCAGGCCGGGATAAGCCCTGAGAAAACCGACCCGGTAAGCGTACAGACCGATATGCCGATGCATCGGCAGTGAAGCCGGCAATGTCGAACGCGTGCCGGCATCCGCCCAGTCGTCGCGCGCCCACGGAATCGGCGCGCGCGAGAAATACAACGCATAGCCCTCCTTGTCGGTAACCACTTTCACCACGTTCGGGTTGAACGCCTCGGCCGGATCGTGAATACGATGGCAGACGGTGGCCATGCTGGCGGCGGGATGCGCGAACAAGGCTTGCGCGGTGGCCCGGATCAGCGCCGGGTCGATCAATGGTTCGTCGCCCTGCACGTTGACCACCACGACATCGTCGTCCCAGCCGAGCCTGGTCGCGACTTCCGCCAGCCGGTCGGTGCCGGAGGCGCAATCTGGCGAGGTCATTACGGTTTGATAGCCATGCGCGGTGGCGGCCTCGGCAACGCCCGCATGATCTGTCGCCACCCAGATGCCTGCGGCGCCGCTGGCCGCAGCGCGCTCTGCGACACGCACCACCATCGGCTTGCCGTGAATGTCGGCCAGCGGCTTTCCGGGCAGACGGGTCGAGGCGAAGCGAGCAGGAATGACGGCGAAAAAGTCGGTGGCGGCGAGGTTCATGGCGGAGTCTGAAAAATGGCGGCGAGGCATTGTAAGAGCTTGGCTCGCTGGCGTTCTGCCATCTTCCGAATCCATTGAATCGGCTGTAACAAGGTTCAAGTTTTCCCCCTTCCGGACGTTACTGGCTACTCGTTCATCCCCGGTCGCCAGCCAAGATGCCCGCTTCGCCGCAACACGAACAGCTCTCACGTTCGATGTCCCGCTACCTGGTGCTCGGGTTTGCGTTGCTCATTGTGTTGATGAGCGGGCTGGCCGGGCATGCGGTCTGGCATATCCAAGAATTGAAGACGCGCATGGGCGACATAGTCGATGTGCGCAACCGCAAGATTCAGCTCGCCACCGACCTGCAGGAAGCTTCCTACAACCGTCACAACACGCTGGTCTATCAGGTGCTGGCGCAGGATGCATTCGAGCGCGACGAGAATTTTCAGCTCTACATCAAATGGGGCTACCTGGTCGGCGACGCCCGCAACAAATTGAAATCCCTGCCGCTCGATGCGTTCGAGCGTGCCAACCTCATGCGGCAGGACCAACTGGTTGCGGAAATCATCCTGTTACAGGAAGAGATCAGCGATCTGGCCGCACGCGGCGAGGAGTCCGAAGCGCGCGCCTGGCTTGCTTCAGATCTGCGTCCGCTCAACCTGCAATACACCGAAGTGGTCGAAGCGCTGCGCCGGCATGAACGTGACTTGATTCGGAGCGCGCTGGAACAGGCGCAGCAGGCCACCTTCCGCGCGGTCAGCCTGCATCTCGGCCTGGCTGTTGCGCTGGTCCTGCTGGCGGTGGCCATCGCCGGTATCACGCAACGCCTGATGAATCGCGCGGCGCGCATCATCTACGCGCAGGTGACCGAACTGGAACAGGCCGGCACGCTGCTGGAACATCAGGCAACGCATGATCCGCTCACGGGGCTGGCCAATCGCACTCTGTTCTATCGCCGTCTGGAGGAGGCGCTTCAGCATGCCCGCGAAGAAGATTTTTCCCTGGCCGTGATGTACCTCGACCTTGATGACTTCAAGCAGATCAACGATGTTTTCGGGCATGCCGCCGGCGATGCGCTGTTGCAGACGGTGGCGCGCCGATTTCATCAGGTGCTGCGCAAGTCGGATAGCACCGGCCGCCTGGGCGGTGATGAGTTCGCACTGCTGTTCGTGGGCGTCGAAGCCAGTTCCTGCGAGGGGCTGTACAAGAAGATCAAACGCGAGATCTGCCAGCCGGTTTATCACGACGGCGCTTCACTGCAACCGTCATGCAGCATCGGCTACGCGATCTACCCGCAGGACGGCATGACGCTGGACGACTTGCTCAACGTGGCCGACGCGCGCATGTACGCAGCCAAGCGTGCGCGCAAACAAGCAGGCGGTCCGCCGCCTGAGCAGGCGCTGCCCGCGATGGATCAACCCATCGGGTGAACGGTTACCGAAGGTTTCTTGCGAGCAGCGCTTGCCGTCAGAGCAAGCCGTCTGCCCGGCATGCTTCCGCAGTTCCCGCAGGCGGCGTCTTATGCTCCAATTCCCCCCCCTTCGCCGCTCCGCTGCGGAGCACTGCAAGCACAACCTGAAGCACAACCTCAAGCAGCACCATGAAAATCACCGTCAGTGAACTGATCGTCCAATACCTGGAGCGCCTCGGCGTCGAAGTCATCTTCGGCATGCCCGGCGCCCATGTCCTGCCGATCTACGATCAGTTGCGCGATTCGAAGGTGAGCAGCGTGCTGGTCAAACACGAACAGGGCGCGGCATTCATGGCCGGCGGCTACGCGCGCGTTTCGCATCGTGTTTCGGCGTGCATCGCCACCGCCGGGCCGGGCGCCACCAACCTGGTCACCGGTATTGCCAACGCCTATGCCGAGCGCCTGCCGGTACTGATCATCACCGGCGAGACCTCGACCTATATCTTCGGCAAGGGCGGATTGCAGGAAAGCTCCGGCGAAGGCGGCGCCATCGACCAGGGCGTGCTGTTTTCCAGCATCACCCGCTATCACAAGCTGATCGAACGCACCGACTATCTCGGCCAGGTTCTGAATCAGGCCACCCGGGCGCTGTTTGCGCGCGAACCGGGTCCGGTGCTGCTGAGCATTCCCTACAACGTGCAGAAGGAAATGGTCGATGCCGATGTGCTCGATCATCTGCATATCCATGCCGCCCTGCCGCAACCCGCCGCGCCGGTCGCGGCGCACAGCGGTTCCCTGGCTGAACTGGCCGGATTGATCGACGCCGCCAACTATCCGGTCATCGTCGCCGGCTATGGCTGCATCAAGGCCGGCGCGCGTGAAGTCGTGGCCAGCCTGAGCGAGACGCTGCGCATTCCGGTCGCATCCAGCCTGAAGGCCAAGGGCGTGGTCAGCGAAGGCGGCGCGCTGTCGCTCGGCTGTCTGGGCGTGACCTCCAACGGCCAGGCTTACCGCTACATCGTCGAGCACGCCGATCTGGTGATCTTTCTCGGCGCCGGTTTCAATGAACGCACCAGCTATCTGTGGGACAAGAAGCTGCTCGCCGGCAAGAAGGTCGCGCAGGTGGACCGCGATGCCGGCCAACTGGGCAAGGTGTTCAAGGCCGATGTGGCGATCCACGGCGATATCCGGGAGGTATTGACCGCGTTGATGAGCCTGCTGTCGGAAAAAGGCAGGTTATCGGGCAATCCCGCCGGCAACCCCGGCGGCAGCCTCGACCGGCTGGACGACCATCGCGAAAACGAAAGCCTGCCGTTGGCCGAAGGCGTTGCCGAAGAGCGCGCCCGGTTCCGCCTGATGGAAGCATTCTTCAGCGGCCTGGCCCGGCACTTTCCCCGGGACGCCCTGGTCTTCGACGACAACATCGTGTTCGCGCAGAGCTTCTTCGATGTCTCCGACGCCAATCACTACTTCCCCAATTCCGGCATTTCCTCGCTCGGCCATGCCATTCCAGCGGCGATAGGTGCGCGCTTCTTCTCCCGCCAGGCGCCCATTTTTGCCATCCTCGGCGACGGCGGCTTCCAGATGTGCTGCATGGAAATCATGACCGCGGTGAACTACGCCATCCCGCTCAACGTCGTGGTGATCAACAACGCCAGCATGGGTCTGATCCGCAAGAACCAGTTCCAGTTGTACGGCGAACGCTACATCGACTGCGACTTCGTGAACCCGGACTTTGCGTTGCTCGCGCAATCGTTCGGCATCCGGCATCACCGGGTGGCGAGCGAGGCCGACCTCGATGCGCTGTTCTCCTGCGCCGACCTTGCCGGTGCGATCAATCTGATCGAAATCCTGCTCGACAAGAATGCCTTCCCCAGCTACCTGTCGGCACGCTGAACCAGCCGAGCGGATCGCCGCCCAGCGAGCGGTCATTGCGCGTTTCGAGGCGGCGCTGTGGGATGGCGGTTTCAACGAAAACCTGCTGGCGTCCTACCAATCCGCCTGGCGCCGACTGGAAGGGTTGCTGGAAAGTCGGGACGATGCGCTGCGGCATCACTTCGTCATCGTCATCCCGGTTGCTGACAGCCCGGTACATCTGAAAAACTGCCTCGCCAGCCTGCTCGATCTGTGCCGCGCCTACGGCTATGGCGGCGAACAGGATGGCCGCTGGCGCAAGGTCTCGCTGTTGCTGGCGGATGACTCGGGCGATGCCGCCAGCATCGCGCGCAACCGCGCCATCGCAGACGATTTCGAGCAGCAAGGCATCGCAACGCACTATTTCGGCCTGGCGGAACAGCTTGCGTTGATGGACCGTTTCGAAGGTCTCGATCTGACGCCGATTGTCGGCAACCACGCGCGCGACGCGTTTCACCACAAGGGCCAGGCGATGATGCGCAACATCGCCTATCTCAAATGCGCCGAACTGGCGCAGACCCTGCCTGACGCGCGCTTGCTGTTCTACACCATCGACGCCGATCAGGCCTTCAAGGTCAACGTCGAGACGCCGGATGGCCCGCGAGAAGTCATGGCGGTGAATTACCTGGCCGTGCTCGATGCCATCTTTTCCGAAAACGACGCACAGATCCTGACCGGCAAGGTGGTCGGCGATCCGCCGGTATCCCCCGCCGTAATGGCCGGCAATTTCCTGGAAGACGTCATCGCCTTTCTGCGTGAAATGGCCGTCGTCTCGCCTGCCGACGCCTACCTTCAACCGGGCTGCGCCAGCACGGGCGACGCGGCCTATCACGACATGGCCGATCTGTTCGGCTTCCAGCGCAGGGCGGCGGCATACCGTTATCGTTGCGCCGCAGGAGCCCCGGGTGCGCCGAACAACGCCGCCTGCTTCAACGAGTTCGCCGGCCGCCTGAACCGTTTCTTCCACGGTGAGCATCCCACCCGCGTAACCGGCTACGAATACGCCGAAGTCATGCCCGGCATGTCACCGGCGCGCACCGTCTATACCGGCAACTATGTGTTCCGGCCGGAAGCGCTGGACTGGTTCATTCCGTTCGCGCCGCTGCGCCTGCGCATGTCCGGCCCGACCATGGGGCGCATGCTGCAAGCCGAGATTGGCGCGCGCTTTGTTTCCGCCAATGTGCCGATGCTGCACAAGCGCACGCTGGACAACACCGGCCAATCCGAATTCCGTCCCGGCGTCGTGGATGAAAGCGCAAACCAGCGCGTCGATCTGTGCGGCGAATTCGAACGCCAGTTTCACGGCGACGTCATGCTGTTCAGCATGCAGCGTCTGGCCGCACAGGGTTATCCCGGCATCACGCTGGCGGCGGAGGTGGTGGACGAGACGCTGCGCGTGCAGCAAGTTGAAATGCGCGCAACCTACCGCGCCAAGCAACTTGCCATCCTGGATCGTCTGGTGCAGTTGAAAGCCCTGCTTGGCGATGGCGCGCACTGGTGGAACCGCAGCGGCAGCTTCGATGCCGAGCTGCGCAACTTCCAGGCCTTCGCCGACAACATCGAACGCAATTTTGGTGCGGCTTCGAGCTGTTTCGCACACATAGATGATCCCGCGCGGCGGGCTGACTGGCGCGCCCGGCAACTCGCCGCAATCACCGGCTTCCACGCCAATCGGCAGGTCTGGGCGGCGGCGCTGGCGCGACTGCAAAGGCCTCGCAGCGCGGATTAACCTGGTTCCGGGTTGTCCTTCGCGCCGACCAGCGCGCGCGCCTCGGTCGGGGTCATTATTTTCCAGGGCAACGGCACAAGACCAGCGACTCGCACCATGTACTGCCGATAGCGCGCGCCGTGATACTCGATCAGTTTGCGTTCCTCCAGTCGCGAGCCGACGATGAAATAGGCAGTCATCAACACCGCCGACAACAACATCGCCTGGCTCATGTCGCGCGTCCAGATCAGCACCAGCGAGAAGAAATACCAGGGATGGCGCACGAAGCGATGCGCCGGTGAAAGATGGAATGCCTCCTGATCGCGCACGCTGCGAATCCGGTTGCGCCACTGCCGCAGGCCAAGGAACTCACCGCCATCGTAGTCGCGCAGGGTATAAAAAACCCCCGCCACCGCCGCCAGCGCGAGGCCGTTGGCGAGATAGGCCCAGACGCCGGACCAGCTCCACAGCAGCGGCCCCGGCTCGCGGTAGAGCAGCCAGAGTATCGGCGTGACGCCAAGCACGGCCAGCAGATTGAAAACAATGCGATAGGCCGGCATCAGCCCGGGCCAGCGTACGGCCACCCAGGTTTTCACGGCAAGCGAAGCCAGCGCGGAATGCACCGCGAAATAGCCGATCCAGGCCAGGCAGAGCAGGAGGAGGGGAGTGGGCATTGCAAGCCAATCTATTGGGTCGGCCGCAGTGTAGCGCCGACACGCCGCATGAGCCCCCGCCGGGCGCCGATTCAGGCCGGCGGCGCTTCGAACGGCTCCGGTTCGTGCAGCGCGAAGCCCTGCGCATAGTCCACGCCCATCTCTTTCAGAATCTCGGCAATCACCGGCTTGTGGACATATTCGGCAACAGGCGGAAAGCAGGAAAAGTCGACAGGCTGCTAACCCAATCAACCTGGCGGGCAGGCTGGATTTGGCTTTGCCATTGCGCATAATTCAAGCGCCTCGGAATACCGAGCCTTGCCGTACGGTCAGAACCCAATTCATCGAACAAAAATTCTTGCTTGATTGAACTTCCTGCGCTTAGCACTCTCAACGTCAGAGTGCTAAAATTGTATCAACTGAATCGAGGAGGTTCTCTCAATGACCGCTCAAACACTTGATTTTCCAGTACCCAATCTGCTTGGCAGCCTGGAAAACTACATCCAGGCCGTAAATCGTTTTCCGTTGCTGAGCGCCGAGCAGGAACACGATCTGGCTGTGCGCTTTCGTGACGAAGAGGATCTTGACGCCGCGCGTCAGTTGATTCTTTCGCACCTGCGTCTTGTCGTCGCCATCGCCCGTGGCTACCTTGGTTATGGTTTGCCGCACGCCGACCTGATTCAGGAAGGCAACATAGGTTTGATGAAGGCAGTGAAGCGTTATGACCCGGATCGTGGCGTGCGTCTGGTGTCTTTTGCCGTGCATTGGATCAAGGCGGAAATTCACGAATTTGTATTGAAAAACTGGCGTTTGGTGAAAGTTGCCACTACCAAGGCGCAACGAAAACTGTTCTTCAACTTGCGCAGCATGAAGACCGGCAGCGCTTCGCTTTCATCCAATGAAGTCGAAGAAATGGCCAGGACGCTTAACGTCAATCAGTCCGATGTCCGAGAAATGGAAACCCGGCTTTACGGCCAGGACATGGCGCTGGAAGGCAGCGTCGATGACGATGATGAAGCATTCGCTCCGATTGCCTATCTTGCCGCGCCGAATGCCGAGCCTACCCAGCGCATGGAAATCGCCGAACGCGAGAAGCTTGCCAGCGAGGGACTTGTCCATGCGCTGGGCAGCCTCGATGCACGCAGCCGGCATATCATCGAAGCGCGCTGGCTGAACGAGGAGAACCCGTCCACGCTGCATGACCTCGCCGCGATTTACAGCATCTCCGCCGAACGTGTGCGCCAGATCGAAGCCAAAGCGCTGCAGAAACTCAAATCTGCGCTGGCTACCTGATCCAGCCCGGCAGGCAATAAAAAAGCCCCGCATTTGCGGGGCTTTTTTATTGCGCCTGAAAAATCAGAACAGCGAACTCAGCGCTACGGATAAAAAACTGGCCCAGGCCCAAGCGATCATGATGATGACCAGCGTGATGGGCAGTGCGGTCTTGTTGAACAGATGATTCATTGCGATCTCCTAGGAATGACTGCCGCAATTTTAGCGGCGGGGCGCTGTTCTATCCAACACAAAATCCTGGTTGGAGGTGTTCAAGAACGGTGCAAGACCGCATGTATTGTCCTTCAGTCCAATTTTCATGCAGCCACGAACAGTTAAATTCCACCGTCAATTTCAAAAATGGAGCATCCGATGAGCACAACCCTCGCCACCGTAGTCGCAGTCATCGGCGAAGTTCAGGTCAGAAACGCGAACGGCGAATTGCGCAAGCTCCATCCGGGTGACGTGATACAGATCGGTGACAGCATTGTTACTTCACCGAACGGGCGAGTGGAATTGAAGTTCGAAGACGGCGGCAGGCTGGAAATCGACCCGAACCAGACTGTCGCCATGACAGAGGAATTGGCCGCCACAACCCGCCCGCAAAGCCAGGAAGCAGAAGTAGGAACCGCCACCCTGGCCCGTGTGCTGGACGCCGTCGAGCCGGTCAAGAATCCCGACTCCGACAATGCGCCCGCAAGCGGACAAGGCGGAGAAGCCGATGACGGCAACAGCTTTGTGCGCCTGTTGCGAGTTCAGGAGCAACTGGAGCAACTCAAATTCGAGTTTGGCGCTTCGCGTTCGAATGCGCTCAACCCCTATGACGGCGGCGTGCTCGACGAAACCAGCGACATCAATAGCGGCTACAGCTTTGTGCGTCTGCCCCGGATTCAGGAAAGGATTGAACCGATCGACTTCACGTTTGGCACTTTCCGCCCGGATATCCTCAATCCATTCAATGGCGGTTCCGGAACTCGAATCCTGAATCAATCACCCTCGGCGATCGCGGACAGCACCGTTGTTACGGAAGATATTCCGCTCATTGTCCCCGCCAGCGCCGGGCTGCTCGTCAACGACAGTGATCCGGATGGCGGCCTGCTGACCGTCACCGGTTTCAGCATCACCGGCATCGCCGGTTCTTTCAATGCGGGCCAGACCGCGACCATTCCCGGCATCGGCACGCTGCTGATTCAGACCGATGGCGGCTACACCTTCACTCCCGCGCCGGATTTCAATGGGCCAGTGCCGGTGGTGACTTACACCATCAGCGATGGCCAGGGTGACACAAGCACATCGACGCTGCGCATCACCGTCAATCCGGTGGTCGATATCGCCGACGATGCCGTGACGACCAACGAAGACACGCCGGTTACCACCAGCGTGCTGGTGAACGACAGCTTCGAAGGCACCCCGCTCATTACCGCCATCACCCAGGGCACGCATGGCACAGTGGTCAACAATGGCGACGGCACACTGACTTACACACCGGACCCCGACTACAACGGTACGGACAGCTACACCTACACCGTCACCAGCCCGACTGGCGTTACCGAGACCGCGACGGTCAATGTCACCGTCAATCCGGTGGTCGATATTGCCGACGACACAGTGACGACCAACGAAGACACGCCGGTTACCACCAGTGTTCTGGTGAACGACAGCTTTCAAGGCACCCCGCTCATCACTGCCATCACCCAGGGCACGCACGGCACGGTGGTCAACAATGGCGACGGCACGCTGACCTACACACCGGACCCCGATTACAACGGTCCTGATTCCTACACCTACACCGTCACCAGCCCGACAGGTGTTACCGAGACCGCGACGGTCAATGTCACCGTCAATCCAGTCAATGACACCCCGGTGGCGCAACCCGACACCAACGCGGTCAACGAAGACGCCACGCTCACGGTCAACGCCGCCACTGGCGTGATTCAAAGCACGGGCATCCCCGCCGGCCTCGACAGCGACATTGATGGCGACGCCCTCACGGTCATCGGCGTCAGCACCGGCACCGCCGCCAACACGGCAGCGGTCGGCACCGCCAATGTCGGCGGCAGCCTGCTCGGCACCTACGGCCATCTCACCCTCAACGGCGACGGCAGCTACAGCTACGTCGCCGACACCGCCGCCGCCGATGCCCTCGGTACCGGCGTCACCGCCACCGACACCTTCAGCTACGCGATCAGCGACGGCGAAGGCGGCACCGCCTTCACCACGCTCACCATCACCCTTACCGGCACGAATGACACACCCGTCGCCATAGCCGACACTGCCAGCGTCACCGAAGACGCCGCCGACCAGGCCGGCAATGACGATTCCAATGCCGCGACCACCATCGTCGCCGGCAATGTGCTCACCAACGACACCGACGTCGATACCGGCGACACGCGCAGTGTGACCGGCGTCGCCGCCGGCACGCCGGGCTCGGCCAGTGGCAGCGTGGCGACAGGCGTGACCGGAACCTATGGCAGCGTCAATATCGCCGCCAACGGCGCCTATACCTACAGCCTCGACAACACCGATGCGGCCGTGCAGGCGCTGGCGGTGGGCGAAACGCTGACCGACACCTTCACCTACACCATCACCGACAGCCAGGGCGCGACCAGCAGCACGACGCTGACGGTCACCGTCAACGGCAGCAACGATGCGCCGGTGATCTCCATCGGCGCCGGCGACAGCGCCGCCGAGAGCCTGATCGAAACCAATGCCGGTCTGAGCGTCAGCGGCACACTGAGCATCGGCGATGTCGACACCAGTGACACGGTCACCATGTCCAAGGTCGATACGATCACCAAGGGCGGCACCTATGCCGGCGTGCTGCCGACGGACGCGGCGCTGAAAGCCATGTTCTCGGTCACCGGCGGTGAATCCAGCACAGCGCAGGACAGCCTCGCCAACGGCATCATCTGGACCTTCGATTCCGGCGCACAGGCTTTCGACGCCATTCCGGACGGACAGACCCTGATCCTCACCTACACCGTGCGTGCCACCGACACGCAAGGCGCTACCGACGATCAGACCGTCCAAATCACCATCACCGGCACGAATGATTCAGGCGTCATCAACAGCGATACGGCAAGCAGCAATGAAGACGCCGTCCTGGCCGGCAACCTGCTGAGCAATGACACCACCGACCCGGACAGCGGTGAAAGCCTGGCGGTCAGCGCCTTCACGGTGGACATGGATGGCGACGGCGACCAGGATAATTTCGTCGCCGGGGATACGGCTACGCTGACTACCGCCAGCGGGGGCAACATCGGTACCTTCCAGCTTGCTGCCGATGGCGGCTACACCTTCACGCCGCACACGCACTACAGCGGCCCGGTGCCGGTAGTGACCTATACCGGCGGCAATGCTTCCTTTACCGGCAGCGCAAGCCTGAGCATCACGCTCAACCCGGTCTCCGACGCCCCGGCGCTGTCGCGCGACGCCGCTACGGTCTCCACCGACGAAGACACCGCCGTGACGCTCGGCCTCAACGCGCCGAGCGTCACCGATGCCACGGACGAGAACCTCGCCCTGGCGGGCGACAACCCGGAACGTCTGTCGCTGATCACATTGACCGGCATCCCCAGCGGCGTGCAACTGCTCGATGGCAGCGGCGGCGATGCGCTGCTGACCACCTCGACCGGCGCCGCGATCACCGTGCTGCTCAGCGATGCCACAAATCTGGTCGCCACACCCGGCGCGGCAACGCTGACCCTGACCACGGCGCAGTTCGAAGCGCTGAAGGTCAATCCGGTGGCGCACAACGCGACCAATTTCACTGTCACCATGAGCGTGACCGAGTTCGAGGTGGATGATGCCAACGTGCCGATCAGCGGCGTAGCAGGCGCCACCTCCACCACCACGGTAGCGGTGGATGTGCGGGCGGTGACTGACGCAGTGGACTTGAAGATCAACGGCGGCGACGCAGACTATGACGCCACCATCAATGAAGACACCAGCTTCGACCTCGGCGCGCTGCTGTCGGCGACTTTCAGCGATCTCGACGGCAGCGAGACGCGCTTCATCGACCTCGCCGGTCTGCCGACGGGATCAGTGGTCAACGGCGTCACCGTCGGCGTGGGCGGAACGGCCAGCGTGCAACTGGTCGGCAACAACACACTGCCGGCGATCAGCCTGACGCCGCCACCCGACTTCAGCGGCGATATCGGCGGCATCACGGTCACCCTGCGCGCGCTCGACAGCGACGCGGATTCGCCCCCCCCGGCACCGGCGGAGCTCACCGATTTCGTCACCCTCAACCTGCACGTCAATCCGATTGCCGACGACATCAGCGCACCGAACGTGACGACACCGGAAGACACGCCAGTCAAGTTCATGGCCAGCCTGGCGGTCAGCGATACCGGTACCGGCGTCGAAACCCTCACCGGCATCAGCGTGATGAACCTGCCAACCGGCTGGGTGATCAAGAACCACCTGGGCGCAATCGTGCATAACGGCGATGGCGCGACCGACTACACACTGCCCGGTGCCGATGTCACGTCACTGTCACTCGATTACAAGAACTACACCCTCACCCCGCCGGCGCATTCCAGCACGGACATCAGTCTGACCTTGAGCATCACCAGCAGCGACAGCAACACCGTCAATGGCGCGGCGGTTGTCAGCACCATCACCGCCGATCATGTCATCGATGTCACGGTCACCCCGGTCGCGGAACTGATCGGCGGCGACAGCGATGGCAATGCGCTCGACGATCTGACCATGAACGGCGATTTCACCTATACCACGCATGGCTTGGAAGACACCTGGTTCCGGCTCGATACGGATGGCTTCGTGTTTGAAACCCCGTGGAGCAACGAGGATGCCGACGAACAGACCTTCGCGCTGCTGACGCCGACTTTGTCGGGCGGCTCGGCCATCGGCTCGCAGTTCAAATACACCGACGGCGGCGGCGCGCACGAGCTGACCTACGTCGGCGCGCCAGTGGAAATTCCAATCGCCTGGCTGGATACCGTCGAGTTCAAGGCGGCGGCCAACATTGCCGGATTCTTCAGCATCGGCATCCAGGCCAAGACCATCGACACCGATCCGGACACCGGCGCCACGGTCACCGCCACTTCCGGCACGGCGACGTTGACCAATCTGGCCATCGATCCGGTAGCGGACAACGTCACGCTGTCGGTGGTTTCTCCGGCGACCGGCAATGAAGATTCCGCCTTGCCGCTGGTCATCCGGCCGACCAGCGCCGATCTGACGGAGACCTTCGACGTCACCATCAGCGGCATCCCGGCCGGCACGGTCAGTCTGGTCTATGACGGCGTCGCGCAGACCATCACGGCGGGCAGCGTCACCATCGTCAACTTCGACAAGACCAGGACGCTGACCATCACGCCGCCGCCGGACAGCAACGTCGATTTCACGCTGACCGTCGATGCGGTTTCGGTCGATGCGGTTGCCGGCATGCCTACCAGTACCTCGGTGGCGACCACGCTGCCGATCAGCGTCGATATTCTCGGTGTCGCCGACGCCGCCGTCATCGCCACCGCCACGCCGGCCAATACCGAAGCGGTGGTTGACGCGGCCGGCGGCCAGATCGCGCTCTCCAGCCTGATCACCAGCGCGGCACTCGGCGACAGCGATGGCTCCGAAGGGCTCACCCTCAAGCTCACCGGGCTGGATGCCCAGTTCGACATCACCGGCGCGACCTTCCTGTTCGGCGCCGGAAGCAGCCGCGTCTGGGTGCTGACGCCCGCTGAACTGGCCACCGCCAATCTGGTGGCGCCGGCCAATTTCAGCGGCACGGTCACTCTGTCTCTAATCCCGATCACCACCGAGGATGACGGCAACTCGCTGAGCGACGCGCCGATTGCGCTGTCCACCACGATCACGCCATCGCCGGAAGCCACGCTGAACACCAGCACGACGCTGAACGAGGACACGTTGGCTCAAGTCAGCTTTGCCTTGCAGGCGCAGAACGGCGACAGCAACGAGACGCTGGCTTCGGTATGGATCACCGCCGCCGATGTTGATGCCAACCCGAACTTCACGCTTTATTTCGGCAACGGCACGTCCACCACGCTGGCCGCTGCGGCCGGATCGCAACCCGGCGTGGTGCTCGATGCCGGCATGTACAAGCTGACCGGCGCCGCGATCAACAACCTCTACGTCAAGGGCGCCAATAACCTTTCCGGCAGCGACAGCTTCGGCATCCAGTACGAGGTGACCGACCCGTCCAGCGACGCCAGCCTGGCCGCCGTCACAACGCAAACTTCAGCCACCTACACCCTGACGATCAACCCGGTCACCGATGCCGCCGCCGCCGCGATCAGCGGTATCACCGCCAGCAACGCCAACGCCGGCGTGGCCGGCACGATCGTCACCGCGACCGGCACGACCTCGCTCGACGTCACTGTCGCCATCAGCAAGCTGAATGATGTCAACGCCGGCAACACGCCCGACACTGACACCAGCGAAAGCCTGATCCAGTTGATCATCGACGGCGTGCCGCAAGGCGTCAACGTGGTCGGCGCGACCTACATCGGCAACTCGACGGCGGGCGGCAATACCGGCCAGTGGCTGTTGAGCGTGGCGGATACCTTCAACAGCGCAACGCTGAGCCGGACCGTCACCTTCGATCTGGACGGCACCGCCAGCCAGCTGGGCGGCCTCGATCAGCTCATCAGCATCAACGCGGTGACCCAGGATGGCGCCGCCGCAACGGTTGCCGCCAGTGCGAGCTGGACCCTGCAGACCGCGCCCGTCGGCACATTCGACGACACCGCGGCCGTGCCGCAGGTGCCGGCAAATATCGACACCTGGAATGTCGTGCCGCTGCCCGCCAATGTCGCCCTCGAAGACACGACGCTCAACGCGAACGACCTGATCGACGCGCAGATCTCCGGCAGCGGTCCGTTCTCCATCACCTTGACCAACGTGCCGGCCGGCGCCACGGTTACCGGCATGACGGCGGCCACGGTCGGCGGCGAAACGATCTGGACGGCCAGCGCCACCGGCGGCAATGCGGCGCTGCAAGCGCTGCTCAATGGCATCGGCATCACGCCGCCGGCCAACCTGAACAGCAACAACGCCGGCAACCTCGCCTTCAACGCCACACTGACCACCTACGCTGCCGGCGGTGCGCGCACCGACGCCACCTTCGCGGTCAGCCAGCCGATCACGCCGGTCAGCGACGCGGCCGTGGTCACGGTCAGCGCGCCGAATGCGAACGAGGGCGACGCAGTCGCGTTCACGGTGCAGGTCGCCAATCCGGCCGATGCCGGCTTTGCCGGTCTGGTCGATGGCAAGCTCTATCTGAAACTCGATAGCAGCGGCCTCAACCCGGCCACCGGCGGCAGTTTGAGCGATGCCGGTGGCGCGCTCGCGACCACGACGGTCAGCGGCGTCGCCGGTGTGCCGGACGGCGACTATTACGTCATCAATGGCGTCAGCGTCGGCGACACGCTGAATTTCACCTACACCCCGGATGCGCACGCCAGCGGCGCCGTCAGCCTGACCGCCTATGTGCAGAGCCAGGAAACAAATGCCGGCAATGTCATTGCCGCTTCCGGCACGGACAGCTTCAACATCGCGCCGGTCAACAGCGGTTACAACCTGGCCGCCAACAATGCGAGCGGCGCTGAAGACAGCCGCATCCAGCTCGATATCACGTCCGCCGGACTGGTTGATGGCGATGGTTCCGAAAGTGTTCTCGGCGCAACACTGAAGAACGTGCCGAACGGCTATCTGGTCTATGTCGGCGCCAATGCCGGGGCCGCCATTTTGGCGACCAATGCCGGCGACGACGGCCTCGGCAACAACATCTGGGCCATTCCGGCGACGGGCGGCGTGCTGCCCGCCTACATCGCCGTGCTGCCGCCGCCAAATGCAAGCGGCACGGTGACCGGCCTGCAACTCAGCGTGCTGACCCGGGAAGCCGGTCTGGCGCCGACCGAGACCAATGTCAGCTTCGATCTGATCGTGGCCGGCGTTGCCGACGGCATCACGCTGACACCGACGCTGTCCTTTGGCGTCGAGGGCGACATCATCCCGCTCAACCTCAACGCCAGCATGCTCGATACCGACGGCTCGGAAACCGCGACTCTGACCATCAACGGCCTCGGCCAGTACGCCGCCTTCTTCGCCAATGCCGCACCGCTGGCCGCCGCCTACGACAGCGGCACCGACACCTACACCCTCGCCGGCATTGACAACGCGGACGTCAACAACCTCGGCTTCCTGCAAGGGGCGCGCAGCGGCACGTTGAACATCAGCGCCTTCACCAGCGATGGCGCCAGCACTTCAGTTCCGGTGAATGCAACCCTGAGCATCGACATCGGCGACAAGCTCGCGACCACCGGCAACGACACGCTGCTCTACGATGGCAATCCGCTCAACGGCCTGGCCGGCGTCGATGTCGTGCAACTGCGCCTGGGCGAGAACCTCGACTTCGCCACCAGTCCGGTCAAACCGAGCAACATCGAAACACTCGACCTGATGCCGGCGGGGCAGGTTCATAGTCTGTCCAATCTGACCTTGCAGGATGTTCTGGACATGACCGACAGCGGCAAGACCCTGAGCATCCTGGGCGACGGCGGCGACAGCGTCAGCCTGAAGGACGGCGCCGGCGTCTGGAGCAAAGGCGCGGCGGTGAGCGAGGGCGGTCACACTTTCGACGTGTACAGCAACAGCCTCGATCCCGCCGTCACCCTGAAGATCGAGCAGGCCATCAACGCAAGCATCGTTTGAACCTGTGCATGCTGCCGAGCCGGCCGGCTCGGCAGCACTACAATGCCGCGTCCCCTTTCGCTGCCCCGCCATGATTCCTACTCTCCTGCTGGTTGACGGTTCCAGCTATCTCTATCGCGCCTTCCACGCACTGCCCGATCTGCGCAGCCCGGAAGGCCTGCCGACCGGTGCGTTGTATGGCGTGATCAATATGCTGAAAAAGCTGCGCAAGGATTTTCCGAGCGCCTATGCCGCTTGCGTGTTCGACGCCAAGGGCAAGACTTTCCGCGACGACTGGTATCCGCAATACAAGGCCAATCGCCCGTCCATGCCGGACGATCTGGTCGGCCAGATCGCGCCCTTGCACGCTGCCGTGCGCGCACTCGGCTGGCCCCTGCTGATGGTGGATGGCGTCGAGGCGGACGATGTGATCGGCACGCTGACGCGGCAAGCGGAAGCCGCCGGCATGCAGGCGGTGGTATCGACCGGCGACAAGGATCTGGCGCAGCTGGTGACCTCCCGTGTGCGCCTGATCAATACGATGACCAACGAGTTGCTGGACGAGGCGGGCGTGCTGGGCAAGTTCGGCGTGCCGCCCAGCCGTATCGTCGATTACCTGACCCTGGTTGGCGATGCGGTGGACAACGTGCCGGGCGTGCCGAAGTGCGGCCCGAAAACCGCCGTCAAATGGCTGGCTGAATTTGGCGATCTGGATGCGTTGATGGCGCGCGCCGGTGAAGTCAAAGGCGCGGTCGGCGAAAACCTGCGCAATGCGCTGGACTGGCTGCCGATGGGGCGCAAGCTGATCACCGTCAAATGCGATGTCGAGCTGCCGCAGCGTCTGGATGAACTGGACTGGAAACCGGAAGACCGGGAGAAATTGGCTGAATTGTTCGCCAAGTACAACTTTCGGACCTGGCTGCGCGAGGTGCAAGGCGAAACCCCCACGCCCGTTCCGGATTCTGCCGTGTCGCATCCGGGTTCAAAAAGTGTGGTCGAGCGTCAATACGAAACCCTCCTCGACGAAGCTGCTCTGGCCCGCTGGCTGGACAAACTGGCTGCCGCCGATCTGATCTGCCTCGACACGGAAACCACCAGTCTCGACCCCATGACGGCGCAACTGGTCGGCATGTCGTTCAGCGTGATGCCGGGCGAGGCAGCCTACCTGCCGCTGGCGCATCGCTATGCCGGCGCGCCGACCCAGTTGCCGCTGGCGGAAACACTGGCGCGGTTGCGGCCTTTGCTGGAGGACGCCGGCAAACCGAAGGTGGGCCAGAACCTGAAGTACGACTGGCATGTGCTGATGAACCACGGCATCAACCTGCAAGGCATTGCGCACGACACCCTGCTGCAAAGCTATGTGCTGGAAGCGCATGAGCGGCACGACATGGATACGTTGGCGGCGCGGCATCTGGGCGAGAAAACCATCAAATTCGAGGAGGTCTGCGGCAAGGGCGCCAATCAGATCGGTTTCGATCAGGTCGATATCGAACGCGCTTGTCGCTACGCAGCCGAAGATGCCGACATTACGTTGCGACTGCATCGGAACCTGCATCCGGCGCTGGTGGCGGAACCCAACCTGGAGTCGGTGTACCGCGACATCGAAATGCCGCTGTTGCCGATCCTGGCGAAGATCGAACGAACCGGGGTCAAGCTCGACGCGGATCTGCTGCGCGCGCATTCCGGCACGCTGGCACTGGAAATGATGCGGCTCGAAGGCATGGCGTACGAGGCCGCCGGACAGCCGTTCAATCTGAATTCACCGAAGCAGCTGGGCGAAATCCTGTTCAATCAACTTGGTCTGAAACCATCGAAAAAGACGCCCGGTGGCGCGCCTTCGACCAATGAGGATGCGTTGCAGGAACTCGCGCTCGATCATCCGTTACCGAAACTGATCCTCGACTATCGCGGTCTGGCCAAGCTGAAATCGACCTATACCGACAAGCTGCCGAATATGGTCAACCCGCGCACCGGCCGGGTACACACCAATTATTCACAAGCTGTGGCGGTGACCGGGCGCCTGTCGAGCAACGAGCCCAACCTGCAGAACATTCCGGTGCGCACGGCCGAGGGGCGCAAGATTCGCGAGGCGTTCATCGCCGAAGCCGGCAACGTCATCGTTTCCGCCGACTACTCGCAGATCGAATTGCGCATCATGGCGCACCTGTCTGGCGACGACAGCCTGCTGAAAGCCTTTGCCGCCGATGCCGACATTCACGCCGCCACCGCCGCCGAGGTTCAGGGCGTGGCGCTGGATGCGGTGACAGCCGACATGCGGCGGATGGCAAAGGCGGTGAATTTCGGCCTGATCTACGGCATGTCGGCGTTCGGCCTGGCGGCGCAGCTCAATGTCGAGCGCAGCGTTGCGCAGTTTTATATCGACCGCTATTTCGCGCGCTATCCGGGCGTGCTGGATTACATGAACCGCACACGCGAGCAGGCCAAACTGCATGGCTATGTCGAAACGCTGTTCGGCCGCCGTCTGTATCTGCCGGAGATACGCGCCGCCGGACCGCGCCGCCAGGGCGCCGAGCGCGCCGCAATCAACGCGCCAATGCAGGGCACGGCGGCCGACCTGATCAAGCTGGCGATGATCGCGGTGCAGGGCTGGCTGGATGACAGCGGTCTGCGTTCAAGCCTGATCATGCAGGTGCATGACGAACTGGTGCTGGAAGTGCCGCAAGACGAACTGGATGCCGTGCGCGTGGGCCTGCCGCAAAAAATGTGCGGCGTGGCGCATTTGCAGGTGCCTTTGAAGGCGGAAGTCGGCGTCGGATTGAACTGGGAAGCGGCGCATTGACCGCCCGCCAGCGCCGGATTGATCCATGAAACCGTAGGGTGCGCACGGCGCACCCTACGGAACTAGAATCGAATCAATCCAACCAGGGTTCCTCATGCGCAGCATCGCTTTTCCGCTTGCCGGCGCGAGGCACTCTTGTTAATTCTTGCCCCTTTGCGCCATACACACCATGTCGATGACCTTGCTTAACATTTCCCGTCCCCCCGCTGCGGCTGGCTCCGCATGGGTCAAGGAGGGCTGGCGGCTGTTCATGCTGGCGCCGATTCCGTGGTCCGGCATGACTGCCTTGGTGTTTCTGATTCTGATCGCGATCGGCATGGTGCCGCTGATCGGCGTGCTGGCGGTGCACGTTCTGTCGCCGTTCATCGTTGCCGGTTATATGGCGGCCAGTCGCGGTGGCAGCGGCGGCGAACCGATTTCCTTCATTTATCTTTCCGCCGGCTGGCGGGAAGGTCGCCACCAGTTGCTGTTGATCGGCCTGGCCTACATGCTGGCTACCGTAGCGATATTCCAGATGGTCAAATTCTTCACCGGCGGCGACATGGAAATGTTGCTGCTACAGGCCCAGAACCCGCAGTCGCTGACGCCGGAGCAAGCGGAACTGATCCTCGCCACCGCCCTGCCGGCGATGGGGCTCGGCACCTTGCTGTTCACCCCGCTGCTGATGGCCACCTGGTTCGCCCCTCCCCTTGTGCTGTTTGAAGGTTTCCCCGCCGGTCGTGCGATGTGGTGGAGCTTGTGGGCTTGCTGGGTGAACTGGCGGTCGATCCTGGTGTACAGCCTCATCCTCGGCATGGCGGGCATGATTGCGCTGCTGATCCCGTTCGGCCTGGGTCTGCTGGTATTCGTGCCCTGGACGCTGACCTCGACCTACGTTGCCTATCAGGACATCTTCCGTCCAGCCGCACCGATTGAAACGGCTACCGAGACGGCATGAAATATCTGCTTCATCTCCTGCTCTCCGGCGCTTTCCTGCTCACGACCGGCCTCGCTTCGGCGATGGAACCGGTGAAATTCAGCGATGCGCTGTATGCCAAGTTCCAGCATCCCCGTTGCCTGCAATGCCACCAGTTCAACAGCCGGGCGCATAACGGGCGCGCCTACAACACCCATCGTTCCCGTTACCTGTGCGACAACTGCCATACCCGCCGCATCACCGGCCTGCCGCGCGGCGAATGGATGGCGCCCGACGAGAAACTCGACTGGACAGGTATGGCGGCGCGCGATCTTTGCCTGCTGATCAAACGAAACATGGGCGTGGGCGATGATCAGAGCAGCAAGCTGGTCAATCATCTGCTGCATGACTTGCGCGTCAACTGGGCGCTGGACAACGGCATGACACCGAATGGAAGATTCCCTTCCGTGCCGGGCGGGTCGGAAAACTGGGCGCGAGATGTGCGCGCCTGGGTCGAAGCCGGCATGATTTGCGAGTAAAGACGCTCACAACAATCCAACCCACAGGGAGAACACATCATGGCCATCACGGATTGGCCCGCAGGCGAGAGGCCGCGCGAGAAGCTGCTGGAACGCGGTGCTGCGGCGCTGTCTGATGCGGAGTTGCTGGCAATCTTTTTGCGTGTCGGCGTGCCGGGAAAAAGTGCGGTCGATCTGGCTCGTGAACTGCTGGATCGTTTCGACGGACTCAACCGCCTGTTTGCCTCCGATCTTGTCGCGTTCAGCTCGATTCACGGCATGGGGCCGGCCAAATACGCGCAACTCCAGGCGGTGCTGGAAATGGCCAAGCGCGCACTGGGCGAGGAAATGCGGCAGGGTGATGCGCTGAATTCGCCGCAGGCGGTACGCGATTTCCTGCAACTCAAAATGCGCGGCCTCGGCCACGAAATATTCATGGTGCTGTTTCTGGATAGTCAGAATCGCGTCCTCGCCGCGCCCGAAATGTTTCGCGGTACGCTGACCCAAACTTCGGTTTACCCGCGTGAAGTGGTCAAGCAGGCGCTGGCCTGGAATGCCGCCGGCGTGATTCTGGCCCACAACCATCCATCAGGCGTCGCCGAACCAAGCCAGGCCGACCGTTGGCTCACTGACCAGTTGAAAGCCGCCCTCGGCTTGGTCGACGTGAAAGTGCTCGACCACTTCATCGTCGCCGGCAGAGAAGGTTTATCGTTCGCCGAACGCGGTTGGCTTTGACCGCTGCAATAGCGCTGTGATATAAACGTCGGCTTTCCGATTCAGCCATTTTAAGAGGTAATCGCTCATGGCACGTGTATGTCAGGTCACCGGCAAGAAGCCGATGGTGGGGAACAATGTGTCCCATGCCAACAACAGAACCAAACGTCGTTTTCTGCCCAATCTCCAATACCGCCGTTTCTGGGTGGAAAGCGAGAATCGTTGGGTGCGTTTGCGTCTTTCCAATGCCGGCCTGCGTCTGATCGACAAGAATGGTATCGACTCCGTCCTGGCCGATCTGCGCGCCAGCGGCGTACTGTAATAGGAGCCCATCATGGCTAAAGGCGGACGCGAAAAAATCAAGCTGGAGTCCACTGCGGGCACCGGCCATTTCTACACCACGACCAAGAACAAGAAGACCATGCCCGGCAAGATGGAGATCAGCAAGTTCGATCCCGTCGCCCGCAAGCATGTCGCTTACAAGGAAACCAAGCTGAAGTAATTCGGCTTGTTCCAATAAAAAACCCCGCCTCGGCGGAGTTTTTTATTGTCTGCGTGATTGCCTGCGCGGGTCTTATCCCACCTTCGGCAAGCGTTCCAGCGCTGCCTGGATTTCGTGCTCGGGATATTCGAAATCGACCAGTTCGCCGGCGAAGTACTTGTCGTAGCTGGCCATGTCGAAATGGCCGTGGCCGGACAGGTTGATCAGCAGCGTCTTAGGCTCGCCGCTGGCCTTGCAGCGCAGGGCCTCGTCGATGGCGGCGCGGATGCCGTGGCAGGACTCGGGCGCCGGAATGATGCCCTCGGCGCGGGCGAACATGACGCCGGCCTCGAAGGTCGCCACCTGTGGCACCGCCACCGCTTCAATCAGCTTCTCGTGATACAGCTGCGAGATCAGCGGTGACACGCCGTGGTAGCGCAGGCCGCCTGCATGGATGCCGGGCGGCATGAAGTCGTGGCCCAGCGTGTACATCTTCATCAATGGCGTGAAGCCGGAGGCATCGCCGAAGTCATAGGCATAGACGCCCTTGGTCAGACTCGGGCAGGAGGTCGGTTCCACCGCCACGCAACGCAGATTCTCGGCACGCTTGTCGCCGGCCGCCTTGTCGGCCAGGAACGGGAAGCTGACGCCGGCGAAATTGCAGCCGCCGCCGCAGGGCGCAAAGATCATGTCCGGATAGTCGCCCACCTTCTCGAACTGTTTCTTCGCTTCCTGGCCGATGATGGTCTGGTGCAGCAGCACATGGTTCAGCACGGAACCCAGCGCGTAGTTGGTATCGGCGCGTGACGCGGCTTCTTCCACCGCTTCCGAAATGGCGATGCCCAGGCTGCCCTGATTTTCCGGGTCGGCAGCCAGAATGCCGCGTCCGGTCTCGGTCAGATTGGTCGGGCTGGCGAATACCTCGGCGCCCCAGGTCTGCATCATCGAACGACGGAACGGTTTCTGCTGGTAGGACACCTTCACCATGTAGACGCGAATCTCCATGTCGAACATTTGCCCGGCGAGCGACAGGCTGCATCCCCACTGGCCGGCGCCGGTCTCGGTGGTGAGGCGGTTGATGCCGGCCATCTTGTTGTAATAGGCCTGCGGAATCGCCGAATTCGGCTTGTGCGAACCGGCCGGGGAAACGCCTTCGTATTTGTAATAAATCTTGCACGGCGTGCCCAGCACCTGTTCCAGACGGTGTGCGCGGAACAACGGTGATGGCCGCCACAAACGATAGATCTCGCGTACCGGCTCGGGAATCGCGATCCAGCGCTCGCTGGACATTTCCTGTTCCAGGATGTTCATCGGAAAAATGGCGGCCATCTTCTCCGGCCCGACCGGTTGGCCATCCGGCCCCAGCGGTGGTAAGGGCTTGTTGGGCATATCCGCCACCACGTTGTACCAATGCGTGGGGATGTCGGATTCGTCGAGCAGAATCTTGGTTTGCGGCATTACGGTCTCCGGGTAAAAAGTGTCCTAGATGGCTGCGCCGCCGCCCTCCCGCGAGGTGGGCGGCGCGCCGGGCAACTATACTCGCGCGACCCGCATCCTGACATTGACCCCGCACATGCCGAAACTCGATCTCACCGAACATACCCTGGACTCGCGCGACGAATATCAAGGCCGATTGCTGCACGTCAAAAAAGACCGTGTCAGCTTGCCCAACGGTGGCGAATCGACGCGCGAATACATCATCCATCCTGGCGCGGCGGTGATCCTGCCGATCTTCGATAACGGCGACATCCTGCTCGAACGCCAGCACCGCTATCCGCTGCACCGCGATTTCCTCGAACTGCCCGCCGGCAAGTTTGACCCGGATGAAAGCGAACTGGCCTGCGCGCAACGCGAATTGCAGGAAGAAACCGGCTACCTGGCGCGCGAATGGCGCGAACTGCCGACGTTCTACCCGTGCATCGGCTACTCCAACGAGCGTCTGGTCTATTTCCTGGCCAAGGGTCTGGAATTCAGCGGCGAAAACATGGACGACGACGAATTCCTGGAAATCCTGCGCGTGCCTTTCGCCGAAGCCTTGGCGATGGTCGGGGACGGACGCATCAATGAAGCGAAAACGGTAATGGGGCTGTTGTGGTTTGAGCGGTTCGGGAAGCACCAAGGGATCGAGCAATAACTTGGACAGCGACTTGAGCATCGGCGGGAAGCATTGCAGTGCGCCTGGCCCGGGCGGGCCAGCTTGCCGCGCGCATGCCCTGACTTCCGGTTGCCCGCTGGTTCATTTGTTCCGGGCGGGCGCAGGTCGCCTTTTCGATGGTAACGTCGCGATTCCTGTATCCGGTGAGGATGAAGCCAATGCATGACCTGCGCGCACTCGTGGTGGATGACTCGAAAGTCGGGCGTCTGACCATGATGAAGAAGCTTGAGGCAATGGGCATGAAGGTGGAGCTGGCCGAGTCGGGCCCGCAGGCCCTGGATTACCTTGCACAGCACCGGCCGGACATCATTTTCATGGATCACATGATGCCGGAGATGGATGGCTTCGAAGTGACCCGGCGGATCAAGGCGTCGCCCGCCACCCGAAGTGTTCCCGTCATCATCATCAGTGGTAACGACGATGCCGCTTTTATCCAGGAGGCCCGCGCCGCCGGGGCCATCGACGCCATTGCCAAGCCGCCGGCCGCCGGCGTGCTGGAAGCGCTGCTGGCTTCGCTGCCGGAGCGGGGCGATGAAAACGCTGCGGAAGTTGCCGAACCTGCTGCAGAACCAGCCATGATTGCGCCCGCCCTGGCGCCGGCCATGGACATGACGGCAGTGCAAGCCATGCTGGAGCGCCTTGTGGAGTTGGCCGTTGCGCCGTTGCGCGACGATTTCCTGGTCGGGATCGGCAAACGCTTCGAGTTGGAATCGGACAATCAGCACAGGACGCTGACGGAGTTGGGCCGGCGGCTCGATCAGCAAGCGGAGACCATGGCCGAGTTCAGGCGAGGTGCGGCGGATGCCGAAGCGCTCGGCAACCGGCTGCTTGCCCTGGAACAGCGGCTCATTCCGCTGGAAGCCGAGGCGGGCAGGCCGTTGCCTGATCTCGGTGCCTTGCAGGCAGGCATGGATCAGCGGGTTGCCACGCGCGTGGCCCAACTTCAGACGCAACTCCAGGCCGGATCAGAAAGTCTGGCAGTGCAGATGGAAAGTCTGCGCCAGGATTTGCAAACCCGTGAGGCCGATCACGCCAACCGGGTCGAACAAAGGGTCGCTGGCTGGGGCGGCCGGCTGGACAAGTTTGCCGAGGAGTTCACCAGGCTGTCAGGCGAAGTGCGCTCCATGCAATCCGACCATGCGGAATCGCTACAACGCATGGAGCAACGCATCGCACAGACGCGAGAAGCGCTTGAAGCGGCCTGGCAAGCTGCCGTTCCCGTTCCGGGGGGGGCTGGCGAAGTGGCCAGCGGCGAGCTTCAGGCCATCCAGGCCGAACTTGGCGAGCTACGCGCAAATCTGAGCGATACCCGATTGCGCGAACGCGTTGCGGATCACCTCGACAGCCTCCAGCCGCCTGCGGAGCGCCTTGATGTGGCGCGCACAGCACAGCCAGACGGAGTCTTGAACCTGCAAGCCGAGGTGGCGCGATTACAGAGCAAGCTGAAGACGGTGGTGGTTGTCACTGCAGCCGGCGGAGCGCTGTTGCTGGCGTTGATCGGCCTGCTGGTTTTCGGGAATTGACGCCCGTTCCAGCGATGCTTCGGCAATTGCAGGCGCTTTTCAGCTCCGGTATTCCGCGTTGATCTTGACGTAGTCGTAGGAAAAATCGCAGGTCCACACGGTAGCAACGGTGTTGCCGCGCGCCAGGTCGACGCGCACGTTGATTTCAGGCGCGGCCATCACGCGTGCGCCTTCCTCTTCCCGGTATGAAGCCGCCCGGCCACCGTTTTCCGCGACCAGCACATTGCCCAGCCAGAGGCGCAGGCGATTTACATCCAGATCAGCGATGCCGGCATAGCCGATGGCGGCGAGGATGCGGCCAAGGTTTGGATCGGAGGCGAAGAATGCGGTCTTGACCAGCGGCGAACGGCCGATGGCGTAGGCGACCTGCTTGCATTCGGCCTCGTCCCTGCCGCCTTCGACGCGGATTTCCATGAACTTGGTGGCCCCCTCGCCGTCGCGCACGATGGCCTGGGCGAGTTCGATCATGACTTCGGTGACCACCGATTGGAGCGAGTCGAATCGCGCATCGGCGCTGTCCATGATCACCGGCGCTGCGGTTGCGCCGGTCGCGATCAGGATGCAGGAGTCATTGGTCGAGGTGTCGCCATCGACGGTGATGCAATTGAACGACTTGTTCACCGCATGGCGCAGCATCGCTTCCAGCGCCTCGCACGATACCGGCGCATCGGTGGCGACGAACGACAGCATGGTCGCCATGTTCGGGTGAATCATGCCGGAGCCCTTGGCGATACCGGTGACGTTGAATTCCACGCCATTCAGCGACGCCTTGCGCGACGCGGCTTTCGACACGATGTCGGTGGTCATGATCGCCTCGGCGGCGGCGGCCCAGTTGTCCGCCTTCAGATCAGCCAGCGCAGCCGGCAGTGCGGCGACGATCTTGTCGTGCGGCAGCGGTTCCAGAATCACGCCGGTGGAAAACGGCAGTACCTGTTCCGGTTTGATGTTCAGGTTCTCGGCAACAGCGGCGCAGGTTTCCCGCGCCCGGCGTAGCCCGTCCTCGCCGGTGCCGGCATTGGCGTTGCCGGTATTGACCACCAGCGCGCGAATGCCCGATTCCTGATGCAGATGTTCCTTGCAAACGGTGACCGGCGCAGCGCAGAAGCGGTTCTGGGTGAACACGCCAACCACTTCGGATTCAGCCGGCAGCGTGATCACCAATACATCGCGGCGGCCAGGTTTCTTGATGCCGGCGGAAGCAATGCCGAGTTCAACCCCGGCAACGGAACGCAGGCTGGCGGGATCGGGAGCGGAGAGATTGACGGGCATGGCAGCGAAGTGAAGATGAAGGAAAGCCGCATTGTATGTCGGCTCGGATCAAGCCAAGGCAAGTGCGACAGATGAGCGTGCTGCTGCCGAGAACCCGATGCAATGCGCCAGATCAAAGTGTGCGGGGCTGGTTGATGGTCGGCAGGCAGAAAGGCTGCGCGATAGAGCGGATTCAGATGTTCAACTGCCGCAACAGGCTGGCCAGCAAGGCTTCGTCGATATCCGGCGGGTATGCCGCGTTCAGCGCGCTGACCTGAGTCACCGCCATGCCGGGGTAACCGCATGGGTTGATGGCCTGGAACGGGGTCAGGTCCATGTCCACATTCAGGCTCAAACCGTGATAGGTGCAACCGTTCCTGACACGCAGGCCGAGGGCGGCGATCTTGGCGCCGGCGACATAGACGCCGGGCGCGCCGGCCAGACGTTCGGCGCTGATGCCGATTGCCGCCAGCAGGTCGATGATCGCCTGCTCCATGCGCCGCACCAGTTCCTTGATGCCGAAGCCTCGGCGTTTGAGGTCGAGCAGCAGGTAGATCACGATCTGGCCGGGGCCGTGGTAGGTAATCTGGCCGCCGCGGTCGATGGCGACGACGGGGATGCCGATATCGGCGAGCAGGTGTTCGCGCTTGCCGGCCATACCCAGCGTGAATACCGGCGGATGCTGCAACAGCCAGATTTCATCGGCCGTGTCGGCGGCGCGGGCGGCGGTGAAGTCGCGCATCGCCTGCCAGGTCGGCTCGTATTCGACCAGGCCGGGACGCCGGATGACGGTTTCGGCGCCGGGCACCTTCAGAGCACAACCCTGACCATAGGATGCGCGCTCAACTCCCGATACAAATCATCCAGTTGCGGTTTTGAAGTGGCCCGGACGGTGCAGGTCAGCGAAAGATATTTGCCGCCCGAGGAGGTGCGCATCTCGACCCTGGCGACGTCGAAATCGGGGGCGTGGCGGAGCACGATCTCGACCATCAACTGTGCGAATTCGTCGCCGCGCTCGCCCATGATCTTGATCGGGAAATCGCAGGGGAATTCGAGCAGAGTGTCCGGCTTCGCTGCGTCGTTCGGGGTGTCGTTCGGGGTGTCGTTCATGGCGCGCCCTTTCCCCGCATGACGCGGTGTTTGTAGGTTTGATAGTGCGCATGCATGCGCCGGAACAGCGCGCCGGGTTGGCCGCCGCCGACCGGTTGTCCATCGAGCCGGGTTACCGCCATGACTTCCTTGGTCGATGAGGTGAGCCAGATTTCTTCCGCCCGGCGCAGCTCGGCTTCCGCAATGGGGCGCACCGCGTATCGCATGTCTTCGGCTGCGGCCAGCTCCAGCACGACATCGTAGGTGATGCCGGGCAGGATCAGATGGGTCTTGGGCGGGGCGAGCAGAATGCCGTCGAGCACGATGAACACGCTGCTGGCGGAGCCTTCCTGAAGCTGGCCGTCGCGCACCAGGATGGTCTCGGCGCAGCCGGCGTCAATCGACTGCTGGCGCAACAGCACGTTGGGCAGCAGCGAAGTGACCTTCAGATCGCAACGCAGCCAGCGGTTGTCGATCGCGGTGATGGCGCTGACGCCATGCTCCACCGCTTCCGGGGCCGGCGGGGTGAGCGGCATCGGCAGGATGAAAACGGTGGGCACGATGGCCCTGGGAAAGGCGTGGTCACGCGGCCCCGATCCGCGCGTGACTTGCAGGTAGATACCCTGATCCGGCCATTCGGCGGCGGCGATGATTTGCCCGATCAGGTCTTCCCACTCGGCCAGGGTATGCGGGTTGGCCAGCCGGATGCCATCCAGGCTGGCCTGGAGCCGGGCCAGATGTTCATGCAGCCGGAACGGCTGGCGGTCGTACACCGGAATGACTTCATAGACACCGTCGCCGAACAGAAACCCCCGGTCCATGACCGGAATTCGGGCTTCTTCAAGCGGGAGGATGCAGCCGTTGAGATAGACGGTGGTCATGCGGACTCATGTCGCGGCGGTTATTTGAACAGCAACAGGATGTTGTCCCAACCGCGCCCGAGGATGCCTGCGACTTCGACCTTTTCCAGCGCCAGCAGGGGATAGTCGCCGACCTGCGCGCCGTCCACCGTCAGGCGCAGCGTGCCCAGGCGCTGACCGCGCGCGATTGGCGCCAGCAACGGCTGCTGGGTGATCATTTGCGCCTGGATGCGTTTGCCGGCGCCGCGCGGCACGGTGACGTGCAAGCCATTCGGGAAACCGGCTTTCACCTCGCCGGTTTTGCCTTTGTACAGGCGCAGCGTCGAGACTGCCTGGTTGGCGGTATAGAGCTGCACGGTTTCGAAAAACTGGAAGCCGTAGTTGAGCAGTTTCTGGCTTTCCATCGCGCGCGCGGCATCCGACTTGGCGCCCAGTACGACCGACAGCAGGCGGCGTTTTTCGCGCCTGGCGGAGGCGATCAGGCAGTAGCCGGCGCTGTCGGTATGCCCGGTTTTGACGCCATCAACACTGGGATCGATGAACAACAGGCGATTGCGGTTGGGCTGGGAAATGCCGTTGTAGGTGAATTCCTTCAGCGCATAAATCTTGTAGAACTCGGGGAAATCGCGGATCAATGCGCTGGCCAGGCGAGCCAGATCGCGCGCGGTGGTGATGTGCTGGGGATGCGGCAGGCCGGTGGAATTGAGATAGCGGGTGGCGGTCATGCCCAGCTTTTTCGCCATGCCGTTCATCATTGCGGCAAAACTCTCTTCCGTTCCGGCGATGGCTTCGGCCAGCACGATGCAGGCGTCATTGCCGGACTGGACGATCATGCCCTTGAGCAGATCTTCAACAACCGCCGGCTTCTTCGGATCGAGGAACATGCGCGAACCCTCCGCGCGCCAGGCCTTCTCGGACACCGGCAACGGCTGGTCGAGCGCAAGCCGGCCTTCCTTGATCGCGCTGAAGGCCAGGTAGGCGGTCATCAACTTGGTCAGCGAAGCGGGCTCGACCCTGGCATCGGGATTTTTTTCCGCCAGTGCCTTGCCGCTGGTGCTGTCTATCATCAGCCAGGCGCGGGCTTCGATCTGTGGCGCGGGAGGCGCAGGCATGTCCGCGCTGACTGACCGAGCGAAACCGGCAATAAGCACAACGGCGAAAAGATGACGTGGAAAGTTCAAGGCGAATGACTGCATGCGATGGTGTTTGTATGGGCCAATAAAACATTCACCGGCGGGCGCCGGTGAATTTCCTGCCTGGACCGATTAACGGTTGATGCGATACGGCTTGACGCCGAAATCCTGTTGATAGGCCAGGGCGATCTGTTCAGCGGCGGCAGGGCTGGCGAAGGGGCCGGCCTGAAGCTTGTACAGACTGCCGGCGTTGATCTGATTGAGGCCGGGAAGTTCATCGCCGAAACGATTTTTCACGCGGCCGGCCAGCGCCTCTGCAGCGGTAGGACTGGACAGGGCGGCGAGTTGCAGATACAGGCCGGGCGCGATGGCGGGCTCGGCGATGACCGGTTCGCTGCCGGCGACTGCGGCGGGTTCGCCGACAACAGCCGCAGCGGCAACAGGCGCCGGTGCGATCAACTTGAATGCCTTGATGCCCAGATCCTGCCGAACGGTCGCGGCAGCGCGATCGGCTTCTTCCATGTTCGCGAACGGACCGGCCTGAACCTTGTGCAAACCATTGATTTCCAGGCGCATGACACCGGGAAAACTCTTCGACAGCTTGGCGGTGACCTGGGCCATGACGCCATCTGCCGTTGCCGGGTTGGAAAAGGCGCCCAACTGCAGGTAGATCACCCTGGCCGGAGCGCTGGTTTCTGGTTCGACCCTGGCGGCGAGGACGGGGGCTGCTGCGGGCGTTACCGCTTCCTCAGCCTGAGCGGCAAAGGAAGTGTCCGCGTTGCCGGGATCGACCGCTTCCACTTCCACTTTCGTAACGCCTTTCAGGATGTCCAGCTTGTAGGCGGCGGTGTAGGACAGGTCGATGATGCGGCCGGGATGGAACGGCCCGCGATCGTTGACGCGCACCACCACGCTTTTGCCGTTTTCAAGATTGGTGACGCGCGCATAACTGGGCAGCGGCAGGGTCGGGTGTGCTGCCGACATGGCATACATGTCATATGGCTCGCCGATCGAGGTGGCATTGCCATGAAACTTGCGGCCATACCAGGAAGCCAAGCCGCGCGCCTTGTATTCGGCTTTGTCGGGTAGCGGGACGTAGCGTTTGCCGAGCACTTTGTAGGCGTTGTTGGCGTAACGGTGCAACGGCTCGTCTTTCGGCACTGCATCGGGCACGGCATCGAGGTTGGCCGGCGGATTGGCGCCCGGACCATCGTCCTTGTAGTAACCGCCGCCCTTGTAGGGGGGAATGACCGGGCTGGAGGTTTCGGACTGCGGCTTGCTCTTAGCAGCGGGCGTACTGTCCGCCGTCCGGGTATCCACGCCGGCGCAACCGGCCAGGGTCAGGCCGAGCGCCACGCCGAGGGCCAAGGTAATCCGACTGGGGCGGGGGGATGCCGCCAAAGGCAAGCCGGTTTCTGGACGGTAGGTTTTCATGGTGCGCCCATCTTTGCTGGTTAAACATGAGAAAGCGCTACAAGTGTAGCTCGTATCTGCTATGTTTTTACAAGCTTTTTATGGGTTGCAACACTCATCACAATACCGAAACCGGTGAGCACGGTGAGCATCGAAGTGCCGCCATAACTGACCAGCGGCAACGGCACGCCGACCACCGGCAGGATGCCGGAGACCATGCCCATGTTGACGAAGGCATAGGTGAAGAAAGTCAGCACGATGGCGCCGGAAAACAGGCGCCCGAACAACGAGGTTGCGCCGGCCGCCAGCACCAGTCCGCGCCAGATGATGGCGGCATAGAGCAGCAGCAGAAACAGATTGCCGATCAGGCCGAATTCTTCCGAGAACACCGCAAAGATGAAATCGGTGCTGCGCTCAGGCAGAAAGTCGAGGTGGGTCTGGGTGCCCATCATCCAGCCCTTGCCGGCAAATCCGCCGGAACCGACGGCGATGGTGGCCTGGATGATGTGATAGCCCGCACCGAGCGGATCGGAGGCCGGGTCGATCAGGGTCAGCACACGTTGGCGCTGGTAATCGTGCAACAGATAGTTCCAGGCCAGGGGCAGCGCGGAACCGGCAGCGACGGCGGCGCCGGCAATGACTTTCCAGGACAGGCCGCCGAGGTACAGCACATAGAAACCGGAAGCCGTGATCAGCAGCGAGGTGCCCAGATCGGGCTGCTTGGCGATGAATCCGACCGGCAACGCCAGCAGCAACGCCGCCACCGCGTAGTCGCGCCCGTTCAACGATTCCTGCTTGTAGTGGAAGTACCAGGCCAGCATCATCGGCACGGCCAGGCGCATCAGTTCGGACGGTTGAATGCGGGTGAAGCCGAGTTCCAGCCAGCGGCGCGAGCCGTTCACGACGATGCCGAACATCGCGACGCCAAGCAGCAACAGCACGCCGACGACGTACACCGGCACGGCGAACTGCATCAGCCGTTGCGGCGGAATATGCGAGACCAGCAGCATTGCCGTCAGCGCCACACCGATGTTGGTCAGGTGCGAGTACAGGCGTTCGCTGTTTTCGCCGGCTGCGCTGAATACGACCGCTGTGCTGGCCAGCAGCAGCAGCGTCAGCAAACCCAGCAGCGGTCCATCCAGATGACGCACCAGGGTGCCGAAAAAACGTTGAATCATTGTGCTGCCTCCAGATTGGCAGGTTCCACGGAAGCAGCAGTCGGCGCCGGCTCTTCTGCCGGAGCGTTGTCTTCCACTTCATCGACATCGGCGGCTTCCGGCGGCGCGTACACCGTCGGCAACTTGCCGAGCAGCCAGTAGTCGATCACCTTGCGCGCCACCGGCGCCGCCGTCGAGCCGCCATGGCCGCCGTTCTCCACCATCACAGCAACGACAATCTTGGGATCGTCCGCCGGAGCGAAAGCGATGAACAAGGCATGGTCACGATGCCGGGCCTGCACCTGGCTTTCGATATAGCGGGCGCCCTGCTTGATGCCGATGACCTGCGCCGTACCGGTCTTGCCGGCAAACAGGTAGGGCGTGTTCGCGCCGGCGATGGAAGCGGTGCCGCCGGGGAGGGTGACATCGACCATGGCTTCCTTGACCAGACGCAGAAAATTCGGCGTGAGCTTGATGCGACCCATGATCTGGGGCGCGGCCAGACTCATCCGGCCACTGGCAGGGTCGCGCCAGGCGCGGATCAATTGCGGCTTGTAGATGACGCCATCGTTGGCGAGCGCCATGGTGGCAACCGCCAACTGCATCGGCGTGGTCAGCATATAACCCTGGCCGATACCCGCCACTACGGTTTCTCCTGGCCACCAGGGCTGTTTGAACCGTTTCTTCTTCCACTCCGGCGTCGGCATCAGGCCGGACAGTTCGCCATCCAGATCGACGCCGGATTTTTTGCCGAAGCCGAATTGCGACAGGAAACCGGCCATGCGCTCGATTCCCATCTGCTGCGCCAGGCCGTAGTAATAGGTGTCGCAGGAAATGGTGATGGAGCGTTTCAGATCGACCATGCCGTGGCCGTCCTTTTTCCAGTCGCGGTAGCGATGGCTGCTGCCGGGCAGGGTGAAGTAGCCCGGATCGGCGATGGTGTCGCCGGGTTTTCGCACCCCCAGTTCGAGACCGGCCAGCCCCATGAACGGCTTGATTGTCGAACCGGGCGGATAAATGCCGCGCAGCGCCCGATTGATCAGGGGCCGGTCGGGGGAGTCGTTCAGTTCGCGCCAGGTCGCCACGTCAATGCCATCGACGAACAGGTTGGGGTCGAAGCCGGGTTTGGACACCAGCGCCAACACGCCGCCGTTGCGTGGGTCAAGCGCAACCAGCGCGCCGCGATAGTCGCCAAACACCTTTTCCGCGACTTGCTGAAGCTTGGCGTCCAGATGCAGGTAGATGTTGTAACCGGCCACCGGCGGCGTGCGCGACAGGATGCGTACCGCGCGGCCGCCGGAATCGGTTTCCACTTTTTCGATGCCGGTGCGGCCGTGCAACCAGGGCTCGTAGCTGGCTTCGAGGCCCAGTTTGCCGATGTGGTCGGTGCCCTTGTAGTTGGTTTCAAGCCCGGCTTCGATCAGACGCTCCTGATCCTTTTCGCCGATGCGACCGATGTAGCCGACTACATGCGAAAAGCCTGCGCCGAACGGATATTGACGGAATTGCCGCGCCTTCATTTCGACGCCGGGGAAGCGGTAGCGGTGAACCGCGAAGCGGGCCGCTTCCTCTGCGGTCAGCAGATTGCGGATCGGGATGCTCTCGAAATTCTTGCTCTCGGCCAGCAACTTCTTGAAGCGCTTGCGATCGCCTGTTTCGATCGTGACGATTTCCGCCAGCCGGTCAATGGTTTCATCCAGCTTGCCGGTTTTCGAAGGGGTGATTTCCAGCGTATTGGCGGAGAAATTGTGCGCCAGCACCATGCTGTGGCGGTCATAGATGACGCCGCGAGAAGGCGGCGCCGGTACCAGCGAAATGCGGTTGTTTTCCGCCAGCGCGTGATAGTGCTCGAACTGCGAGACTTGCAGCCAGACGAAGCGGCTGAACAGACCAAGAAACAGGACGCCGGCGATGATGCCGGCGATTTCCATGCGCCGGCGATAGCGCAGGAACTCCTGTTTCGGATTGATCAGACGCAGCATGCGAGGCCGAGGTTATAGCGCGGGCTGGCGACCGCGCTCGTTAGGCGACGGCCGGTTGGTGATCCGGTCAACCAGCCAGGCCATGGGCGCCCAGAGCGCGGCTGCGACGACGCCGGCGAGCAGCCAGCGCCAGTCGATGGCGCCGCGCCCCATGGTCAGGCCGAGTGCAAGTACCAGAGCTTCCTTGCCAAGCAGGATCGGCGAGAGTTGCAATGTCTGGCGCGAGATATCGAATCCCTCCAGGCGCCGCTGTACCAGCAACACGATGAAGGTGGCGGCACAAAAGGCCAGTGCATTCAGGCCGAACACCGCACCACGCACGACATCGGTGAGCAGGCCGATACTGAATGCCAGCCCAAGGCCGGCGAGACGCGGTGTGCGGATGCTCCAGTACAGCAGCAGCATCAGCGTGAAATCCGGCACCAGCCAGCGAATCTGGTCCATCCACGGCAACAGCGTCAGCGCGAAGGCGAGAATCAGGCTGCCGTAAACCTTGCCGCGTGTCGGCGGATGCGCCAACTCGGCGCCTTGCGGCAACAGCGGCTGCATATTCATGGTGATTTGGCTTTCGGCGTGAGGAGGAGCCTGCCTGTGGCCGCAGCGTTGGGCGTTGTCGGCGCCAGCACCGCCATATGGCGATAGCGGCCAACGCCGCCAAGCGGCTGGCATAAAGCGCGGGCAAACGGGGAGTGGCGTGGCGGCTCGATTTTCAGTACACGCGCCACCGGCACGCCGGCGGGATAAATGCCATCAATGCCGGAGGTATAGAGCAGATCGCCCGCTTGCAAATCGGCATGCATATCGAGAAAACGGACTTCCAGCAGATTGTCCGAACCCTGGCCGGTCACGATGATGCGCAGGCCGTTGCGCATGTTCTGCGCCGGCGCGCCCTGGTCGCGATCGGTGAGCAACGTGACCTCGGCGCTCCAGGGATAGACCCGCGTCACCTGGCCGACCAGGCCGGTTGCATCGACCACCGGCCAGCCGGACGCGATGCCATGGCTGCCACCGCGATTGATGATGACCTTGCGCGAGAACGGGTCGGGCGATGTTTCGATGATTTCCCCCGCCAGCAGTCTGAACCCCGGCCGTTCCGGCAAAGCCAGCAGCGCGCGCAGTTGCGCGTTTTCCGCACCGATGGCGGTGCGGTCAAGCAAGCCGGCGGAGATCAGTTCCTGCTGACGCTTGAGGTTCGCGTTCTCTGCGGCCAGTTCGCCATGGGCGATGAAAAAGCGGCCGACGTTCTGCAGCCATTCCCAGGGTTGCGCCAGTGCGATCTGAGCCGGATGGATGACCGCGTTGAGTCCGGCGCGCACACCGGATAACGTGGCGTAACGCGCGTCCAGCGCCAACAGAAACAGACAGAACAGAGCGTACAGGCTGAACCGGGCCGGTAGCCCCATCTCCCGGACGAACAGGGGGGCATGAGGGGCGGGTGACATAAGGGGAAAGGGGGGGAGTTCAAGAGGCGAGGGGCAAGGTTCAAGGTTTTCCTTGCCCCTTGCCCCTCGCCCCTTGTGCCTGCCTTAGTCGTTGGTGAACACCGTCGACAGCCGATCCATCTCTTCCAGCGCCCGGCCGGAGCCGCGCACGACGCAGGACAGGGGATCTTCCGCGACGATCACCGGCAGACCGGTTTCTTCCATCAGCAGTCGGTCCAGGTCGCGCAGCAACGCGCCGCCGCCGGTCAGCACCATGCCCTTGTCGGCGATATCGGCGCCAAGTTCCGGCGGGGTCTGTTCGAGCGCCGACTTGACGGCGGAGACGATGGTATTGAGCGGATCGGTGAGGGCTTCCAGAATTTCGTTGCTGGTGATGGTGAAGCTGCGCGGAATGCCCTCGGCCATGTTGCGGCCCTTGACTTCCATTTCCCGCACTTCCGAACCGGGGAAGGCGGAGCCCATTTCCTTCTTGATCATTTCGGAAGTGGCTTCGCCGATCAACATGCCGTAGTTGCGGCGGATGTAATTGATGATGGCTTCATCGAACTTGTCGCCACCAACGCGAACGGAGGTGGAATACACCATGCCGCCCAGTGAAATGACGCCGACTTCGGTGGTGCCGCCGCCGATATCCACCACCATCGAACCGGTCGCTTCCGCCACAGGCATGCCGGCGCCGATCGCCGCCGCCATCGGCTCCTCGATCAGAAACACCTGGCTGGCGCCGGCGCCGATCGCCGATTCGCGAATCGCACGGCGTTCAACCTGGGTAGCGCCGGAAGGTACGCAGATGATGATGCGCGGGCTGGGGTGGAACAACTGCTTCGGATGCACCTTCTTGATGAAGAACTTGAGCATCTGCTCGGTGACATTGAAGTCGGCGATGACGCCGTCCTTCATCGGACGGATGGCCTGGATATTGCCGGGCGTGCGGCCGAGCATCATCTTGGCTTCAAGGCCGACGGCCTGGATGGTTTTCTTGCCGGTGAGGCCTTCCTGACGGATGGCGACGACCGAGGGCTCGTTCAATACGATGCCGCGACCGCGAACATAAATAAGGGTATTGGCGGTTCCCAGGTCGATCGCCAGATCGGTGGAGAAATAGCCGCGGAGAAGTCCGAACATGTAAAGGCCCCGAGGGTCGGAAAAATAGCGCCGTATGATAACCTACCGGGCCTTATGCAATAAGGCCCCGGCCCCAAAGACCGAGGCCAAGGACTCGGGTATCTCATGTCGCTTTCCGCAGAAGACGTCAAACGCATCGCCAAACTGGCCCGTATCCGGGTGAATGAGGCTGAAGTTGCCGCTTACCAGGCTCAATTGAACGGCATTTTCGGCCTGATCGAAGAAATGCAGGCAGTCGACACAAACGGTATCGAGCCCATGTCGCATGCTCAGGATCTGTTTCAGCGCCTGCGCGCCGACGTGGTCAGCGAACCGGATCGCCGCGCAGCATTCCAGGCTGTCGCGCCGCAGACCGAGAATGGCCTCTATCTGGTCCCGAAAGTGATCGAGTAATCAATGCGGGATGCGGCGTGGGGAACTCCAACCTGCATGACCCATCCCCCCAGGACAATGACTGACACACTCAAATCCCTCTCCACCACCCTCGCAGCGGGCAAAGCCTCCAGCGTCGAACTGTGCCAGGACTACCTGGCCCGCATCCAGACGCACAACCCAGGCCTCAATGCCTTCATCAGCGTCGATGCCGACAAGACCCTGGCCGAAGCGCGCGCCGCCGATGCACAGCGCGCGGAAGGCCGGGGTGGTGTGCTGACCGGTGTGCCGATTGCGCACAAGGACATCTTCTGCGCCGAAGGCTGGCTGACCACCTGCGGCTCGAGGATACTGTCCAACTTCGTTTCGCCCTACGACGCCCACGTCATCGAGCAGTTCAAGGCGGCCGGCATGCCCTGCCTGGGCAAGACCAATATGGACGAGTTCGCCATGGGCTCGTCGAACGAAACCAGTTTCTACGGGCCGGTGCGCAATCCCTGGGATATCGAGCGTGTACCTGGTGGTTCTTCCGGCGGCAGCGCGGCTTGCGTTGCGGCGCGTCTGGCGCCGGCCGCTACCGGCACCGATACCGGCGGCTCGATTCGCCAGCCGGCAGCGTTGTGCGGCATCACCGGCCTGAAACCGACCTACGGCGTGGTCTCGCGCTACGGCATGATCGCCTTCGCTTCCAGTCTCGATCAGGCTGGCCCGATGGCGCAGACCGCCGAGGATTGCGGCTTGCTGCTCAACGTCATGGCCGGCTTCGATACGCGCGATTCGACCAGTCTGGAGCGTCCTAAGGAAGACTACACGCGCAGCCTGAACCAGCCGCTGGCAGGCTTGAAGATTGGCCTGCCGCGCGAATTCTTCGGTCCCGGCCTGGTTGGCGACACGGCCAAGGCGGTTGAAGATGCCATTGCGCAATTGCGCAAGCTGGGCGCGCAAACCGTGGAAGTCGGCCTGCCCAATTCGAAGTTGTCGGTGGCTGCCTACTATGTGCTGGCGCCGGCGGAAGCCTCCAGTAACCTGTCGCGCTTCGATGGCGTGCGCTATGGCTACCGCACGCCGGAATACGGCGATCTGACCGACATGTATGAAAAGACCCGCGCCGAAGGTTTCGGCAGCGAAGTCAAACGCCGCATCATGATCGGCGCCTATGTGCTGTCGCATGGCTATTACGATGCCTATTACATCCAGGCACAAAAGCTGCGCCGCCTGATTGCCAACGATTTCGCCGCCGCCTTCCAGCAATGCGACGTGATCCTCAGCCCGACCGCGCCGACCACGGCGTTCAAGCTGGGCGAAAAAACCGCCGACCCGGTCGAAATGTATCTGTCCGATATCTACACCATCGCCGTCAACCTGGCCGGCCTGCCCGGTATGTCGCTGCCGTGCGGTTTCGATGCGCGGGGCTTGCCGATCGGCCTGCAACTGATCGGCAACTATTTCGACGAAGCGAGAATACTCGGTGTGGCGCATCAGTATCAGTTGGCGGCCGACTGGCACGCGCGCGCGCCGACGCTTTGAAGGAGAGGAAACATGGGCTTCGCGCTGCGCAAGGATGAGCTGTACACAGTTGAGCAATACCTGACCTGGCCGGAAGACGGGCTGCGTTATGAGCTGCTGGAAGGCATCCCTTTCGAATTGAATGCGCCGAGTGTGGAACACCAGCAGTTGGTCGGCGGATTGCATTACGAACTGGAGCACCATCAGCGGGAACGCATCAAGCTGGGAGGCGGGGGAGCGCCTTGCGTAATTGTCGAATCGCCGGTGGACGTCATCCTTTCCGACATCACCGTGCTGCAGCCCGATCTGATCGTGGTGTGCAATCCCGCCATCATCGTAAACGGCCGCGTGCGAGGTGCACCCGATCTGGTGGTAGAAGTGCTTTCGCCGAGCACTGCGGCCAGGGACAAGAAACAAAAGCGCCGGCTGTATCAAGCCGCCGGCGTGCAGCAATACCTGGTGATCGACCCGACCTATCGTTGTGCCGAGTTGTTCATCCGGGGCTCCGATGGCCGCTATGCCGCCCCGGAAGTGCTGGATGCCGGCGATGTGCTGACCTTGCAGGTTGCGCCCGATTTCACCCTCACCCTCTCGGACATCTTCGGTTGGCCGCTGCCGTTCGTGGCGCAGGAAAACCAGGTTGCTTACGGATAACAAAACGGAACAACGCCATGCAATGGGAAACCGTCATCGGGCTGGAAGTGCATACCCAGCTCACCACCCAGTCCAAAATCTTCTCCGGCGCGTCGATCGCCTTCGGTGCGGCGCCCAACACGCAGGCCTGCCAGGTCGATATCGCCCTGCCCGGCGTATTGCCGGTGCTCAACAAGGGGGCGGTGGAATGCGGCATCCGCTTCGGACTCGCAATTGGCGCCAGGCTGAACCGGATCAACAGCTTCGATCGCAAGAATTACTTCTATCCCGATCTGCCCAAGGGCTATCAGATCAGCCAGTTCGCATTGCCGATCGTCGAGGGCGGTGAACTGACGGTACAGGTCGGCAGCGGCAGCGATCTTTACGAGAAAACCATCCGCATCACGCGTGCCCACCTGGAAGAAGATGCCGGCAAGTCGCTGCATGAAGACTTCCACGGCATGACCGGCATCGACCTCAACCGCGCCGGCACGCCCTTGCTGGAAATCGTGTCCGAGCCGGACATGCGTTCGGCCAGGGAAGCGGTGGCTTATGCCAAGGCGCTGCATACGCTGGTGACCTGGATCGGCACCTGTGACGGGAACATGCAGGAAGGCAGCTTCAGGGTCGATGCCAACGTCTCGGTGCGACCGGTCGGGCAGCAGGAATTCGGCACCCGGCGCGAGATCAAGAACCTCAATTCGTTCCGTTTTCTGGAACAGGCGATCAATTACGAAATCCGCTGGCAGATCGAACAGATTGAAGACGGCCACAGGATTCAGCAGGCCACCGTGCTGTTCGACCCGGACAGCGGCGAGACGCGTGCCATGCGCAGCAAGGAAGACGCGCA
>CAMDGQ010000031.1 GCA_945897955.1 Tepidiphilus sp. J10 | reverse complement strand
GCCAGGTAGGGGTTCTTGGAAATGCCGCCGCCCCACTGCGCGTTCAGCACTTGCGCGCCGTTCAGCGTCGCGGTGACGTTGGTGATGTGGTGCGCGGGGACCACAGCGCCGGTCTTGGCGTCTTTGCGCAGGCCAGTTTCCATCGGGTGGTTCATCAGGCACTTCACTTCGGCTGCATCGCCGGCCATGGTGGCGCGGATTTTCATCGGTTCTGCCATTTTCTTGCTCCTAAGTTTCTTTAACGGGTTCGGTTCTGTCGGTCAGTCAACCTGTTAGCCGCCGCAGCCGCCAATGGTGACTTTCACTTCCTTCGCCGCCGTGTACATCTTGCCGCCGGCTTTCACCAAGGCGCGCACGTTGGAGGTCGCACCCATCTTGATGCGGGTGGAGATGAAGCCTTGGGCGCCGTTGCTCAGATTGAACTCGGCCAGCATCGGCTGGGTGTTCTTTTCGCCGATGATGATGATCGATTCAGTGCCGGCAATGTTGGAGGTGATTTCAACCGGGACGACAGCGCCGTTTTCGGCGATGTCCGGCGCTTTCACGCTGATGTCACCAGCAGCGGCACCCGCGCCACCCACAGCACCCATCACCGAACCCAGATCTTTGCTTTCAAACACGGCTTTGTTCCAGTCCGCTGCAAAGGCCATGCCCGGTTTCAGCAGGCCAGCGGCCATCGCTACGCTCACCGCGCCGGCAGCGCCAGCACCCTTCAGTACGTTTCTGCGCAAAATGTTCATTCGAAACTCCATTAAGTTGAATACTTGCATCATGTTTCTCGCCGCGATGAAAACCTCCGGTCAGCTACACCCCGCATGACACAGGAAGTGGGCACGGCAAGTCTATACAGCAAGATCAGGGCCAACCGTTCAGATTTCATTAAGCACATGATTGTATTGAATTTATAATTTATCGGATGCCCTGTACTGACTTTCCGAAAAACAAGCGCCCCTGCATGTCATGACAGTGTCATGACATGCAGGGGCGCTTCTGGGTCAGGCGGGCGTCGGGAATCCGTCTAGTCGAGCATATGCGATGCCAGACCATCCGCCAGCTTGGGTTCGAACCAGGTCGATTTCGGTGGCATCACTTCGTTTGCATCCGCCACGGCCATCAGGTCTTCCATACTGGTGGGATGTAAAGCCAGCGCAAGTGCCATCTCACCCGAATCGACACGTTTCTCCAGTTCAGCCAGACCGCGAATGCCGCCAACGAAATCGATACGTTTGTCACGTCGCGGATCATCAATGCCGAGAATCGGCGCGATCAGGTTGTTCTGCAGCAGGCTGACATCGAGCCGGCCGACCGGATCGTGCGGGATCAGGTCGGCACGGATAGTCAAGGTAGTCCAGCGGCCATTCATGTACAGACCGAATTCGCCGGTCCGCGCCGGCTTCACCGCTGAATCGCTCATTTCGATCATGAAACTTTCCGCCACTCGCGCCATGAATTCAGGTTCCGAGAGACCGTTCAAATCCTTGATGACGCGGTTGTAATCCAGTATGCGCATCTGGTGATGCGGGAAGATCACCGACAGGAAGTAGTTGTAAGCCTCATCGCCGCTGTGTTGGCTATTTGAAGCGCGGCGCGATGCGCAGATGCGGCTGGCGGAGGCGGAACGGTGATGGCCATCGGCGATGTACAGCGCCGGCATCGCATCGAACAATTCGGTCAGGCGCGCCAGCGTCGCGGCATCGCGGATCGCCCAAAGCGTATGGCGGACACCACCGCCGTTTACCCCCTCGGCAACGCCATCAGAATCCGGCGCGCTCTGAGTCGCGGCAGCAAGGATGGAATCCACTTCTGCTTGATGCGGGTAAGCCAACAAAACCGGTCCAGTCTGTGCGTTCAACGCTTCGATCTGGCGCACTCGGTCGTCTTCCTTGTCGGGCCGGGTAAATTCATGTTTGCGAATCCGGTTGGTGTCGTAATCCGCCACGCTGGCGGCGGCGACCAGGCCGACCTGGACATGTTCGCCCATGATCAGGCGATAGGCGTAATAGCCGGCTTCGGCATCCTGAACCAGCACGCCAGCATCGATCATCCTGCCCAGGTTTTCCGCCGCTTTGGCATAGACCTCGGGCGCATACGGATCGGTATCCGGCGGCAGGTCGATTTCGGGTTTCGAGATATGCAGAAAACTCCATGGCCGATCTTCCGCCATTAGCCGCGCTTCGGCAGTATTCAGCACATCATAGGGCGGCGCGATGACTTCCTGGGCGCGACCGGGTGCGGGACGCAGGGCGGGGAAAGGACGAATCAGGGACATGAAAAGCTTTCAGAAATCGGAACAGCGCGAATTCTATCGCGCGGATATATCTCCGCGAATTTTCGTGTCTGCCGCCCTCACCGCCGATAAGGATTTTGTCAGCAACTTGTGAGATATTTCAGGCCGCATGCCCATACCCGTCCAAATCTGCTTGGCATTTCGGTCGATGAATTGATGACTGCCGCTGATCCCACCATGCCACCTTCCCCTCCAAAACCAAGACTGCCTCAGCTGAGCGAGCGTCGGCGCAATGGACTGGATGGTTTTCTGCAAGCCATGGTCACTACGCTGCGGCTGTTCATCAAGAACGAATTGCAGAATCACGCCGCCGCGACTGCATTCTATTTCCTTCTTTCCGCCGCGCCCCTGATTCTGTTGTTGACCTACGCCGCACAATATCTGGCCGTGCTGGCGGAAAACTCGACACCGGCGGTGATCCTGCTCGCCGCCTTGTATGAACAATTCAATCTCGACCAACTTTCCAACCTGGGCTTCATTCCGAAAAAAACCCAGGTGGCCGCCAGCGGTGTTGGGTTGTTGACCCTGGTATTGTCCTCACGTGGGCTGTTCAATGCTGTCCAGAGTGCGTTTCGGGTGATTTTCCCGGATGAATCGAAACGTCCTTTCGTCCTCAACTGGATGCTGCCGCTGGTGATTATTCCGGTGATGTTTGCTTTGGTCGTGGTTTCGGTGACGATCCAGGCAAGTTTGACCTTTCTCGCCAATGTCGACATCCTCGGCGAGTCGCGCACCGCTTTGCTGAAAGCGCTCAACAACGTGATCGTGCTATTGCTGGTGTGGTCGCTGTTCTACGCCGCGTTGCGCCGATTGCCGTTGCACAGACCGCCACCCCGCCAGACGCTGCTGGTTAGTGCGCTGGCTACTTTGACCTTGGCCGGATTGTTTCAGGGCTTTGGCCTGTTTTTCCAGATTGAAAAATATCAGGCAGTTTACGGTGCGCTGGGTGGGGTTGTATTCATCCTGATCGGCGCCTATTTCGCCTGCATGGCGTTCTACTTCTGGGCGCAGTTTCTGTATGCGCTGACCAAAGCAGATGTCACCGCCCTGGAAAAGCTTTTTCTGGGCGGTTCCAACAAACTTGAATCCTTCGTGTATGCCCGGTCCAACCGGCTGCTGGCGAAATATGGCAGGCACTACGCTGAGGGTGAAACATTGATTCGTGAAGGCGACACCTCCCGCGAAGCGTTCTTCATCCATCGAGGCAGCGTCGCGGTATACAAGCAGTTCCCTGAGGGCGATAAACGTCTGATGGATATTGACGCCGGCAACCTGCTGGGCGAAATGGCCTACCTGCTTGATGAACCGCGTACTGCGAGCGTCCGCGCTAAAGTGGATGTCACTGCGCTGGTCTTGCCGCCGGAAATGCTGGAAGAACTGATGCGGTATTCTGCGCCGCTATCTCGCCGCATAATCGACTCCTTGGCACAACGCCTGATGCGGATGAATCAATCGGCGTAGGGATAGGGCTGCTTTGAACCTTGAATCGCAGTAGGGATACCCATTGCTGAGCCCACCTACTGCGATTCAAGGTTCTAGGTTCAATACTTCACCAACGCTGTTTCAGGAGCTAATCATGGGTGCTTTCTTCTTGATGCGCATGAACGACCATTTGCAATATCTGAACCGCTTACATGCCACCCTGGGTGGACGCGGCGATTTTCGCGGCTCTGACCATCATGACTGCAAATTAGGGCAATGGCTGTATACGAAGGGACGGGTTGAATCCGGCGAAATCGGCCCAGATGCGCAATCGTTGTTTGATTCGATCATCGAACCCCATCGCCTCTTCCACGAAGCCAGTAGTCAGGCACTGGAATTCAAGGAAGCTGGAAACCAGGCTGCTGCCGAAGAAAAGCTGACCGAGATGCACCAGTTGTCAGGACTACTGGTGGAAAAATTACTGAAACTGGACACGCTGGCGGCGGGCAAAAAATGATGCCAATGTCTGCCGCAACAGGCTGAAACAGTCGTTTCAGCCTGTCTGTGCGGTATCCAGAGCAGCGCTATTTACTGCGCGAAGAACGCCTTGACCTTGTCCATGAAGCCTTTGGCACGCGGGTTGTGCTTGCCTTCATGGTCGCTGCAGCAGGTATCGAACTCACGCAGCAGTTCTTTCTGTCGCTCGGTCAGGTTGATCGGCGTTTCCACCACCACATGCGCCATCAAGTCGCCTGGATGCTGGCTACGCACGCCCTTGATGCCCTTGCCGCGCAGACGGAATACCTTGCCGGACTGGGTTTCGGCGGGAATCCTGATCGTGGCGTGGCCTTCCAGCGTCGGAATCTCGATCTCGCCGCCGAGCGCTGCAGTGGCAAATGAAATCGGCATTTCGCAATGCAGATCATCGTGGTCGCGCTGGAATACCTGGTGCGACTTGAGATGAATCTGCACATACAGATCGCCCGGCGGGCCTCCGTTGATGCCGGCTTCACCTTCGCCCGACAGACGAATGCGATCACCCTCATCGACACCGGACGGAATCCGCACCGATAAGGTCTTGTGTTTCTTGATCCGGCCTTCGCCATGGCAATGCGTACACGGATCGGCAATGATCTTGCCGCTACCGTGGCAGCGTGGACAGGCCTGTTGTACCGAGAAAAATCCCTGCTGCATGCGCACCTGACCATGGCCGCCGCAAGTTGGGCAGGTGGTCGGTTCGGTACCCGGCTTGGCGCCGGTACCGTGACAATGTTCGCATTCGCTGAGAACCGGCACCCGGATCTTGGTCTCGGTACCGCGCGCGGCTTCTTCCAGCGAAATTTCCAGGTTGTAGCGCAGGTCGGCGCCGCGATAGACATGCGAACGACCGCCACGGCCGCCAGCGCCACCGAATACATCGCCGAAGATGTCGGAGAACGCATCGGCAAAATCTCGGAAATTGCCGGAACCGCCAGCGCCACCGCCCATTGATGCATCGACGCCGGCATGACCATATTGGTCGTAAGCCGCGCGCTTGTTGCCGTCGGAAAGAATCTCGTAAGCCTCTTTCGCTTCCTTGAATTTCTCTTCCGAAGCCTTGTCGCCCTGATTTCGGTCAGGGTGATGCTTCATGGCCAGTTTCTTGAAGGCCTTTTTGATTTCTTCGTCGGAAGCGCCTTTGCTGACGCCAAGGACTTCGTAGTAATCGCGTTTGGACATGCCTGATTCCGTTATTGCATGAGTAACGTAGGTTGGGCAAAGCGAAGCGTGCCCAACAATCCACGATGTTGGGCACGCTTCGCTTTGCCCAACCTACGGGCTTGCGCTGGGTTATCCCCGCGCCGGGTTTTGAGTTACTTGTCTTTCACTTCCTCGAACTCGGCATCGACCACGTCGTCGTCCTTCTTGCCGCCGGCATCACCACCCGCATCACCACCGGGGTTGCCACCACTCGCGGCCTGATCCTTCGCGTACATCTGCTCGGACAGCTTGTGGCTGGCTTCGGCCAGGGCTTGTGTCTTGGCTTCGATGGTTTCCTTGTCGCCTTCCTTGATCGCGGCTTCGGTTTCCGTGATCGCGGCTTCAATCTTGGCCTTGTCGTCGGCGCCAACCTTATCGCCAAAGTCCTTCAGCGCCTTCTTCACCGAGTGCACCATGCTGTCGGCCTGGTTGCGCGCGGTGGCCAGTTCGAATGCCTTGTGGTCTTCGGCGGCGTTGGCTTCGGCGTCCTGCACCATCTTCTGGATTTCCGCTTCGCTCAAACCGGAGTTGGCCTTGATCGTGATCTTGGCTTCCTTGCCGGTACCCTTGTCCTTGGCGGAAACGTGCAGGATGCCGTTGGCGTCGATATCGAAAGTGACTTCGATCTGCGGCATGCCGCGCTGCGCCGGCGGGATGTCGGTCAGGTTGAACTGGCCCAGGCTCTTGTTGCCGGAGGCGATTTCGCGTTCGCCCTGCAGAACGTGGATGGTCACTGCGGTCTGGTTGTCGTCGGCAGTGGAGAACACCTGATTCGCCCGGGTCGGGATGGTGGTGTTCTTCGGGATCAGCTTGGTCATCACGCCGCCGAGGGTTTCGATACCCAGGCTGAGCGGGGTGACGTCGAGCAGCAGAACGTCCTTGACGTCGCCCTGCAGCACGCCGCCCTGGATCGCGGCGCCGACGGCGACGGCCTCATCCGGGTTGACGTCCTTGCGCGGGTCTTTACCAAAGAATTCCTTCACCAGTTCCTGCACCTTGGGCATGCGGGTCATGCCGCCGACCAGGATCACGTCGGCGATGTCGGAGACTTTGACGCCGGCATCCTTGATCGCCATCTTGCACGGCTCGATGGTGCGCTGGACCAGTTCTTCAACCAGGCTCTCGAACTTGGCGCGGGTGATCTTCATGACCAGGTGTTTCGGGCCGGAAGCATCCGCCGTGATGTAGGGCAGATTGATTTCGGTCTGGGTGTTCGAAGACAGCTCGATCTTGGCCTTTTCCGCCGCTTCCTTCAGGCGTTGCAGCGACAGCACGTCCTTCTTCAGATCGACGCCCTGCTCTTTCTTGAACTCGTCGATGATCCAGTCGATCAGGCGCTGGTCGAAGTCTTCGCCGCCAAGGAAGGTGTCGCCGTTGGTGGACAACACTTCGAACTGATGCTCGCCGTCGATTTCGGCGATTTCGATGATCGAGATATCGAACGTGCCGCCGCCCAGGTCATACACCGCGATCTTGCGATCGCCTTCCTGCTTGTCCATACCGAACGCCAGCGCAGCCGCAGTCGGCTCGTTGATGATGCGCTTGACTTCCAGACCGGCGATGCGGCCGGCGTCCTTGGTGGCCTGGCGCTGGCTGTCGTTGAAGTAGGCCGGCACGGTGATGACCGCTTCGGTGACTTCTTCGCCCAGGTAATCCTCGGCGGTTTTTTTCATCTTGCGCAGCACTTCGGCGGAAATCTGCGGCGGTGCGGTCTTCTTGTCGCGCACTTCCACCCAGGCGTCGCCGTTGTCGGCCTTGACGATCTTGTAGGGCATCAAGGAGATGTCCTTCTGTACTTCCTTCTCTTCGAAGCGGCGGCCGATCAGACGCTTGATCGCGTACAGCGTGTTCTTCGGGTTGGTGACCGATTGCCGCTTGGCCGGTGCGCCGGCCAGAATTTCGCCATCTTCGGCATAAGCGATGATCGACGGCGTCGTGCGCGCGCCTTCCGAGTTTTCAATGACCTTGGGCTTGCCGCTTTCCATGATTGCCACACAGGAGTTGGTGGTGCCCAGGTCGATACCAATGATCTTGCCCATTTTTATGTTCCTCTGAATGTATTAAACGTGTTTGCCAAGTGGGATTGAGATAGCCGATTTCAAGCTGTTTTTTCGTCACTCCCGAGAAAACGGGCTTACAAGCCCGGATCGGGAATGACGGACGGGTTACTTCGGCTTGATCACCGTGACCATTGCCGGACGTATCACGCGATCGTTCAGGGCATAACCCTTTTGCAGCACACTCGCTACGCTGTTGGATTCGCCATCGCCCTCTACCATCGCAATTGCCTGGTGATAATTTGGATCAAATTTATCACCCAAGGGATTGATTTCCTTGACACCATTCTTGTCGAACACTCCGCTCAGTTGCTTCAACGTGAGTTCGACGCCACTTTTCAGGCTTTCGATGCTGGCACTGTCACCGGTTGCCAGGGCCGCTTCCAGGCTGTCCTTCACCGCCAGCAAGTCGGACGCGAATCGGTCAAGTGCGAACTTGCGCGCCTTGTCGATCTCGTCCAGCGCGCGCCGCCGTGCGTTTTCCGCATCCGCCTTGGCGCGCAGCCAGGCGTCATGATGTTCCTGGGCGTTGAGTTCAGCCTGGCGCAACTGCGCCTCCAGGCTGGGCATGACCTCGACTTCCGATACGACCTGTTCGGCTTCCTGTTGCATCGCTTCTGTGTTGATCTGTTCTGACATGACACTTCCATTTCTAAAAAACCCGCTTCGTTTTGGGGACGAAACCAGGCAATTCAAGCCCTTGATCAAGCCGACTGCGCCAATACGGCGATTCCGCGATAATTGTTTACTTCGCGCCGATCGAACTGGCGCCACAGCACGTCCAGGAGATATCCCGTTGTCTGTCGAACCCTTGATCGAAATCAAAGACCTGCGTTTTTCCTATGGCGATCGCGAAGTGTTGAAGGGCCTCAACCTGACTATCCCGATGGGGCAGGTGGTCGCCATTCTCGGTTCCAGCGGCTGCGGCAAAACGACCCTGCTGAGACTGATCGGCGGACAACTGGAACCTGCCGGCGGTTATGTGAAGGTTGCCGGCCAGATCGTGCATGAACTCGACAACGCCGCGCTCTACAAACTGCGCCGCAAGATGGGCATGATGTTCCAGGCCGGCGGCCTGTTCACCGACTTGTCCGTATTCGAAAACGTCGCCTTCCCGATGCGCGAACACACCGACCTGCCGGAAGCGATGATCCGCGATCTGGTGCTGATGAAACTGGATGCAGTCGGCCTGCGCGGCGCCCGGAAACTGATGACCGGCGAACTCTCCGGCGGCATGCAGCGGCGTGTGGCGCTGGCCCGCGCGGTGGCACTCGACCCGATGCTCACCATGTATGACGAACCCTTTGCCGGACTTGATCCGATCTCGCTCGACGTCATTGCCAACATCATCCGCCGCATGAGTGATGCGCTCGGTCTGACTTCCATCGTGGTCAGCTACGACGTGGCCGAATCGCTGAAGATCGCCGACTACGCCATCTTCATCGACAACGGCATCGTCGTGGCGGAAGGCCCGGCGAAAGACATGCCGCAATCCAGCCATCCCTTCGTGCATCAATTCGTGCATGGCGAAGAAGATGGCCCGGTCAGCTTCCACTACCCGGCGCGCGATCTGGCGCTTGATCTGGGACTGACGAAATAGCGCGCTCGGCGCGTATTGCCGAGACCAGACCGTCAGACCGCCATCCGCACCGCATCCTCCACATCCACCGCCACCGGACGCGAAACACCGGGTTCAGGCATGGTGACGCCGACCAGGTTGTGGGCCATTTCCATGGTGATGCGATTATGCGTAATGAACAGGAACTGGGTTTCAGCTGACATCTTGCTGACCAGTGCGCAATAGCGTTCCGTATTGCTGTCGTCGAGCGGCGCATCGACTTCATCGAGCAGACAGAACGGCGCCGGATTCAGACGGAAGAAGGCGAAGACCAGCGATAGCGCAGTGAGCGCCTTCTCGCCACCTGAAAGCAGGTGGATCGAACTGTTTTTCTTGCCCGGCGGCTGGGCCAGCACAGTCAGGCCGGCATCGAGAATCTCCTCGCCGGTCAGGATCAGTTGCGCCTCGCCGCCGCCGAACAACTCGGTGAACAGCGTCCTGAACTCTCGGCTGACGCGGTCAAACGTATCCTTGAGACGGGTGCGCGTTTCTGCGTCGATGCGACGGATGGCCTCTTCCAGCGTAGCTGCGGCAGTCTCCAGATCGAGCGATTGATCATCGAGATATTGTTTGCGCTCGCTCGCCGCCTTGAGCTCGTCAAGCGCGGCCATGTTGACAGGACCAAGCGCATTGATCTCGCTCTCAAGCCGGTTCAGTTCGTTCTTCAGCCAGGATTCGGCACGACCTGCCAGACCGGAGGCTTGCGCACGGGTTTCAAGTTCCGCCTGATCGACGGCTTCAAGTTCTTCGCTGAAGCGAGCTTCGTTGAGCTGCGCTTCCTGCAGTTTCAGCTCAAAGCCAACGGCGCGTTCCTTCAGCGGCTCCAGGGCGCGTTCGCAGGTCACCCGCGCCGTGTCGAGTTCGCGCAGGGCGGCATTGGCGCCTTCCAGCGCCTCGCGCACCTCGGTCAGTTCGGCTTCCGCAAGCCGGCGCTTTTCCAGCGCCGCGTCAAGCGCCGCCAGTGCCGGGCTTTCACGGGCCTGGTCAAGCTCATGTTGCAGACGCGCGTGATCGCGCGCCAGATCGGCCAGCACGGCTTCCGCGCGCGCGCCGCGACCGGCCAGATCCTGCAGGCGGGTCGCCAGCGAGCGCGCCTGGAAAGCGGCTTCCTGCGCTTCGCGCTCGACCCGGCGATGCAATTCGCGCAGCGTCTGCAATTTCAGATCGGCCTCGCGCCTGGCTTCGCGCGCTTCATCGAAGCGTTCGCGGGCCAGGTCGATTTCAAGCAGCGCTTCACGATTCCGTTCGCTGGCGTCGTTCCAGGTGGCTTCCTCAATCCCAAGCTGATCGTAAATGTCGTCCAGTTCGACCGCGATCTGCGCGCGCCGGTCGGCCACCCGGCGCGCGGCTTCCTGCATGCGCACCAGACTGACCTGTAACTGGTGGATTTGCGTCTGCGCCTGGCCAAGCTGATTCTGCAACGCCTCGCCCTGGCGACGTGCAGTTTGCTGAGCGGCTTCGGCTTGAGTGACTTCTTCGCCGACTTCATCGACGCTGGCCTGTGCCAGATCACTCTCGGCCTGCAATCTCTCGATCTCGCGGGCCCGCGCCAACAGGCCCTGATGCGCCTTTTCCGGCGCATTGAAGATCAGGCTGTCGCGACTAACGCGATGCCCGTCACGCGTCGCGATGAAACCGCCCGGCGGCAGTTTCGCGCGATGCTGCAAGGCGTGTTGCAGATTGTCGGTGGCAAAGGCCAGCGCCAGTCGATCGGAGAGAAATCGCGCGATCAGCGGGTTGTCGGTATGGATCAGATCGGCCAATGGATTCAGATCGCCCTCGCTAGCCGGCGACGATTCAATAGGGGACAGACCACTATTTTGAGATTCATAAAATAGTGGTCTGTCCCCTATTAAATCCGTGTCCCCTATTAAATCCGCTATTGAATCCGGCAGCAGCAACTCGAAGCGCGCTTCCGGCGGCGTTTCGCACCAGCTGCCTTGAGCTTCAACCGCCAGCGCGGCCATCGCTTCGCCCAACGCAGCTTCGACGGCCGTGTCCCAGCCCGCCTCGACCTGGATTTCCTGCCAAAGGCGCGCGGCGTTTTCCAGTCCAAGCGTCGTCAACCAGGCCGCGCCCTGGCTCTCCGCCTTCTGCACGCCGGCCTGCAATTTGGCGAGCGCGGCGGATTCCGCTTCCAGTCGATGCGCTTCGCGCTTGGCGTTGTCCAGCGCCTGTCGCGCTTGCCGCAAACGTGCTTCATGCTGCGGCCACTCGGCGCGGGCGGCTTCCAGGTATTCGGCCAGCCGCTCGGCGCGTTCCTGTTCGGTTTCCAGTGCGATCTGTTGCTGCTCCAGGGCAGCCTCGTCGTTTTCCGTCAGACGTTCCTGTTCCTGCATCAAGCGCAACTCGCGCGTCTTGAGCTGCTCGATCACCTTTTCCGCATGCGCCCGGTTGGATTCTTCCAGTTGCGCGGTTTGTTCGTGCTGACTCATTTCGCGTTGCTGAGCGGCGACGGCGGATTGCGCGGCGCGCATCGCATTTTCCGCCTCCGGCAATGCTTCGCCGGCTTGAGCGGCACGCTCGGCAAGAATTTCCGCCTGCTCCTCGGCTTGTTCCAGTTCGGTCCGGTTCTGTTCGCCCAGCGTCAGCGCCGCCTGCTGTTCGGCCAAAGTCTGAGTCTGGCGTTCCAGGTTCAGGCTTATCTCGTTGCCCAGGCGCTCGCGCGTCGCGTGCAGATGGCGCAATTCCTGTTCCACCCGGGCGACCTCGCCGCTTTCGGCATAAAAGCGGCCTTGCGCCTGGTTCAGGTTTTCCGTGGCTTCAAACTGGGCCAGGCGCTGGCTTTCCAGTTCCGATTCCAGCCTGCGCAATTCGGCGGTCTTGGCCTCGATGTCGGTGCGCGCGGCATCCATCTGGCGTGCCAGTTCGGCCTGCCGGGCTTGCGCCTCGCGTTTGCGGGTCAACGCCAGCCACTGGGTTTTCAGCGAGCGGTCGGCGTCGAGCAGGAAAAATTGCCGCGCCACTTCCGCCTGAACGCCGAGTTTTTCCAGTTGGCGGCCAAGTTCCTCGCGGATATCGGAAACGCGGTCCAGGTTTTCGCGTGTATCGCGCAGCCGGCTTTCGGTCTCCTTGCGGCGTTCCTTGTATTTCGACACGCCCGCCGCTTCTTCCAGAAACCCGCGCAGTTCCTCCGGCTTGGCCTCGATGATGCGCGAAATCATGCCCTGCTCGATGATCGCGTAGGCCTCGCCGCCCAGGCCGGTGCCGAGGAAGAGATCGGCCATGTCGCGCTTGCGGACCTGGACATTGTTGATGTGATAGCTGGAATCGCCGGCCCGCGTCAGCACCCGCTTGACCGCAATCTCGGCATATTGCGACCATTGTCCGGCCGCCTTGCCGTCGCTGTTGTCGAACAGCAGTTCGACCGAGGCACGCGAGGCCGGCTTGCGCCCGGAAGAGCCGTTGAAGATCACGTCCTGCATGCTGGCGCCGCGCAGTTCGCGCGCCTTCGATTCCCCCAGCACCCAGCGCACTGCGTCGATGACGTTGGATTTGCCGCAGCCATTCGGGCCGACGATGCCGGTCAACTGGGCGCTGGCCGGCAGCGTGACCGGATCGACAAACGATTTGAAACCGGCGATGTGGATATGTTTGAGGCGCAAGGAGAAATAGGGAGAAGTTGGCTGGCGTCTATAATTCGGCGCTGATTTTACGTGCCCCGCGCATCTTTTCATTGCTTTACCTATCCCAACCCACATGCCCAGCCAACCCGCCAAAGACCTTGAAACCTTCGATAACCCGCAACCGAAGCGCGATTACCACATCCACATGGAGATTCCGGAATTCACCTGCCTGTGCCCGAAGACCGGCCAGCCCGACTTCGCCACGCTGTATCTGGACTACATCGCCGACCAACGCTGCGTCGAATTGAAGAGTCTCAAGCTGTACATCTGGTCGTTCCGCGAGGAAGGCCATTTCCACGAAGACGTCACCAATCGCATCCTCGACGATCTGGTGCGCGCCACCGAGCCGCGCTTCATGCGCCTGACCGCCAAGTTCTATGTCCGCGGCGGCATCTTCACGAATGTTGTCGCGGAGCATCGCAAAGACGGCTGGGAACCGGCACCGCGTGTTGAACTGGCCACGTTCGCGGGCAATTCGAATACGCGCGGCTGATGACCATGCAAATCCACCCGGGGTCCGCTTGCCGGCCGATTCATGTGACTAGGATCGAGTGTGCCTGACCGACTTGCAGTATTTCCTCAGTACCTGATGCCGAAGCAGGCGCTGACCGAGCTCGCCGGTCGCTTTGCCCGCGCGCGCCTGGGCGGCCTGACCACCTGGGTGATTCGGCATTTTGTGGCGCGCTATCAGGTCAATATGGCCGAGGCGGCGAATTCAGATATCGCCGCTTATCCAACTTTCAACGAATTCTTCACCCGCGCGCTGAAAGTCGGCGCGCGACCGCTCAGCGACTCTGCGCTGATCTGCCCAGTCGATGGCGCGATCAGCCAATACGGTCGGATCGAGCGGGACCAGATTTTCCAGGCCAAGGGACATCGCTATTCAACCACCACGCTGGTCGGCGGCGATGCCAGCCTGGCCGAAAAATTCCAGGATGGTCATTTCGCCACCCTTTACCTGAGCCCGCGCGACTATCACCGCATCCACATGCCGGCCGCCGGGCGGTTGACCCGGATGATTCATGTGCCGGGCGATCTGTTCTCGGTCAATCCGGTCACCGCGCGCGGCGTGCCGGGTCTGTTTGCACGCAACGAGCGCGTGGTCTGTGTATTCGAAGGTGCTGACGGCCCCTTCGTGCTGGTGCTGGTCGGCGCAACCATTGTCGGCTCGATCGCCGCGTCCTGGCATGGCGTGGTCACACCGCCACGCTCGCGCGCAATACGGGAATGGCACTACGACAGTCCGAGCGTTGAACTGGCCAAAGGCGACGAGATGGGACGCTTTCTGCTTGGCTCGACGGTAGTGATGCTGTTTCCGAAAGACCCGCTGACCTTCAACCCGTCCTGGCAGGCCGGGAAACTGGTGCGTCTGGGTGAATCGATGGCGACACGGTGAGGCAAGCCCCATGTTGCCAATTCTGAGCATCGGCCAGGCCTGGGCCGTGCTTGCGGCCGCCATCCTGCTCGAAGTCGCGGGTACAACTTCAATGCGCCTCAGCGAAGGCTTCAGCCGCGTGACGCCCTCGGTTCTGATCTTCGTCTTCTATGCCGCCTCGTTTGCGCTCAATACCCTGGTCATCCGCACGCTCGGGCTGAGCGTGGTCTATGCCGTCTGGTCCGGCGTCGGCACCGTGCTGACCGCGCTGATCGGCTTTCTTTACTTCAAGGAACCGGCAACAACGTTGAAAATGGTCAGCATCGGCCTGATCGTGATCGGCGTGTTCGGTTTGCATGCCGCCTCGCGCAACACGGTCTGAAGTTTCCATCACGATGCCCGCCAACACAGAAAACGAGCTTTCCATTCGTCTGTACCGCGAGCATGCCGCCCGCTATGACGAATCCGCGCAGTTCACCATGCCGCTGCGCCGGCGCACCATCGACCTGCTCAACCTGCGCCCCGGCGAGGTTGTGCTCGATGTCGGCGCCGGGACCGGTCTCAGTTATGAACTTCTGCGCGCCGGTGTGGGTGAATCCGGCCGCGTGCTCGCCTTCGAGCAAAGTCCGGACATGTTCGCTCTGGCACTGGATCGGGTCAGCCGCCACGGCTGGAAAAACGTCTGGCAGGTCAACGCGGCGGCGGAAGACGTTGAACTGCCCGTGCAGCCGGATGCGATCCTGTTCAACTATGTCCACGACATCAGCCGCACACCGCAGGCGGTGAGCAATATCCTGCGCCAGGCCAAACCCGGCGCACGCATCGCCATGGCCGGCATGAAGTTCTTTCCCTGGTGGACCGGCCCACTGAACCTTCTGGCCTGGTACAAGAACCGCCCCTACAACGCGCGTCCCGGCGATCTCTGGCACCCCTGGGACCGAGTCGCCAGCCATTGCGACCGCTTCGAATGGCATTCAACGCAACTGGGCATGGGCTATATCGCCAGCGGCATCCTCGGTCGGATCGAACATCAGGATTGAGCCGGGACCGGCATTCACGCCTGATACGGCTCTGCCGGAATGGCCGTAGCTCTGCCCTCGATCAGATCCGCCAGCAACATCGCGGCGCCGGGCGCCATGGTCACGCCATAACGGAAATGGCCGCTGTTGATGAACAAATTCGCGTAACCCGGACAGGCCGCGATTACCGGCACGTTGTCCGGCGATCCTGGGCGCAGGCCACTCCATTGTTGAGCAAGCACACGCTCGTTCAAGGCCGGCAGAATGCCTGCCGCTAAAGCGAGCAGATCGCGCCGGGCGGAAGCGGTGACGGATTTGTCGAAACCGGCCCATTCCAGCGTGCTGCCGGCCAGGATGTGACCGTCCAGGCGAGGAATCAGATAAGCACCGTTTTGCAGCACGATATTGCGCAAGACCTCCGGCGCCAGCTTGAACAGCAGCATCTGACCACGTACCGGAAACACCCGCTTGGCCAATACCTCCAGTCCCGGCAAGGTGCCGCTCCAGGCGCCCGCCGTGACGATGACAGCAGCGGCGGAAAAATCACCTTGGGTCGTGTCAACACGGCTGATTCTTCCGTCTGACGCCTGCATCGCGGTGACTTCCGCCGACTCCACGATGCGAACGCCGGCGGCCAGCGCGGCGCCGCGCAGCACCTGCGCCAGGCGTGGATTGCGCGTCTGGGCAACATCGGGCAACCAGAGCGCATCTTCCTCTGTGTCGGACGGCAGAAAGTCGGCGCGCGGGCGAATCTCGCAACGCCAGCCATGCCGGCCGCACCAGTCGAAGGCTTGGGTCTGATCGAAAGGCGGCAGCACCAGCATGCCGCTGGCGCGATACTCCGCGTCCAGGCCGGATAGCACCTGTTGGCGGGCGCACCAATCAGGAAACAGCGCGCGCGAGTATTCGGACAGGGCATTGACCGCTTCGCCATACTGCCAGGGCAACAGCGGCGAAAGAATGCCGCCGCCGGCCCAGGTCGATTCCGCGCCGCTGCGGCCACGCTCGATCAGCGTGACACGCGCGCCGCGACGGGTCAGTTCAAGCGCTGTGGCAAGACCGACAGCGCCTGCGCCGATGATCAGAAAATCGGGGAACAAATGCGGGCGGATTTGGCTAGTTGATCAGCATTGACTGGGTCAGCGTGGGCTGAATCAGCGTATCCGCCCCATCGTCTTCATGACCACGCAGGGATCGCCCGCCACCGGCGGCAAGACGACGTTGCGTTCTTTGGCACGCTTGTCGATTTCGAGGTAATGCGCCTGCATGTAGCCCTTGCACTCATCCAGCGACTTCATGCTCTGCAACCGTGCCACATAGGTCTTGCGTTCATCCGGCGTCATCAATTCCGCGCCGCGAATGTTGTCGCCGCCGGAGTACCAGGGGAAAGCCAGCGCCTGGCCGTTGAGCAGCAGCAGAACCAGCGGAAGGAGATAACGAAACATTGCAGTCCAATCAAAAAAGCCCCGGCCGGAACATTCCGGCCGGGGCTAGTTTAGTCGCTTGCGTTCAGTATTCGCTCAAACGCAGCCCGTGGGCTTGGGTGTCCCGGCATAGCGGCCGGCCTGTTTGGCGGGCCCGAACGGGAAAATGTCGAAGAGAAATTTTTTCTCGCCCCACTCGTCGCCAAATTCTTCCTTGAGGCCTTTCTGCAGAAAACGCAGGTTCGGCGCAGTACCGTACTCGTGGAAATAGCCCCGCATATAGTTGATGATTTTCCAGTGGTTTTCACCCAGTTCCAGCTTGTCCTGCCCGGCCAGGTAAATGGCGACATCCTCGGACCAGTCCTCCAGATTGACCAGATAGCCTTCGGGATCGGTTTCGATGGTACGACCGTTGATTTCAAGTTCCATGATGCGTCCTTTCCTTACAAAACAATGACAAAAAGCGGATGCACGAACTGTATCTATAGTTGACCCTTTTGGTCAACAATTATTCCGGCACGCGCAACGCGGGATTAGGCAAAATTGGCATCCGACTCACGGGAGAAATCATGTTTCGCCAAATTGCATTCGTCGCTGCATTGTCATTGATTCAGGTTGTCTCCAGCCACGCTGCCAGGCTCGAGCACTTTTCTCCGCAGGGTGAGCAGCTTGAAATCCGTCAGGCGCAAGCTCGCTTCTCCGCGCCGATGGCCGCGCTCGGACGCAGCGATGCGCCGGCGCCCTTTAGCGTGCATTGCGGGGTTTCCGGAAATGGTTATTGGACCGATGAGTACACCTGGGTCTATGACCTGGCAACTTCGCCACCGGCGGGCGCGCCCTGCCGCTTCGCACTCAAGCCCGGACTGGCGACTCTGGCCGGGGAAAGCGTGGAAAGCGCTCCCGACCAGGAATTTTCCGTCGCCGGACCGCGCATCCTGACCAGTCTGCCTTACCCCGGAACGAATATCGACGAAGACCAGGTTTTCGTCCTGCTGCTCAACGGCCCGGCCCGGCCCGACAGCGTCGCCGCGCATGCTCGCTGCGAAGCGCATGGCATCCATGAACAGATTCCCGTGCTGCGCTTGACCGGGTCTGAACGCCAACAGATGTTGGGCCAGCTGAAGGACGTGCTGGGAGAACTGGGCGAAAACCGGACCGACAGCGCCGCAGCCAGGGATCCGCGCCTGGAACTGCTGCGCTGCCAGCGCACGTTGCCGGCCAATGCCAAGGTCGCGCTGGTCTGGGGTGCGGGTATTGCCACGCCTTCGGGACAGCGCAACCCCGCCGACCAGCGCTTCGAATTCCAGGTGCGTGATCATTTCGTCGCCCGCCTGCGCTGCCAGCGCGAGAATGCCAAAGCCGGCTGCCTGCCGTTCACGCCGATACAGGTCGATTTCACTGCCCCGGTGACGCGCGATCTGCTGGATCGCATCACCCTGAAAGACAGCAAGGGCAAGCTTTATCCGCAGGTAAAAGCGGAGCAAAGGACGACGATGGACGACAACATCGTCTTCAACGGACCGTTTCCCGCCGAAACCAGCCTGAGCTTGTCCTTGCCGGCGAAATTCGTCGATGACAAGGCGCGCACCCTGGTCAACGCGGCGCGCTTCCCGATGCCGGTGCGGATCGCCGATCTGCCGCCGCTGATGAAGTTTGCCGGCGACTTCGGCATCATCGAACGCGTCGCCGGCGGGCTGTTGCCGATGACGCTGCGCAATCTCGAACCCGACCCGGCCAATCCGGCCGGCACAAGCGCCGCCAGGGTGCGCTGGGTCCGGGTTGCCGACGATTCCGGCATCCTCGACTGGCAGGCGCGTCTGCACAGGATCGACCATCCGCCCTATGTCGAAGGCGCAGCCAGGCAGCCGGACCCTCGCCGCGATCGCCTGCTGACCGACGGTATCGCCAACCTGCAGGAGCGCGCCCTGCCCAAACCGAACGGGGCGAAGGCATTCGAGGTCATCGGACTGCCGCTGGAACGCCCCGGTTTTTATGTACTTGAAGCGGAAAGCCGACATCTGGGCAGATCCCTGCTGGCTGAAAAACGGCCGATGTATGTCCGCGCCAGCGCGCTGGTGACCAATCTTGCCGTGCATTTCAAATGGGGTCAGGCCGCCTCGCTGGCCTGGGTGACGCGGCTCGATCTGGGTACGCCGGTGGCGGAAGCGAAAATTGCGGTCCGAGACTGCCGTGGCCGCCTGTTTGCCGAAGCCATCTCCGACACGCGCGGCATGGCACTCCTGCCGAGGAACATTCCCAACCCGCGCAGCGTGGAATACGACTGCCCGCTTTACGTCAGCGCACGCAAGGACGACGACCTCAGTTTCGCGCGTTCGGACTGGAATGAAGGTATCGAAACCTGGCGCTTCGGCCTGCCGGAAGACGGGAACAGTGATACCCGCATCGCACGCAGTCTGCTTGACCGCACGCTGTTCCGACCGGGCGATCACGTTCACATGAAGCACATCCTGCGGGACAGGCGCGATACCGGCTTGAGCTACTCGACAACCCCGCCGCCCACCCTGCTGATCGAACATGGCGCCAGCAGCCAGCGCTGGTTTCTGCCCCTTGCCTGGAAGAACGGCGCGGCGGTCAGCGACTGGCAAGTGCCGGTCGGCGCCCGGCGCGGCGATTACAGCCTGCGTTTGCTGAACAAGGCGATCAACCCGGACAGCGCCGCCGAGCAACTGGAATATCTGGAAGGACTCGAATCCGGCGCGTTCAGCGTTGGTGATTTCCGTGTGCCGTTGATGCACGCGGATATCGACCCGGTCGGCAAGGAACCGATCGCCGCGCGCGATGCCGAGTTCGATCTGGCGGTGCGCTACCTCAATGGCGGCGGCGCGAAGAATCTTGCGGTGAAGTTGCGGGCGCAACTCGAACCGCGTTATCGCATCGAATTTGCCGGGTTCAAGGATCATGATTTTGCGCTCCGGCGCGATGTTGACGGCGCAAGCGAAGAAAGCGAACCGGTCACATTGCCCACCGGCATGCTGAAGCTGGATGCCAGCGGCATGGCACGCGGCCGCATCGAGTCCGTTCCGGCACGCGCGATGCCGCACAACCTGCGGGTGGAACTGGAATATGCCGACCCGAACGGCGAGATACAGACCGTCAGCCGGGTATCCCCGTGGTGGCCCTCGGCTGTCGTGCTTGGCATGAAGAACGAGCGCTGGGCGCGAGCCGGTCAAAACCATACCTTGCACTTCCAGGCCCTCGATCTGACCGGCAAACCCGCAGCCGAAGCAGCGGTGGAGGTCAAGCTGCGTCTGCGTCAGAACTACTCGCACCGCGTGCGGCTGGCTGGCGGTTTCTACGGTTATCACAGTGAAACGCGCGAAACCGACCTCCCGGCAGGTTGCACCGGCAAGACCGACACCAATGGCCGGTTCTCGTGCCAGGCGAAAACCGAACAAAGCGGCGAGGTTCAGGTCAGCGCGCGCGCCCTTGACAGCGCAGGCCGCGCCGCGACGACGCATCACAGCTTCTGGGTCACAGGCCGCGACGAATGGGCATTCGATCAGGCCAACCACGACCGGATCGACCTGATACCCGAGAAAAAACACTATGAGCCGGGCGAAACCGCGCGTTTTCAGGTGCGCATGCCCTATCGCAACGCGACCGCGCTGGTTACCGTGGAGCGAGAAGGCGTGCTCGACGCCCGCGTGGTCACCCTGTCCGGCAAGTCGCCCGTGCTGGAAATTCCGATCAAGGCAAACTGGGCGCCAAACGTCTTCGTCTCGGCGCTGGTGGTGCGCGGCCGCAATGACGAGATCAAGCCGACCGCGCTGATCGACCTGGGTCGCCCCGGCTTCAAGCTCGGCATTGCAGGCATCGAAATCGGCCAGCGTGCGCATCGTCTCGAAGTCGAAATCAAGACCGACCGCGCCAGTTACCAGATACGTGAAACAGCCAGGGCGCGCATCAAGGTGCGCACGCCGGATGGCAGCCCGCCGCCGGCCGGTACCGAGGTTACGCTCGCCGCCGTCGATGAAGGTTTGCTCGAACTCGCACCGAACGACAGCTGGAACCTGCTCGACGCCATGATGGCCGCGCGCGGCTACGGCATGCAGACCTTCACCGCCCAGATGCAGATCACCGGCAAGCGCCACTTCGGCAAGAAAGCCCTTCCCGCCGGCGGCGGCGGAGGCAAACTGCCGACGCGCGAACTGTTCGACACGCTGCTGTTCTGGCGGGCCGGCATCAGTCTCGATGCGCGTGGGGAGGCTGAAGTCGAGATACCGCTGAATGACAGCCTGACGGCATTCCGCATCGTGGCCATCGCCGCCTCGGAGACCCGCTTCGGCACCGGCAGGACAGCGATTCGCAGCAGCCAGGATCTGCAAATGATCTCCGGGCTTTCCCCGGTTGTCCGCGCCGGCGACCGTCTGCAAGCCTATTTCAGTGTGCGCAACGGCAGCGAGCGCAGCATGAAAATCGAAGTCAGCGCCGCCGCCCAGGGTCTGCCCGAACTGCCGATTCGCAGCCTGAATCTTGCTGCCGGCGAAGCGCGCGAAATCGTCTGGCCGCTTGTCGTCCCCGCCGGTGCCAATCTGGAATGGACGCTGAGCGCCAGAGAAAGCGGCGGCAAGGCGCGCGATGCGCTGAAAGTGAAACAGGCCATTCACGCTGCCGTACCCGTGCGCGTGCAGTCATCCAGCCTGTATCGCCTGGAACAGTCGCTTGAACTGCCGATCGCCGCGCCGGCCGGAAGCCTGCCCGGCGGTGCGGAATTGCGTGCCACCTTGAGCGCCAGCCTGGCCGATGGCCAGACCGGCTTGCGCGACTATATGCGCCGTTACCCCTATGCCTGTCTGGAGCAGAAGGCATCCCGAGCGGTTGCGCTGCAGGATCGCGCCGGCTGGGATGCGCTGGCCGCCAGTCTGCCGACCTATCTCGCCGACAACGGTCTCGCCAACTTCTTCCCCGGCTCGGGTAGCGGCAGCATCGCGCTGACGGCCTATGTGCTGGCGATCGCCGACCAGGCCGAATGGAGCCTGCCACTCGACGCGCAAACCCGCATGCAGCGCGCGCTGGCCGACTTTGTCGCCGGACGACTGGAGACGCCGCGCACGGGTTCGGTAAACGCCTGGGAAAACCCGGTCGTGCTGCGCCTCGCCGCGCTGGAAGCCCTGGCGCGTGCCGGCAAGGCCACGCCGGAGTTGATCGCCACGATCAAGCCGGAACCGAATCTGTGGCCATCCTCGGCGCTGATCGACTGGATCGGCATCCTGCGCAACACGCCTCGGCTGGCCGATCGCGATGCCCTGCTGCGCAGTGCGCTGACAGCGCTGGATGCGCGTTTCACCTATACCGGCAAGCGTCTCAATTTCAGCAATGAAGCGCGCGACGATCTGTGGTGGATGATGGCCTCGGCCGACACCAATGCGCCGCGTGCGCTGCTTGCGCTGATGCCCGAGCCCGCCTGGAAGGAACGTCTGCCGAAACTGCTCGCCGGCGCACTGGCCCGGCAGCGCGACGGCCGCTGGAATACCACCACCGCGAATGCCTGGGGCGTGCTGGCGCTGGAGCGTTATCAGCGCCAGTTCGAAGCTGTCAAGCCGAACGGCAAAAGCACTGTCGTGCTTGGCAAGGATGGCCGTGTGGTGGACTGGCAGGCCTTTCCCAAGGGCGCGACCGCTTTCCTGCCGCTGCCCACCGACCCGGCAACCCTGAAGCTCAGGCACGATGGCGCAGGCCAGCCCTATGTCAGCGTCACCACGCTGGCTGCGGTGCCGCTCGGCGCAGCGGTTCAGCGCGGCTACGCAGTCAAGCGTGAAATCATCCCGATTGACCAGAAAACGCCGGGCAAGTGGAGTCGCGGCGATGTGCTGCGCGTGCGCCTGCAAATCGACGCGCGCGACGATATGGGCTGGGTGGTGGTGGAAGACCCCGTTCCCGCCGGAGCGAGCATCCTCGGTGCCGGCAAGCAGCGTGGCTCGGCGATGCTGATTCGGGACGAAGGCAGCAATGCCTGGCCAGCCTGGCAGGAACGTCTGTTCGACACCTATCGCGCCTATTACGAATACGTGCCGCGCGGTCGTTTCAGTCTGGAATACAGCCTGCGCCTGAACAGTGATGGCGCATTCCGGATGCCGCCGACGCGCGTCGAAGCGATGTATGCACCGGAAATGTTCGGCGAAACGCCAAACGCGCTGTTCGAGGTCGTGCCGTGAGACAGAGGATTGCGCCGGCCCTGTTGGCGCTAACGCTGGCGACAACACTCGCGCAGGCCGGCTGGCGGCTGGTTGACGAGGGCGATTGCCCGGGCCGGCAAGTCATCGGCAGCGACGGCGACATGCCGGATGCGGCCATCTGTACGCCGGGTTTCGCCGGCAAAACCGCGCTCTGCTTCACCCAGGTCTGCAATCCGGGATGCCAGTACATCGACGTGCTTACGCGGGATTGCCGGGGTGGCGGTGAAATGGCGCAGGTCTATACCTGCGAACCGCAGGCGAGCGACCAACCGGAGTCTGGCGGCAGCCACCGATAGCATGTCATTGATCAACTTCCGCGCCAGGAGCCATCTCGCGGGGGGACTGCTTTGCGTCCTGCTCGGGTTGGCCGCCCCGCTGCAGGCCGCCCTGCCCGATTTCGCCCAGGTGCGCGCCAACTGGCGTTCCTCTGAAGCATGGCTGCTCGACCACAATGGCGAACTGTTGCAGGAAACCCGCGTCGATCCGAAGGTGCGCCGCACACTCTGGACACCACTGGCGGATATTTCACCGGCCCTGATCGCCGCCGTGCTGAAGGCGGAGGACCAACGCTTCTTCGAACATGCCGGCGTCGATTGGCTGGCCGCCGGCAAAGCCGCGCTGACCAACTGGATGAACGAAAGACCGCGTGGTGCCTCGACCTTGACCATGCAGCTCGCCGGCCTGCTCGATGCGCAATACCGCGCCCGGGTCGCTCGTCGGGACGTGGCCGAGAAATGGCGTCAGATGCAGGCGGCGAAAACCATCGAGAAGACCTGGCGCAAGGCGGAAATACTGGAGGCCTATCTGAACCTGGCGCCGTTTCGCGGTGAACTGACCGGCATCGACGCCGCCACGCGCGGTCTGTTCGACAAGCGTCCTGCCGGGTTGAACGATAACGAAGCGCTGATTCTGGCGGCACTGATCCGCTCGCCGAACGCACGAGCGAAAGACGTGGCCCGCCGAGCCTGCGCGTTGGCGGCAGTGACCGAATGCGAAGCACTGACAGCGCGCACCTTCAATGTCCTCAGCGGGCGCTACCCCATTCTGCCGGCCGCCGATCTGGCGCCGCATCTGGCGCACAGACTGGCGCTATCCGGACATGCTTCCCGGCGCAGTACGCTCGACGCCGCCCTGCAACGCCATGTGCGCGCAACACTGGCACAGCAACTCAGGCATCTCGCCGCCCGCAATGCGCGCGACGCCGCCGCGCTGGTAGTCGATAACGCCAGCGGTGCGGTGCTGGCTTATGTCAGTCTGAGCAGCGGCGAATCGAGTGCAGCACAGAACGATGGTGTGCGGGCGCCGCGCCAGGCAGGTTCGACGCTGAAACCCTTTTTATACGGACTGGCGTTTGAACAGCGCCTGCTTACCGCCGCCTCGCCGCTTCGCGATGAACCACTGTCGATTGCTGCCGGCGGCGGGCAGTACACCCCTGAGAACTATGATCACGCCTATCGCGGCCTGGTCAGCGCGCGCGTCGCGCTGGCCAGTTCCTTGAACATTCCCGCCGTGAGGACGCTGGAATTGACCGGCCTTGATCCATTTGCTGCGCGTCTGGCCGAACTGGGTTTCAAGCAATTGACCGAAGCCGCCGATTTCTACGGTTACGCCCTGGCGCTGGGCAGTCTTGATGTACGCCTGGAAGAACTGGTCAACGCCTATCGGAGTCTGGCCAATGGTGGCCGAATATCCGCGCTGCGTTTCAGGCCCGAGCAGCCGCGCTCGCACGCCCGGCGCGTGTTGAGCCCGCAGGCGGCGTTCCTGATCGGCGACATCCTCTCGGACCGGCAAGCGCGCGCACTGACCTTCGGCCTGGAGAACCCGCTCGCCACACGTTACTGGAGCGCGGTCAAGACCGGCACCAGCAAGGACATGCGCGACAACTGGTGCGTTGGCTACTCGCGCCGCTACAGCGTCGGCGTCTGGGTCGGCAACTTCGACGGCAGCCCGATGCACGATGTCTCCGGCATCAGCGGTGCGGCGCCGGCCTGGGCGGCAATCATGGATCACCTGCATCCGTCCGGAAACGAGACGGATAACGCACTGCTGCCGCCGAAAGCCGCCGCCGGCCTGATCCGCAGGAACATCCAGCCGGCCGGTGAACCGTCTCGCCGGGAATGGTTCATTCCCGGCAGCGAACCCAGCGCCGAAACCTGGTCCGCCGCCGTGCCGGCCAGCGGCATCGAGTACCCGAGCGAGGGCTTGATCCTCGCGCTCGACCCGGACATCCCTGCGGCTCGCCAGCAACTCACTTTCCGCGCCCGCAATATGCCTGCCGACGCGGTCTGGCAAATCGACGATATCCGCCAGGAAACCGCAGCCTGGCCGCTCGCGCGCGGCAGGCACCGCCTGCAATTGATCGACAGGCAAGGTGTTGTGCTGGATCAGGTCGAATTCGAAGTACGCTGAGGAATAATCCTTGAAACAGCAGTTGACCGCTCCTTATCCCTCGTGAGGCCCCATGCTGGCTGATGTTTTGCGCTTCGATGACGCTCACCATTTGGGTGAGCCCGCTACCCGCCCGCTGTCGGGGTGGGGAAGCCGTCTGGCTGCGTTGCTCCGCCTCGCCATGCCTCGGCATGACTCGTTGTCGCGCACCCGCAAGGGGTATGCCGGATTCGTACGAGCTAACGCTCTACGACTCCGCTACCTTGCCAGCCGGCTTCTCCAACCCGCCCTCGGACGGGTTCAACTGCTGTTTCAAGGATAATAACCAAGGAATTCAGTCAAGCATTGCCCGCACCGCATCCCGCCCCGTAAAATGCGGGCTCCAATTTTTACCCCCGTTTCACTCAACCCCGGAGAGACCCAGATGGAACATCAACTGCCCGCCCTGCCCTATGCCAAGGACGCACTCGCCCCGCACATGTCGGCCGAGACCTTCGACTACCACTACGCCAAGCATCATCAGGCCTATGTCACCAATCTGAACAACCTGATCAAGGGCACCGCATTCGAGGACAAGTCGCTGGAAGAAATCGTCAAGACCGCGCCCGCTGGCGGCATCTACAACAACGCCGCCCAGGTCTCCAACCACACCTTCTTCTGGAACTGCATGCAGCCGAACGGCGGCGGCGCTCCCTCCGGCGCACTGGCCGACGCAATCAACGCGAAATGGGGCAGTCTGGATGAATTCAAGAAAGCCTTCCAGGCCAGCGCCGTCGGCAACTTCGGTTCCGGCTGGACCTGGCTGGTGAAAAAGGCGGACGGTTCCGTCGACATCGTCAACATGGGCGCCGCCGGCACCCCGCTGACCACCGCCGACAAGCCGCTGCTCTGCGTCGATGTGTGGGAACACGCCTACTACATCGACTACCGCAATCTGCGTCCGAAGTTCGTCGAGACCTTCCTGAGCAGTCTGGTCAACTGGTCGTTCGCGGAAGCCAACTTCGCGGGCTGAATGACAAAGGCTGAATCAGCCGGCACGTAATGCCGGCCGAGAACGAAAAAAGCCGCGATCTTCGCGGCTTTTTTCGTTTCCGGCCGGGTCAGGGAATTGCCAGCAACTCCTTCAAGTCAAGCACGTCATCTTCGGACAACCCGAGATAGGCAAGCGCCTGCGGCAACAGATTACCAACCTCGATATCCACCTCGCGCGCCATGTCCATCAGGATGCCTTCCGCAACATGCGTTACAGCAATCAGGCCCAAAGCCTGGTCATCCACGACCGGTCGTCCGGGTGCATATGCATCCCTGTCATGATGAAAACGAATAGCGCCAGCGATCAGACTCGAAAGGCCCCAGTTGCGCGCCAGCATGGCGCCCACCACGGCATGCGTGCAACGATATCGCGCATCTTCCACTTCGACGAGAGACTGCCCTGTTGACTCGACTTCATTGAGGGTTTGGCCGTAGTCCTTGAAGCGCCGCATCATCACCGGGATGGCCGCGTTGTGGAACAGCGCATAGGTGTAAGCCAGATCGGGGGGGATGCCACGCAACTTGCGGGCAATCAGGCTGGCGGCCTGGGCGACGCTGGCAGCCCGGTTCCAGAAGCGGTCAAGCACTTCAGCGGGAATATCGCCACTCATCGTATTTCGCAACGCAACAGCAACGACAATACATACGATGTTGCGCGTGCCCAGCCTGGAAATGGCCTGCGGCACGCTGTTGGTGGCATCCCCGCGACGAAACAGCGAGGAGTTGGCCAGTTTGATGGCAAAGGCGGACATACCGACATCGCCGACAATGATTCTGGAAAGCACATTCAGGTCTGGCGCGTCTTTCTGCGCTTCGGCCATGACCTGCATGACCACGGCAGGGCAAGCCGGAATCTCGATGCTGGCTAGGGTTTCGTGTAGTTCGTCATGTGACAGATCGTATTCGGTGCTCACTCCGGTCTCCTGATTTTTCCTGTCTTGCAGGCCAGACCTTATCGGCTAAAGCCTGTAAAAATTAACCCCCGTTTGCGCGCGCGTGAAAAAATGCGAGCCCGCCCATTTTCTTATCCCGGATATTTCATAAATGCTCGCGCGCCCTCGCTGGTCCCTTGCCTGCACCGGGCATTCCGCTCCAACCGCAAGGCGGCAGGCCGGATTCTCAAACCGCTTTGGTGGCAACTTAAGCGGCAACTTTGGCGGCAGCAGCCCCGCTCGATCGGTCGTATGAACGACTACTCGGATATTCCACGCAACTCCCGGCGCACAAATGGGCTGGCGAAATCGCTACACAAATTCATGAAATATCCGGGTTAAGCACGACGATGCCCAACAACCCGCTTCCACATCAGTACGCCGGCGACATGCTGGCAAGCATGGTCGGCAGACGCCTGTTCCTTGCCGGCGCCACATTGATCCTTGCCTTTTTTGTCCTGCTTGCAACGCATTACTGGCTGCTGCGCGAGGAGTTCAATGCCGGCATCTCGGCAAAAGTCCATCTCATCGCCACCCGTCTCAGCCTGGCGATCAAGGCCGGGGACACGGCGGCCACGCATCGGATTCTGCAATCGCTGCACGATTCTCCCGTCATCACCGGCGCATCGGTATTCAACGTCGAGGGAAGCCTCCTTGGTCAGTTCATTAGTGACCCGCGCCGCACGCCGCCGGTACTGGAAAAGTCACGCAATGGCATCTGGCTTGAATTGAACTGGCATCAGGCGCTGGAATTCCAGAATCAGGCCATTGGCACCCTGGTGGTACGCGCCAGCATGAATGGCCTGTTCAAGCGCCTGCTATGGTTTGCCGGCATCGGCCTGGCGGCCATGCTGATCTCGCTTTCGGTCACCTGGAAGGCCTTTTCCAGCCTGCGCCGGAAAGTCTCCGATACCGAATCGGACCTCAAGCGGATGGCCTGGTACGACCCGGTAACCAAGTTGCCGAACAGAAATCTGTTTCAGCAGCGACTGCGCGAAGCCGTCGAATCGGCCAACCTGCACCGACACGGCATCGCGGTACTGTTCATTGATCTGGACAACTTCAAACTGGTCAACGACACCCTCGGCCACGATGCCGGCGACGTGTTGCTGGTCACCATAGGCGAACGCCTGCGCGGCCTGCTGCGCGCGGGCGATACGGTCTGCCGCATGGGTGGCGACGAGTACGTGATTCTGCTGCACCCGGCCGAGCGCGCGGATGCGAATGCGGTTGCGACCCGCGCGTTGCAGACCATCTCGCATCCGGTTTCGGTCTTTGAACAACAGGTCTATGTCGGCGCCAGCATCGGCATCGCCTGGTATCCCGATGATGGTATCGATGCCGTCGCTTTGCTTCGCTGCGCGGATACCGCGATGTATCAAGCGAAGGAAAGCGGCCGTAACACGTTCCAGTTCTTCAGCCCGGACATGAATCTGAAGGCGCTGCAACAGTTCACCATCGAGACCAGCCTGCGTCAGGCCCTGGAAAAGAACGAAATGCTGCTCTACTACCAACCGCTGGTTGACGTGGAAACCCGCGCGATTCTCGGAGTTGAAGCATTGTTGCGCTGGAAATCAGCGGAATTCGGGACTTTTGCTTCGGGTGATTTCATTCTCATCGCCGAACAATCCGGGCTGATCAACCAGCTTGGCACTTGGGCCCTGCACGAAGCCTGTCACCAGATGCGGGTCTGGCGCGATGCCGGCCTGGGCGATCTCACCGTTTCGGTAAATCTGTCGCCACGCCAGTTTCATACCGGCGATCTGGTTGATCAGGTCCGCAAGGCATTGCTCGACAGCGGCCTTGAACCCGGCATGCTGGAACTGGAAATTACCGAAGGCGTGCTGATCAAATACAACGTCGAAGCCATCGAGAAGCTGAATGAACTGGGCAGGCTGGGCGTCAAACTTGCGATTGATGATTTCGGCACCGGCTATTCCTCGTTGTCCTACCTGAAGCGTTTGCCGATCCATCGCCTGAAGATAGACAAGAGTTTTGTCCGCGAAAGCCATATCGACCCGGACGACGCCGCGATCGCTACCGCCATCATCGGCATGGCCAAAGGCCTGGGCATAGGCGTGACCGCCGAAGGCGTGGAAAACGAGGAACAACTGGCCTTCCTTAAACAGGCCGGTTGCCAGATCGTTCAGGGTTACTACTTTGGCACCCCGTTACCGGCTGACGATCTGGCCAAGCTGGTGCGGCAAGTCAGACAGAATGATGGCGGCGCGGCAAGTGGAAGCCAGGGCTTGCAGCGTCTCGCATTGCAATGACTACCGCCGTTCAACCCGCGTAATTGCGCAGCGAGTTCAGATTGCGCAGCGTGATGTTGCGGCCATTGACATGGATATAACCATCCTTCGACAGGCGATTCAGCACCCGAGAGAACGTCTCGGGGGCAAGATTGAGCTGCGAAGCGATGGTCTGCTTGTTGGATTCCAGTTCAAGGTGATAGCTGTCGGCCTCGCTCGGCGCATGTTGCGTCAGGTAATGCACGACCCGCTGCGCGCTGCTGAGCTGGACACAGGTTTCCATGCTCTCGACCAGCGCACAAACCCGTTCGCACATGTGCGTCATCATGGTGTTGGAAAATTCGCAATTGGCGTGCATGGCTTCGATCAGCACCCGCTTTTCAATCACCACCAGCAGCGTATCCCGGTTGGCTTGCGCCGCGAGCGGGCATGGCTTGTGCTGCAGCAGGGCCTCCTCGCCAAACGCCTCACCCGCGCCTGCCATATGCACAATCATCTCTGCCCCATTGGCGGCGGGCAGATATAACTTGATCTGACCGGCGATCACCAGATGCATGCCGGTTGGGATGTCACCCTTCTGAAACAAGGTTTCATTCTTGCCAATGCGATATTCACGCGACCCCTTGGCCATGCGCGCCAACTCATCCACATCGAGTCCGCGAAACAGACGTTGCCGAGACAGAATTTCAGAAATTGAATGCCGTGTTTCCAACATCATGGTGCTTGTTTATCCCTAGATTCAAGTACGGGTTAACGACACACTCAGTGTAGAAGGGGTGCACCATGAACAGGGATCGCGCCATACCCGACAAAAATTGTCGAGATACCACTAAAGTGGTATTCACGATTTTTGTAATACGTTGATTTGGCAAGTATTTATCATTCATGCCGGCAACTGGGCAGGTCGCATGAATAAGAGGGGGTATCTCTCCATTGTTGCCAGGCCAGCCCCGATGAAGACGCATTTCTTGAAAACAGCGATACGGAGTCCCCAATGTGGAAAACATGGAACGCAGTGTTTGGTCGCTCGATCCTGTTCAGCCTGGCTTTATCCCTGATCGCCCTCACCGGCATCGGCGTCGGCGGTATGGCGGCTTCAGTGATCGTGGCCGAGCGCGTGCAAGGCAGCGGCAGCGCCATCAATGTCGCCGGCAGCCTGCGCATGCAAAGCCACCGCATGGGCAGCATGGTGTTGTCTGATGCGGAAAACGAAGTCGTCGAGCGTCATTATCTGCATGCCGGCATATCCCGATTTGAAGCCAGCCTGATCAACAAGGACTTGCTGCAAGCCATAGAGCGCCAACCGGACAGCGATTTCGCACGCCGCTATGAATCGGTGCAGGAGAGTTGGCAGACCATGTTGAAACCGCTCCTGCTCGAATCGGCGCTGACTTCCGCCGACAGTCCGCAAGCGCGCTCGCGCCACAACGCATTGCTGCGCGCAATCGACGGCTTCGTGGATGACATCGACCTGATGGTGTCGCAACTGGAAGCCGACACCGAGCAACGCATCCGCAATCTGCGCACCGTGCTTGGCGTCGCGCTGGCGTTGACGGTACTGGTCATGCTGGCGGCGATGTACCTGGTCCGGCGCAGCGTGCTGGCTCCGCTGACAGACCTGCTGGACAGCGCCAGCCGTATCGCACGCGGCGATTTCCTTGCGCGCGCTCGTCATACCGGCGAGGACGAGCTTGGCCAGGTCGGACGCGCCTTCAACTTCATGGCCGAGGAGCTCTCACGCAACTATCAGGAGCTGGAACAGCGAGTCGCGCAGAAAACCGAGGAACTGACCCGCAGCAACCAGTCCCTCGGCCTGCTGTATCAGGCAATTGCCAATCTGCATAACGCCCCCCTGGCGCCGGAAACCTATCGCGTCATGCTGCAGGAAATCGAACAGGTACTGAACATCGACGGCAGCATGGCCTGTCTGCTCCCCAAACACGGCGGCCCGGCGATATTGCTTGCGTCAACCATGGAGGGCTGCCCGGAGCGCGGCGAAGGCGATTGCCCGCATTGTCTGAACGACCCTGCAACAGTGACGGTATGGCGCTATAGCGACCAGGGCGACCATCAATTGTTGACCATCCCGCTGCAGGACAAGGAAGGGATATATGGCATTCTTCGCCTTGCCCTGTCGCCCGGGCGCCGTCTAGCTGCCTGGCAAACCCGTCTGCTTGAAGCGCTGACTCGTCATATCGGCATTGCGCTTGGCATATCCCACAAAACCGAGCAGCAACGACTGCTTGCCCTGCAGGAAGAGCGCTCGATCATCGCCCGCGAGCTGCATGACTCCATCGCCCAATCGCTGTCCTACATGAAAATTCAGGCCAGCCTGCTGCAACCGGTTCTGGCCGATCCGACGCATCGACAAGAAGCCGAAACAACATTGCGCGACCTGCGCGACGGCATCACCGAGGCCTATCGGCAACTGCGCGAGCTGCTCGCCACATTCCGCCTGAAAATGGAAGGTGACTTTCGCACTCTGCTAAGCAGCGCAGTCGATGAATACGCCAGTCGCGGGGGCCTCAAAATCAACCTGGAGGTCAATCTGGCGGGCTGTCACCTGTCGCCAAACCAGGAAATTCACAGTTTGCAGATCGTTCGCGAAGCATTGGCCAACGTAAACCGCCACGCTCGGGCCGGGCAGGCCTGGGTGTGTGTAAAACATACCGGAGGCGGGGAAGTGGCGGTCAGTATCGAAGATGACGGCATCGGCATCGGTACCGGAAAAAGCAGCTTCCAATACGGTTTGGCCATCATGCGCGAACGCGCGCAGGGTCTGAATGGCCAGATCAGCATTGAAAACCGCCCTCAGGGCGGAACCCGGGTCGGCTTGCGGTTTCGCGCCCAGCCCGCACAAGTAGACGTGATTTCAGCAACCAGCCCGCTTGCCTTGCCATGACTCTGGAAAAACAAACCGTCGTCATCGTCGATGACCATCCCCTATTCCGGCGCGGACTCACCCAACTCCTCGCCACCCTGCCCCGCTTCGAGCTGCTGGGCGAAGCCTCATGCGGCAAGGATGGCATCGACCTGGTCAAGACCGCTCGACCGGACCTGCTCCTGCTCGATCTGAACATGAAGGACATGAGCGGCCTCGATGTTCTGCGCGCGATCAAGGCCGGCGATCTCGACACCCGCGTCGTCATGATCACGGTATCCGATCAGGCCGACGACCTGATTGCCGCGCTGCGTGCCGGCGCGGATGGCTACCTGCTGAAGGACATGGAGCCGGAGGAAATGCTGGAGAACCTGCAATCCGCCGCCGACGGCCGCATCATTGTTTCGGAACAACTCACCCACCTGCTCGCCGTCGCGCTGCGCGAGCAGAAACGACCGAAAGACCCAGAAGAAGCCGGCCTGACCGAACAGGAGCAACGCATCCTCGAACGCATCGCCAACGGCAAGAGCAACAAACTGATCGGCAAGGAACTCGATATCGCCGAAGGCACCGTCAAGGTCCACGTCAAACACATTCTGCGCAAACTCAATCTGCGTTCACGCGTTGAAGCGGCGGTCTGGAGCGTGGAAAACCTGGGCAAGGGGAAGCATTGAGGCAAGGATTTCACCTTTCCCGCAAGCTCTCGTCGCCGTATTGCAGCAGCGGGCTCATGAAGAACTCGATGACGCGGCGCTTGCCGGTCTTGATTTCAGCGGTGACAGCCATGCCCGGGCTCAGATGGACAATCTTGCCATCGACCTTCAGCTTCGCCCTGTCCAGCTTCACCCGGGCGGCATAGACCAGGCCGCGTTTTTCATCCTGAATGGCGTCGCTGGAAACCTGCATCACCTTGCCGTGCAGAATGCCGTATTTTGTAAACGGAAATGTCTCCACCTTGACCTCGGCGGCCTGCCCAACATGGACGAAGCCGATGTCCTTGTTCTCGACAAAGGCCTCGACTTCCAGCGGGTTGTCTCCCGGCACGATCACCAACAATGGTTGCGCCGGCGTCACCACGCCGCCGACGGTGTGAACCGCCAGTTGTTGCACCGTGCCGCTTACCGGGGCGGTAAGGCGAAGCAAGCGTCCGCGGTCCTCCGCCTTGACCTTGTCTTGTGCCAGGCTGTCCGCCTTCTGTTCGGCCTGATTCAGTCTGTCCAGCGTGGCGCGCCGCGTTTCCGCGATCAAGGCGGTGCGCTGGCGTTGCACCGCCAGCAAGGCTGCGCGGATTTCCTCCTGCTTGGCCCGGTGTGCAGCGAGATCTCTTTCCTGTTCGATGCGTGCCTGTTCGCGTTCCAGGTAGCCGTGGCGAGAGATGAAGTTTTTCTCCAGCAGATCCTTGTAATCCTGTGCGCGTTGGCGGGCGATGGGCGCGGTCTGCGCGAGTTTCTCGACCAGTTCGCCGGTCGCCCGCAATTCCGCCTCCCGTTGCTTGATCTCGGCATCCAGTTGCGCCAGCCTGGCGCGCAACTCGCCATGCCGCCCGTCAAGCTGGCGTTGCTCGGCGGCCAGACGCGCAGCGTCCACCTCGAAGTCGGGCAGCAACCGGGGCGACTGCGCTGCGTCCAGCGAAGAGAGCAGCGCGCGAGCCAGCGCAGCGTCGATTCGGGCGGAAAGCAAGTCCTGATCGATGCGTGTGGTCTCGGCCTGGGCCTGCGTAGCATCCAGTTCGATCAGCAGATCGCCGGCGGCCACGCGCTGCCCGTCTTTGACATGAATCGCCAGCACGGAAGCGGTTTCCATCGGCTGAATCACTTTCGAGCGGTCATCCGGAATCAACTTCCCTTGGGCGCTGGCGACGATATCGATGTGGCCGAACACCGCCCAAAGCACGGCGATGGCAGCAAACAGCATGATCAAAGCCATGGCGATGCGTGGTGCCGGATGCATTGGCGAATCGCGCAAGGCCAGCGCCGCCGGCAGGAAATCCGTCTCATGACCGTGTCGTTGCGGGGCATCCATCCGCTTTCGCTCGCCCCATGCGTAGCGCAACACACCGGTATAGCGGCCGATCAGATCGAGCGTGGCGGCGAATCGCGGGTTCATACGCGGACTCATGCGTGCTGCATCCGGTGCAGACGACTGTAAAAACCAGCCTGATGCTGCAACAGTTCGGCATGCGAACCCTGTTCGACAATCTGGCCGCGTTCCAGCACGAGGATGCGATCCGCCTCACGCACCGCGCTGAGCCGATGCGCGATGACGATCACCGTGCGCCCCTGGCAGATCGCCTTCATGTTCTGCTGGATGATGCGTTCCGACTCGTAATCGAGCGCGCTGGTCGCCTCGTCGAAAATCAGGATGCGTGGTTGCGTGATCAGCGCGCGCGCGATGGCGATGCGCTGGCGCTGGCCACCGGACAATGTGGAACCGTGTTCGCCCACCAGCGTGTCGTAGCCCTCCGGCAATTCCAGGATGAACTCGTGCGCGCCGGCCTGCTTCGCCGCCCGCATCACCGCCTCCAGCGGCGCACCGGGGTCGGCCAGCGCAATGTTGTCGCGGATACTGCGGTTGAACAGCACGTTCTCCTGCAACACCACGCCGATCTGGCGGCGCAGCGACGAAGCATCGGCCAGCGCCAGATCGACACCATCCACCAGCACACGCCCGCGTTCCGGCACATACAGCCGCTGCACCAGTTTGGCCAGCGTGCTTTTCCCCGAGCCGGAGCGGCCCACCACACCGATGACCTCGCCCGGCTTGATGTTCAGGCTCACACCACGCAGCACTTCCGGCGCATCCGGCCGATAGCGGAACACCACCTGATCCAGCTCGATGCGGCCGGTCAGCGCTGGCAAGGGCGATTTGTTGCCGGCGACTTCGGTGCGGGTATTCAGGATGTCGCCCAGCCGCTGCACCGAAATGCCGGTCTGCTGGAAATCCGTCCACAACTGCGCCAGCCGCATGATCGGCTGCGCCACCCGGCCGGCCAGCATGTTGAAAGCGATCAACTGGCCGACCGTGAGCTCGCCTTCGATCACCAGCTTCGCCCCCAGCCAGAGCGTGCCCACCGTGACCAGCTTGCCGACCAGATTGACGCCCTCATGCGCCACGGTGGACAAAGTCGCGGCGCGAAAACCGGCCGCGACATAGCCCGCCAACTGCTTGTCCCAATCGCGCGTCATTTGCGGCTCCACCGCCATCGCCTTCAAGGTGTCGATGCCGGAAACCGTCTCCACCAGAAACGCCTGGTTCTCGGCGCCGCGATTGAATTTCTCGTGCAAACGCGCGCGCAACACCGGGGTGATCAGCAGCGAGAGCAACAGGTACAGCGGCAATGACGCCAACACCACCAGCGTCAACCAGCCGCTGTAGAACAGCATCACCGCGATGAACAGCACGGAAAAGAACACATCCAGCACGACGGTAATCGCATTGCCGGTAAGAAACTGGCGGATGTTCTCCAGCTCACGCACGCGCGCCACCGAATCGCCCACCCGCCGCGCCTGGAAATACCCCATCGGCAGATTGAGCAAATGGCGGAACAGGCGCGCGCCCAGCTCGACGTCGATGCGGCTGGTGGTGTGCGCAAAGACATAGGTACGCAGGCCGGACAGTGCGACTTCGAACAGCGACACCACCAGCAGGCCGAAGGCGATGACATCCAGCGTGGTCAGGCCGCGATGCACCAGCACCTTGTCCATCACCACCTGAAAGAACAGCGGTGTCACCAGCGCGAACAGATTGAGCACAAAGGACACCAGCAGGATTTCGCCGAGCAGCTTGCGGTATTTGACGATGGCCGGGATGAACCAGGTGAAATCGAAGCGGGCCAGCTCGCCAGCCAGGGACGCGCGCGACGTGAACAGGATCAAATCGCCAGCCCAGTGTTGTTCCAGTGCTGCCCTGGATAGCGTTTGCGGCCGCGCGGCAGCCGGGTCGTGAATCAGCGCGGTGTCGCCTTCGACCTTCGCAAGAATGAAGAAGTCGCCCTCCCGGCCTACCGCCAGCGCCGGCAGTGGCGTCACGGCCAGACGCGAGAAATCGGTGGCAACCTGTTTCGCCTTGAGACCCAGCTTCTTCGCCGCGAGCAGAATCTCCGTCACCCCGAACGGACGCCCCGCGCCAAACTCATGCGCCAATTGCGCCGGCTCCGCCGCCTCACCATGGAAGCGGGCCAGCATGATCAGGCAGACGAGGCCAGGATCGTGGGTGTGAATCTGCGGGTTCTCAGCGCTGTGCGCGCCTTCTTCTTGATGCATGTCGCGTATCCCTTTTGTGCGCCGTTCGTGGCGGCGGGTTGTTATCGAAGTAATTGGCGCGGAAAGGCAGGGTGTGCCGTGCGCACAACCAACGGCAGACGGTGCGCACGGCAAACCCTACAAAATCTATGGAACAGGCTTTGTCACCTCTATTGCCAGTAAGCCGCCAACACTGGCGCCAGCGCATCGTGATAATTGGATGGCAAGGTGGTTTGGCCCGCCGCCGGCGGCGTGAAATCAGCCATCGCCAGGACCAGCGCGTCTAACTGGCTATCCAGCAACACCCGGCCGTCGCCGGCTTCGAAGCGTTCGATATGGTTGCCGTCGCCGCTGTACCAGTTCTTCACCAGGGTGCGGTCGCTGGTACCGATGATCCGTGTTTCCAGGTCGTTGCCGATCTTGCGGAACCAGAGCTGGTCATGAGCGATATCGACGCCGAAACGGGCGATGTCGAGATTGCCGAAGGTTGCATCGTTCTCGATCCAGGCATCGACACCATCGCCCCGGTTGAACAGGTAGGTGTCGTTGCCCAAGCCGCCTTGCAAGTTATCGTTGCCGGCGCCGCCCTGCAGCAGATCACCGCCACTGTCGGCAACAAGACTGTTGTTGCCGGAATTGCCGATCAGCGTGTCACCATGAATCGAACCGCGCAAATGCTCGATACCGATAAAGCTGTCCCCATCCGCATGCCCACCGCTGGCATGACCAAGCGCCAGATTCACCGCCACCCCAAGGTTGGAGCCACTGTAACTGGCCGTATCACTACCCAATCCGCCATCAAGCAAATCCGCGCCCGCTCCACCAACCAGCCAGTCGTTGCCGATACCACCGCGAAGGATATCGGCACCCGCTGCACCGCTTAGGGTGTCGTTGCCATCCAGGCCATCCAGCGTGTTTGCCGCCTCGTTGCCGGTCAGTGTGTTGGCCAGTCCGTTCCCGAAGCCATTAACCGAGGCCGTGCCTGTGAGCGCGAGCTTTTCCAGGTTTGCGCCCAGAGTCCAGGAAATCGTGCTTTGAACGGTATCTGTACCTGCATTCTCCTGTTCGGTCGGCGTATCGCCAAGATCTTCAACGAGATATGTGTCGTTGCCGGCGCCGCCAATCAGAGTATCCATTCCGGCACCCCCATTGAGACTGTTGTTGCCGGCATTGCCGATAAGCATGTCGTTGTAGTTCGAACCTCGAAGATGCTCGATGTCGATGAAACTATCGCCTTCCGCATGGCCGCCGCCGGCCTGATTCAATGCCAAATCGACAGTCACCGCCAGGTTGGAACCGCTGTAACTGGCCGTATCCATACCCTCGCCGCCATCCAGCACATCCGCGCCCGCGCCGCCAACCAGCCAATCGTTGCCGGCGCCGCCGTGAAGCGTGTCGTTTCCAAGCAAACCACTTAACGTGTTTTTGGCGCCATTGCCGGCAAGCCGGTTGTTCAGCGCATTACCGCTCCCGTTGATGGCGGATTCGCCGGATAGAACCAGATTTTCCAGATTGCCACCCAAAGTCCAGGTGAGCGAGCTTTCAATGGTGTCTGTGCCTTCGTTGGCGAACTCAACAGCGGTGTCGCCGGTGTTGTCGACGATGTAGGTGTCGTCGCCTGGGCCGCCAAACATCGAATCCGTACCGCCACCGCCATTTAACCAGTCGTCTCCATAGCCACTGCTCAGGGTGTCATTCCCGATATCCCCCATGAGAACACTGCTGTCACCCTGACCGAGCAGGTTATCGCTGCCGGGGCTACCCAACTGGAGGGCGTTCAACGCGAAGGCTCGGCCATCGGCGAAGTCCACGCGTTCCAGTTTGTAGGCGCGGGAGTCGGTGTCGGTAAACCAGCTATTAACGATAACCTTGTCTGTGCCGTTGGCGTGGCGCAATTCCAGGTTGCTTAAGTTGTGTACCAGGCTGATGTCGCCTGGCGTGATACCAGAACCGAACATGAGGATGTCAATGGCTTCACCATTGGAGTCGAAGTTTTCGATGATGCTGTCGATGCGGCTGCCGAGATTGAACAAATAGGTATCAGAGCCGCCACCAGTGAAATTGATACCACCGATCAGTGTGTCGTTGCCGAAGCCGCCCGCAAGGGTGTCATTACCGTCGCCACCATCCAGGAAATCATTGCCATCATCCCCCATTAGGTGATCGTTGCCCGCGTTACCGACAAGGCTGTCGTTGCCGGCCAAGCCACGGATGGTTTCGTCATAAACCGAGCCAGTTAGCGCATCAGCGCCGACCGTGCTGTTCAGGATCAGACCCTGGTCGGTCAACTGATCCTTGGTCCACTGAGTGCCATCAACAAAATCCACCCATTCCAGTCGGTGTTTGCGAGGATCGGTACTGGAAAACCAGTCGATGATGATGGCCTTGTCCGTACCGTTGACGTGGCGCAACTCCAGATTGACGCCATTTCTAGCCACGACGATATCACTCGGCTTGATACCGGCCCCAAACTTGAGCACGTCAGTGTTGGCGTGGAAATCAGAGGATTCAACAATGATGTCTATGCCGCCTCCCAAATCAAACAGGTAGGTATCGGAGCCGCCTGAAAGGCTACCTTCGCCGCCATTCAAGGTGTCGTTGCCGAAGCCACCCGCCAGGGTGTCATTGCCGTCTTTGCCAAGGAGCAAATCGTTGCCAGCCATTCCAAACAAAATATCGCCATTAATTGTGCCAACAAGCGTATCAGCGCCTTCTGCGCCTTTCTGGGTGATTAGAGCCAAAGAAGCCGATTCGGCTTGCGCCAACAATTCCATTCGCATCCACTGGGCATCAAGGAAGACAACCCGTTCCAGTTTGTTGTATCTGGCATCAGCAGAATTGAACCAGTTGTTGACGATAACCTTGTCCATGCCGTTGGTATGGCGGAACTCCAAATTGTTGCCGCTTTTAACCACGGTGATATCGCTTGATGCGATGCCGGCGCCAAATACAAGTTCATCACGGCCATAGTAAGTATCTGTAATGGTGTCCAACCCATCACCCAGATTAAACAGGAAGGTATCTGAGTCGTTGGAAGAAGAACTGCCATCGCCGTTCAGGGTGTCATTGCCACGGCCGCCAGCCAGGATATCGTTGCCAAGCCCGCCGTCTAGAAGATCATTGCCATCATCGCCATTCAAAATGTCGTTGCCGGCAAAGCCTTTTAGGCTGTCCGCACCTGCACCACCGTTCAGGTCGTCACTGTCGGCAGCGCCGTTCAATCTGTCATTGCCATCACCACCATCCTGAATAGAACTACCGTCACCGGAAATCAGATCGTCGCCAGCCAAGCCCAAGATGATGTTGTCATAGCCTGCCCCCCCGAACAGGGTATCAGCGCCGGGTGTACCCGTGATCGACAAAGTCAAACCCAGCGCCGCCATCAAATCTCTTCTCGTCCATTGATCGCCAGAGACGAAATCCAACCTCTCCACTTTGCCGTGATCGCTGGCTCCATAAATAAACCAGTCGTTGAAAATGACTTTGTCGGCTCCATTGATGTGACTAAGTTCCAGGTTGTTGCCGACGCGGGCCACACTGATATCAATTGAGTTGATACCGCTACCAAACGTGAGCACGTCGATATCGACACCATAGAAATCATATGCTTCCACGATGGTATCGACGCCACTGCCAAGGTTGAACAGATAAGTGTCTGAGCCGTCGCCACCTTCGAGCAGATCGTTGCCGGCAAGCCCATTCAGTACGTCGTCATAGGCTGATCCGATCAGGGTGTCGGCGAGTGCGCCGCCGTCGGCAATTAAGGTCAGTGCCGCCATCGCCGTCAAATCCGGCAGCCCCCAATGCCTGCCATCGGCGAAGTCCACCCGTTCCAGCTTGTAACTACCCGGATTGGTTGAAGCAAGCCAGTCGCTGACAACAACTTTATCGACGCCGTTGGCATGGCGGAACTCAAGATTGGCTCCAGAGCGCGCGATGTTGATGTCGCCAGGGTTGATTCCAGCGCCAAACTTGAGAACATCGATATCGGGAGCGAACACATCTACAGTCTCGAATATGGTGTCGATTCCCCAACCCAGATCAAACTGATAGTGGTCCCCCCCCTCGCCACCGTACAGGCTGTCGCTGCCAAGACCTCCGGCAAGGTTATCGTTGCCGAATCCTCCATCCAGAATGTCATTGCCTGCCAAACCATTGATGACATCGTCTGATGATGTGCCGAACAGGGTGTTGGCGGCTGCAGTGCCATTGGTGGTTAATGTCAACTCCGCCAGCGCTACCAAATCTGCCTGATGCCACTGGACGCCATTGGCGAACTCAATGCGCTCCAGTTGGTGTTGGCCTGGCTCCATCGATTCAAACCAGTTGCGGACGATCACCTTGTCCGACCTGTTGATGATACGAAACTCCAGATTGGCAATAGTGCGGACCACTCTGATGTCGACAGGATTGATGCCTGATCCAAACTTAAGCACATCGATATCGCCAGTTTCACTGTTATAGCCATATTGGTTCTCGATAACGGTATCCACTCCGTCCCCAAGGCCGAACAAATAGGTGTCCGAACCATTGATGTAGTTGCTGCTGCCATCGCCGTACAAGATATCGTTGCCAAAACCGCCGGCAAGGGTGTCATCGCCATCCAGGCCGATCAGGGTGTCGTTACCGGCAAAGCCATTGATGACATCGCCGTAGGCTTCAGTACCATTCAGGCTGTCGGCGCCAGCAGTGCCATTGATATTCAGCGTGATTGCCGCCAGTGCCGCCAAATCCGCCTGATTCCATTGGGCACCATTGGAGAAGTCCACCCGCTCCAGCTTGTTATATCTGGCATCAGCAGAATAGAACCAGCCATGCACGATGACCCGGTCGGTACCATTGCCCAGGCGGAATTCCAGATTGACGCCGTCACGCACCACGCTGATGTCCTCCGGCTTGATTCCAGCGCCAAACTTGAGCACATCGCGGCTGTTGTAACCGGTCTGATAGATGGTATCTACACCTCCGGCCAGATCAAACAGGTAGGTATTCGCTTCATTGGAGTAAATGCTGTCTGATCCATTCAGAGTGTCATTGCCAATTCCACCAGCAAGAATATCGTCCCCGCTGCCGCCATTGAGTTGGTCGTCCCCAGCGCCACCGATCAGCGCATCGGCGCCACTCAAACCATACAGAATGTCGTTGCCGTCAAGTCCGCTCAGAACATCGCCAAACGATTCAATACCATACAAGGACTCACTGGCGCCGGTTCCTTTGGCCGAGAGCGCCATTTCGTTCAGTTGTGAATAATCCCACTTAGTGAGGTCGGCAAATTCCACCCATTCCAATTTGTGATAGCGCGAATCGGATGAAGTGAACCAGTTGTTGACGATAACTTTGTCGGCGCCATTGAAGTGGCGGAGCTCAAGATTTACACCATTGCGCAAAACGCTGATATCGCTTGGGTTAATCCCTGCGCCAAACTTGAGAACATCCTTGGCAAAACCGTAGAGATCATAGGTCTCGTTGATGGTATCCACCCCGCCGCCCAAATCGAACAGATAGGTGTCAGACCCGCCGAAAGTCGTGTTTCCGCCGCCGTTCAAGGTATCGTTGCCCGCACCGCCAGCAAGTAAGTCGGCACCATTGCCGGCATTGAGAAGGTCATTGCCTTCACCACCATACAGGCTATCGGAACCCACGCTACCCGTTAGAGTGTCCGCGCCGGCTGTGCCATTGAGCAGCAGTTTCGGCACAGTCACCACTAGATCAAACGCATCCGAGACGGTCAGATTACCGCTGTCCTTGACCGTAACCCGGAGGCTGGTCGTACCGGAATTGTGTGGTGTGCCGCTGAAAGTCCGCGTCAAGCCATCGAATATCAACCACGGCGGCAGGGCGCTGCCGTCGGCGAGCGATACGCTGTAGCTCAACGTATCGCCCGCATCGGGGTCGGTAAACGCCGAGGGCGGCAAAGTGTAAATAAACATACTGCCTTGAAACACGGCTTGATCCGGCAACTGCGAGGACAACACAGGCGCGCGGTTGGGCAAACCGATGTTTAACAGCACAACCTGCCCCGCATAGGCCCCGTAATTATCGGATCCCAACAAATGGAAACGCAGTTCGCCGACATGGTCAGCACCTGGCGTACCGCTAATAGTCAGTGTTATCGGATCAAAGCTTAGCCAGGCCGGCAGCGCCGAGCCGTCCGGCATTTCCACTTTGTAGGTGATTGAATCCCAAGGATCCGGATCAACGATGGCGTTACCAGGCACGGTAAAGCTGAATGCACTGCCGGTTGTCGCCTTCAACACCGGCAAGAAGCTATTCATGGTCGGCGCCCGATTGTTCGCAGCGCGATTAACCACGGTTTGAATCATGGCCTGGTCCCACACCGTGCCAGCCTGCCCCGAGCCTGGTAAAGGAGCGAATTCCACCCGGTCGATCTTCTGATCGGATACCAAGCTGCCTTCGACAACGTCCGCACCAAAGTAGTTGATCACCGCAACCTGTTCACTGCTGCCCTTCAGCGTGAGAACCAGGTTCATGCCGACCTGGAATCCCAATACATCCGATTCGGCGATACCTTCGCCAAAGCGCAGCGTGTCGCTGGCGGCAAGTCGATCAGTGTTGCCGGTATCACGCAGGAAATCAGTGTTGTCGATGGAATCCTGGCCATCGCCTCGGTTGAACAGGTAAATATCGTCGCCCGGGTTCCCCATCAGGAAATCGTTGCCTGCTGCGCCGTGGAGGACGTTGTTGCCGGCGTTGCCCCACAACCCGTTGTCTTCCGCGTTACCTGTGCCGTTGGCCTCGCCAACCCCTTCCAGTACGAGTTGCTCGAAGTTGTCCGGCAGGACGATGTTGAGCGGGGCGCCGGTTTCCAGCGCCTGCCCGGCGGCGCGCGCGAACGTGCCATTGTTGGAGGGCTCAATGGGCATATTGGCCGTATGGATGATCACATCCTTGCCCTCGCCAGCCACTTCGATCAATTCATCGCCAACGGGGTCGTCAACGATGTAGGTGTCGTCACCCTCGCCGCCCTTCATCGTGTCGCTGCCGGCTTCTCCGATCAGCGTATCGGCCCCGCCGCCACCTTCCAGCCAGTCTACGCCCTCGCCGCCCAGGATCAGGTCATCGCCGGAACCTCCGAACAAAACGTCATTGCCACGTTCGCCATCCAGGGCATCGTTGTCCGCGCCACCTTCGATGAAATCATCGCCAAAGCCGCCTTCCAGCATGTCGTTGCCGGCGCCGCCGAACAGGTTATGGCCGCTGGCGTCGTCATTGTCCTGGCCGGGGTAATAGGCGATCAGCGGTGCGAGCCGGGTTGCGCCGAATCGGTCCTGCAGCAGCATGCCTTGCGGGAACTGGAACAGGGCGTACAGGTTCAGCGCGCCCTGTTCATCACGCACCATCGCAACGCCGTCGCGCAGATAGTCGGCGAAGGTGTAGGACGGCACGCCCGGCAGCGACATGAAGGTGTTGCCGTCGCGGCTCCAGCCGGTATAGGCCGATGACCAGGAGGTGGCGAAGTTATTGACGGCATCGGAAAGCAGGTAAGCGGTGTTGGCATCGGCCCCATCCACCGCCAGCGCCATCGGAAGGTAGCCCCTGGCCACGGTAATGGTGTCGTTGCCGTCGCCGCCGTCAACATGGGCGCGGTTGTCGGCGGGAATGCGACTCGCCGAGGAGGCGCCATCGTCATTGGCGGGGTCGGGGTCGCCGATGTTGAGGTAGTCGTTGCCGATGCCACCATGCAGTTGGTCCGAGCCGCCGTACTGGGCCAGCACGTAGTCGTTGCCGTCCCCGCTTTCGATGAGGTCGTCGGTAAAGTCGGTCTGGATGAAGTCGGCTCCGCCGAGTCCCTGGTAGCGGTTGACCGAGCCGGGGATCGCGTAGTTGCGGCTGCCGTCCCAGCCCCAACCTGACCCATCCCAGTTCATCATGAGGTCGGTGGCGGTGCTGCCAGTGTAGGTGTGCGTGGCGGTGATCTCTCCTGCTCCCAGCGCAATGCCAAGCCCGCTGTCCGTCCAGCCTTTGACCAGCACGGTATTGTCCCCGTTCTTGATGAGCAACCGGGCTGCGCCATCGACCAAGCTGCGGGTGTAGGTGATGTCGTTGAGGGAATCGAACCAGACGTTGCCGGGAAGCTGAGCCCAGTGCTGCGGGTCAAGGCCGGTGCTGCCTTTGGCGTCCACCGCGCCGAACCTGATGACGCCCTGGCCGTCGCTGTCGAGTACGGTATCGAAGCCGTCGCCGGGGGCGAATTGGTAGGTGTCGAAGCCGGCGCCGCCTTCGAGGTAGTCGGAACCGGCACCGCCGGTGAGGGTGTCGGCACCGGCCATTCCGTAGAGGTGGTCGGATGTTTCCTGGCCAGTCAGCGTATCTGCGCTGCTTGAGCCAAAGACGATCTGATGATCGGGGTCGGCGGTGAGGATGCTGTCGCCCTTGCCATCAATGAACAGCGACAAAGGGCTGCCGTTGACCTGGGTGGCAAGGTCCACAAAGTTCCAGTCACCGGAAATGCTGCTGGTGTCCCATTGTTCGGCGTAAGGCTTTGGACCACTGGAAAGAATGTCGTTGTCGTCCCGATCGCCCTTGTCGTACCGAATCTTCCAAGCCAGCATCGCGGCGCGGTCAGCCAGATACAGGTCGGTCATCGCGCCTTGGCCGGTCACCGGGTCGTAAAGGTCGAGCGAGCCGTCGGTGTTGTGCTGGCTGTAGTCGATATTGGGGATGACGAAGGGGTTCAACTCGCGCAGGGCATAGCGCCAGGCGATGTTGGTCTTGGCGGCGGAGACCATTGCTTCGCGGCTGATGCTGGCATCCAGCTTGATCGGCTTGCCATCGAGGGTGGCGGGCAGCGGGGTGGTGATTGTGTAGTTGTCGCCGAAAAGCAGGGTGGTGAGGCGGTCGAAGAGGTCGAGTTTGCCGTTGTTGTCGGCGTCTTTGGTGAGGGCGTAGATGTCATTTGCGGCATCGCCGCCGAATAGGCCGCCGATGAGGGCGGCGCCGACAACGAGCGCGCCGGCTACCGGGGCGGTAAAGACGACGCCCACAGCGGCCAGCGCAGTGAGGGCGGCCGCGCCCGCAGCCGCGCCGATGGCCTGTCCGGCGGTGGAGCCGGCAATGTCCAGCCCCCATTCGGTGACGATCTGCTTGGCGCCTTCGTGGTCGCCCTTGAGTTCGGCTGCGCTGGCTTGCATGCTCATCAGCCCGAAGGTGACGACCCCGCCAATAGGCCCCAGTTTGCTGAATGCGCGGGTGGCGACGCGCGGGACTTCGAATGGACTTAACAGGTCTTGCCAGGCTTTATGTTCGGCGGCGCTGATGTTGTTCAAGATGCCCGTCAATCCATCCGGCGCCAAGTGGAGCCAACTGCCGAAGTTGCCCAATGCGGGCTTGGTGAAGTGGGTTTGGGTGATGGCGTTGTTGATAATTGAGTTGCGTAGTGCTGCCGCTTTCTCGATATCGTTGAGGCTGGCCGGGGCGGTGATCTTGAGCAGATCATCGCGGCTGATGCCGTCGATGGCGGTGATGCTGGTGGTGTTCCGTAGAAGTTCAGTTAGCGCGGGGATCTCGCGGGCGTAGAGAATTCGGGTCGGGTTGGGTGATTCGGTCAGGATGCGGACTTCGCCGGTGGTTTCCTGAATAAAGCGGACGGAGGCATCGGCCCAAGGACTATTTGTGGGGTCGTAGAGCCAGTTGTTGGCGGAGGTGGCGGATGGTTTGCTATCGCGCAAATCCTCAAAATTGATCCCAAACGCATCGGCAACCTTGATGCGGAATTCGTCCGATTCCATGAGCTTGCTGGCGACGGTCTCGTTGATGACGCGGATATCTTTGCCACTGGCGAGCATGTTCTTGATGATGTCGCCACTTTTCTGGCTATCGACATTGCCGCTGTACAACACCGTAACAGCGCCTTCAGCATGAACGGAAACCTGCTTGACCAGATTCAGCAGATCGGCCTTGAGCGCATCGCCGGTGGAGGTCAGGGCAGAAAGGGCACCCAGCGCTTCGGGCAGTGTGTTGTAAGCCATGTTGATTCTCCCCGGTCAGATTGCGAGTGTGGTTTCATAGGAACCGAAATTGGAAGGCGAATACACGCCCCCCTCGGTGTATTTGCTCAGCGCTGATTTCAGAGCGGCGATAATTTCGTCGCGGCGGTCGAGTAAATGTTCCGGAATGAAAAAACCCTTCTTGTAACAATCCACCAGTTGGTAACGCACCCAGTGATGACCGCCTTTCTTGCTGTCACCACCGGAGTCCGCTATTTCCAGGCAGACCATCATCAACTCGCTGTGCCAGTAAAAATGCCAGGTCGATGTATGGCTGAATTCCTCCCGACCGCGGCCTATGTTGCGCAAATAGATGTCGCGCTCATGGTCTATCGTCCAGTTGCGTTGCGGCGAACTACCGCGCATGGCTTGACTACTATCGAGTTCGTCCAGCCCGTATTTCCTGCGGTCTTCATCACTGATGATTTCATTCACAAACGCCATTTTGTTTTCCTCCTGATTAGTGTTGCCGCGCGCCGCGAGGGGTGTTCTTTGATCATTCGCCATTAGTAAAGCACTGTGACACTACCCTGGGCGTAAACCGAAACCGAGCTGGCAAGGGAGCGCAGTTCCTGCTGTGTGGCGATCCGACCGTTCGCGGTCAGCGCATCAAGTTGTGTGAGGGCATCTTGATATGGACAAACGTTGCTTGCTCTCACGTAATTCCTGCCCTGTATGGACTTCTTTTTGCGTTGATCAAACCTGCTTTGCAGGCGTATCGAACACTAAAGCAGTACACGCATGCGGTAAATATGGCGAAAGTAATAGCAATAGCCGCTTTGCCAACCGCCAACTTCCCCGCCTGCATCACCGACTCCAGTGGCGTGCCAGGGTCGGCCAGCGCTATGTTTTCTCGGATGCGGCAGTTGGGACATGGAG
>CAMDGQ010000030.1 GCA_945897955.1 Tepidiphilus sp. J10 | reverse complement strand
GATCACATCCTTGGCGACGAAGCCGAACGACATTGGCAAGCCGGCCATGGATAGACCGGCCAGCACCGCCACGACGGCGGTCCAGGGCATGAAGCGGCGCAGACCCATCAGGTGGTCGATGTTGCGGGTACCGGTGGCGTGGTCGATGTTGCCGGCGACCATGAACAGCGGCGCCTTGTTCATGGCATGCGCGAACATGAAGGCCGCTACCGCCAGGCCGGCGCCTGGGCTGGGCAAGCCCACCAGCAGCACCAGCGTGCCCAAAGCGGACAGCGTGGTAAACGCCAGGATGCGCTTCAGGTCGCGCTCGCGCAGCGCCAGCACGGCGGCCCAGACTGCGGTGAGGGTGCCGATGCCGACCAGGCTGAACTCCCACAGCAGCAGATCGTTGAAGGCCGGATCGAGCCGTGCCAGCAGGTAGATGCCGAGCTTCACCAGGGTCGCCGAATGCAGGTAGGCGGACACCGGTGTCGGCGCCGACATGGCGTTGGGCAGCCAGAAATGGAACGGGAACTGCGCCGATTTGGTGAATGCGCCCACCATGATCAGCACCAGCGCTACCGGCAGGCGCGGGTCCGCATGCAGAGCCGGACCGGCGGCGACAATGCCGGAAAGCGTCCAGACGCCGGCGATCTGGGCCAGCAGAATCAGGCCGCCCAGCAATGCCAGACCGCCGCCAAGGGTAATCAGCAACGCCTGGCGCGCGGCGGCGCGGGCCTGCGCGTCCTCGTGCTTCCAGCCCACCAGCAGGAAGGAGGTCAGGCTGGTCAGCTCCCAGAACAGAAACAGCAGGATCAGGTTGTCGGCGGTCACCGCGCCGATCATCGCCAGCATGAACAGCAGCAGCATGCCGAACAATCGGCCGCGCCGGGGTTCATGGGCGAGATAGCCGCTGGCATAGACGAACACCAGGGTGCCGATGCCGGTGATCAGGGCCAGCATCTGCGCCGCCAGGCCATCGACGCGAAAGGCGGCGGCAAGGCCCAGGCTGGGCGCCCAATCCAGCGTCAGGCTCCAGGGCAGGGCGTGCTGGTTGAGGCCCCAGACCAGGGCCAGGAAGGCGGTCAGCGGCAGCAGTGCAACCCACAGATAACTGTGCCCGGCGGTATGCTGGTGGGGGTGATCCGTAGTCATGCCCACAGACTCAAGGGAGGGTCGTTGACCAGGGCGCGCAGGATGTCGCTGCGGCTGAGAATGCCGACCAGTTCTTCGCGTTCATTGACCACCGGCAGCCCGGACAGTTGATAGTCGAGCAACACCCGCGCCACGCGCCGGATATCGGTGATTGGATCGGCGCTGACCACCGGCGAGGTCATCACATCGGCCACGCTGTGCGACAGGATATCGCGCACCTTGCCGTCTTCCACATTGATGACCGTGAGCAGATCCTGAACCGAGACCAGGCCGACCAGCCGCAGCGTTTTGTCGAGCACCGGCGCCTGCCCGATGCCGCGCGCGGCGAGTTGGCGCCAGGCTTCTTCAACCGTGGCATCGGGCCGCAAGGTCAGGACATCGCGGCTCATCAACTGGAAGGCGTGCAGGATGGGCGCGCGCTCGGTCGAAACGCGCAGCATCTCGCGATAGGCCTGAGCCGCCTGGTGATATTGCCCCTCCTCCTGATTCTCGCGTCGGAACACGCGCATTTCCGGCCCCAGCTCTTCCCCTTCCTGGTCGATGCCGCGTGATCGGCGCGCCGCGCTCAAACCGGGAACGGCGATCAGTTTTTCCAGCGAGCCGCGAAAGGATTGTCCGGTGACACCGTAGACGGAAAACATGCTGGCTCCTTATCCGGGAGTTGTTATCGCTGCCTGGGCGACCGAAGGGCGCGGATCGACGCTCATGGCCGCTCAGCAAGCGATGCCTTCTCGGCCCGCCGCAGGGTAACCGTGACCCAGTAACCGCACACCAGGGCCAGGATGATGATGCCCAGGCCCACCAGGGTCAGAGGATCGTACTTGTCCGGCTCCAGGGTGATGATCTTGCGGGCCAGGGCGATGAGGGCCACGGTGAAGATCACGGTCAGCTCGATCTTGCCCTCGGTGTAGTAATGCTTGATGGTCTCCAGCAGTTCAATGCCGATCAGCACCAGCAGGAATAAACCGAACAGTTCCAGCAGTTCGTCGATATCCAGGATCAGCACCGGCGGCGACAGCACGTCCTGAACCAGGATCCAGGCCAGTTCGCCGACGGACAAGAGGATGACCACGGCCAGCATGAGGATGAGGGCGGCGACGATAAAGTGCTCGAATTGCTTCAGGTGTTGAATCACAAACTAACCTCGGTTGAAAAACACGGACATGGTTATTTCCCTGGTTTCAAGTGTTCTGCCTGCGCGAGTTGCGATCTGCTCAGATGCTTTTGCCGGGGCGGGCAAGACGCCAATGCCGCACTGCCAGCACGACCAGAGTGACCGCCAGCAGCGGCAGCACGAAAGCGCCCATCACCGCGCTATAGCCCTGCAGGGCATCGTGGCCGGTGGCGTGCAGGATCAGGTATAGGGTGTAAGCGACATAAAGCGCCAGGAACAGGATGCCTTCCCAACGGCGGATGCACGATCCGTTGAAGAACACCGGCAGGCAAACCACCGCCACCGCCACCATGATCGGCAGATCGAACGCCAGCATGGCCGGCGCCACGCTCAGATCGCCGGGTGCAACGCTGGCCGAGATGCCCAGTACCGACAGGATGTTGAAGATGTTGCTGCCGACCACGTTGCCGACGGCGATGTCTCGCTCACCGCGCAGCGCGGCCATGATCGAAGTAGCCACTTCCGGCAGCGAAGTTCCGACCGCGACGATGGTCAGGCCGATGATCAACTCGCTGACGCCGAGATACTTGGCAAAGGCCACGGCTGCTTCCACCAGCCAGTTCGCGCCCAGCACGAGCAGACCAAGACCGGCCAGCAGCATCAGAACCTGAACGCCCCAGTGCGCATCCCAGCCTTTCGTCCCGCCATCGAACGCCTCGTCGTACTCGGCCCTGATGGCGGCCGTCTCGCGCCGGCTCTGGCGAATGATGACGAAGGTATAAGCGACGATCAGGCTCGCCAGCAGCATGCCCTCCCAGCGACTGATGCCGCCATCGGCAGCCATCGCCCAGAGCAGCAGCGACGCGCCGATCATGACCGGCACTTCCTGTCGAATGATCTGCTGATGCACCACCAGGGGAACGATCAGCGCGGACAAACCGAGGATGAACAGCACGTTGAACAGGTTGCTGCCGACCACATTTCCGAGTGCGATATCGACCTGGCCGGACCAGGCCGATTGCACCGACACCGCCAGTTCCGGCGCGCTGGTGCCGAAGGCCACCACGGTAAGGCCGACCACCAGCGGCGAGATGCCGAAGGAAATCGCCAGCTTCGAGGCACCCCGTACCAGCAGTTCCGCGCCGACAACCAGGGCGATCAGCCCCAAAACAAACCAAAGCATGGATCCTCTCCTTTAAAAAAGGGCGCGCAGCATTTCTTCCACTTCGAAGCCCAGCACCAGCAGCCAGGCGAACATCGCAATACCCACACCGGCTGCCGCGATGTCCTTGATGACGCCGATTTTTTCGTTATGTCGGGTCTCGACGAAATCGCACAAGGCCTCGATGGCGCTGTTCATGATTTCCGCAAACAGCACCAGCGCGGTAACGACGATGATCAACACCAGGTCTATCCAGTCACGCGCAACCACTGCGGCGGCCAGAACCAGCAATGAAAAGACCAGTTTCCAGGCGACGCTGAAGTCGTAGATCACTGCATAGCGAAGGCCCGAGTAGATGGTGCGCAGCTTTTTGAGCGGGTGATAACCGGGCTCGCCGGTACCCAGGAACTTGTTTCTCATACCGTGTCTCCTGTCGCCTTGTCCTGCCCAAATCCATCCGGCCGGGGAAACATCAAGGCATGCAGACCGAACACCCATAACGCACCCGCCAAGAGTCCGGCGAGAACATCGCTGGGGAAATGCACTTGCAGGTAGATGCGCGACAGGCCGACCAACACCACCAGTACGGCCAACAGCATCGCCAACGACAGGCGCCATTCAGTCCGCTGACGGGTCAGGACAAGAAACAGCGCCGTGGCCAGCGCTGCCGCCTGCATGCTGTGTGCGCTGGGAAAGGACCAGTCGCCAGGCATCGGCAGCCAGATCGCATGGACATCCGGCCGGGGCCGCGCAACCCAGAGCTTGACCAGTTGCGCCAGGGCGGTTGCGCCAAGCAGGGCCAGCAGCACGAATCCGCTTTCCCTGCTCCGCCTGCGGAGCAATAGCCAGGCTGCGCCGACGCACGCCAAAGGCAGCAGGAACCAGATCGAACCGAGCCGTGTGACGACCGACATCAAGCCATTCAGCATTTCATTGCGCAGTTGGTATGCGAGGCCGAGACCCGCTCGATCAAACCCGGGCACAGAGCATTGCGCCGCCGGACAGACCAGCCATGCCCCTGCCGCCAGGATGGCCGCACCCAGCATCCAATACAGGATGGCAGGACGAGTCACACGCCCTCCTGTGGCGCTGTGTCATCCAGATGCGCCGCCCACTCGCGCCATACCGCCCAGGCCACGGCCAGCACGATGGGGCCGACAAAAAGGCCGACCAGACCGAATGCCAGCAGGCCGCCGAGAACGCCGAACAGCACCAGCAGAAACGGAATGGCACCAACGCTGCTGATGAACAGCGGCCGCAGCACATTGTCGATCTGACTCACCACGGCAGCGCCCCAGATCCAGACGCCGATGGCGCCAGCAGTCTCGCCCTGCAACAGCAGCCAGAGCCCGGCGCCGCCCCAGGCCAGGGGTGTGCCGAACGGAATCAGCGCGCACAGCGCGGTGAACACGCCCAGCGTCACCGGCGAAGCCAGGCCCGCTACCCAATAACCTACGCCGGCCAGACTCCCCTGGGCCAGCGCGGTCAGCAAAATGCCGTACACAACGGCGCGCGTGGTTGCGCCCACAGAAGCCAGATAGGCATGGGTGCGGTGGCCGATGAAGCGTGCCATGACATGACGCAGTTCATGCACGATGCGGGCGCCGTCGCGGTAGAAGAAAAACAGAATCACCAGCGCCAGCACCAGTTTGGCGAGGTTTCGCCCGGCGCCCTCTGCCAGCGTCGCCATCTGGCCGGCATGCGCCGCCAGCCAGGCCCTGATTGCCGCGTTGACTCCCTGCGGATCGGACAGCAACAAGTCTCTTTGCCGCGTGACCCAGTCCCCCAGCCAGGGCACTTCAAGCAGCCAGTCGGGCGCCGGCGGTGGTGCAGCGACAAAAGCCAGCAACGCCGGGTAAAGCTGACCGACTTCCTGCCGAGCCAGCCAGCCCAGCCAGATCAGCGGCGCGATCAGGATCAGGGCGGCAAGCAGCGTGGTGAGGCTGGCGGCCAGGGTATCGCGGCCGCCGCATCGGCGTCGCATCCACTCCGCGACCGGCCACGAGGCGTAACCGATGACGCCGGCCCAGGCCAGCGGCACGAAAAACGGATTCATCACCAGAAACGAGAGGATCGCCAGACCGACGAGCGCCAGCCAGGTGGCCAGGCGGCGGCTGATGGGCGAAGCAGGTGGGCTGGCTTGCATGGCGGGCTCGATTCAGGATGGCTGCCGGGATATTCGTGCGGTGTCGCGCGTCGCGACCCGACTGCCGAAGTTGCTGCCGAGGATCGGCACGGCGACGATGCTGAACAATGCGGCGACCGGCACATGGTAGCAAGGCACAGGCAGCATTTTCGTTACAACGATGCGGGCACCGGGAAGCGCGGCGTGACGTCGCGAACGCAAACCTGCATCGCACCCGATTTCACGCCGTGATGACCGTCGGTAATGCGCAGATGGACTCATGGCCGCTGCCTTTTCCGCAAGGTTGAACACGGATTCATCCTACGGCCGGCAATGGATAAGAAAAATTCGAATTAAAGCGATGGTCATTTCGATAAAACCGATACAAGTCACCTCGCCCGCAGGCATCCGCAGCCAGTTCAGAACAGCTCGATCCTTTTCTCGGCAGGCTTCTTCGGCAAGCCGAGCGAATTCTCGTAATCCTGTTCCGCCTTGGCGACCTGGGCGGCATCGGGCTGCGTTGTCGGAATGCGCCGGCAGAAGGCATCGCCGGTGCGGGGCAGGAAAATGATCTTGCGCGACCACGGCCCGCTGAAATCGGAAGCGACCAGGGGAATACCCTCGCGCTGAAGCCAATCCTGCGCGAATTCGGCGTTGCGTTCGCCGATCGCCATGCGGATCGAACTGACGATGGTGCCTCCCCCGAAAGCCTTGGCGACCAGACGATTCTTGTGGGCGCCCTTGTTGAGCAATCCATTGACCAGAACTTCCATCGAATAATCGCCGTTCAGGATGACGTCCTGATCGGCGTTGCCGGCATTGCTGCCGCGCGGCAGCAGAAAGTGGTTCATGCCGCCGATCTTCAGCTTCTGATCGAACAGGCAAACCGAAACGCAGGAGCCGAGCAGTGTCGCCAGCGGTCTGTCGGATTCGATCGCCCATCCCCCCGGATTCAGGTTGAGGGCAATGCGTTCGAGATCCTTGCCGCTAAGTAAGGTGGGATCAATCAAGGTAGAGGATGGCTTTGGGCAAACGCCCGATGCATACGGGCTTGGGCTCACATTCTACCGCCGCGCGAATTAACCGCGGGTATCATCACCCCATGGACAAAAACCAGGCCTTCAGATCCATAGCCGCCGACGCCGCAAAAGGCGAATTGGCGTTTCCGACCAGCGCCCGAGTTGCAATGAAGGTGCTGCAGGCGCTTGACGATCCTGACTGTCATATCGAAGCGGCGGCAAAGCTGGTGCAGGCGGAACCGCTGCTCGCGGCTCGCGTTGTGGCGATGGCCAACTCGGCGGCCTTCAATCGTTCCGGACGCCCGATCACCGACGTGCGGACATCGGTCATGCGGCTGGGCTTTCGCGCGGTGCGGTCGCTAGCCATGGCATTGGTGACACGGCAGATGGCCGGCAAGCAGACCAGCCAGGCGGATCAGGGCCTGGCGGCGCGGTTGTGGGAACACACCGCGCATGTCACCTCGCTCGCGCATGTCATTTCTCGGCGCTTTACCCATGTCGATGCGGAAACTGCACTGTTCGCCGGCATCGTCCACGAGGTGGGCGGTTTCTACATGTTGTCGCGCGCCGACGAATTTCCCGGTTTGCTCGAAGGCGATTTCAGCGAATGGATCGAAGCCGGCGAAGCCGAGGTCGGACGCGCCATCCTGCGGGTATTGGCGGTGCCCGAACTGGTGGTTGAAGCTGTCGAAGTTTACTGGGCGGGCTATCTGGCCATCCCGCCGGTCACGCTTGGAGATACGCTCCTGCTGGCCGAAGAACTTGCCCCGATTGCCTCGCCGCTACACAGAATGGGCGGCGTGGAAGCCGGCGAAGGCATGACCGCGCGGATGGACATCACCATCGGCCAGGACATCCTGTCCAGCATCCTGGAAGAATCGGCGGATGAAGTTGCGTCGTTGACCGCTGCACTGAAGTTCTAGCGTTCAACTCTCCACGCCGGAGAGCATGCCCCCCGGATTTTGAAGTCGGTTCAGGCGCTGTGCACCTGCACCGGGGCGGAAAAGATCAGCAGACCGTAGTTGGCCTCGTACTCCCGGCGCAGATGCTCGGCCACCCGTTCGGCCAGGGCCGGGTCGCACAGAATATCCACCCGGATGTTGCCTTCCTTGCGCCAGGCGCCGCTGCGCCGGCCGTGGCTGCCCAGGCCGCGTGCATCGGTGATGGTGTAGCCGGTTACACCGAGGGGAGGCAGTTCCTCTTCCAGCAGGGGTTCCAGCACGGCTTCACAGACGACGGTGAGCATCAGACGGTTTGAGGTGTTCAAGATCAGCCTCCGAAGCGATACAGGGTTTGCGCCATCCAGTAATACACCGGAATACCCACGAACAGGTTGAACGGGAAGGTCACGCCCAGGGCGGCGCCGATCGACAGGCCGGGGTTGGCCTCGGGAACGGCGATGCGCATGGCGGCGGGGGCGGCGATGTAGGAAGCGCTGGCGTAGAGGGTGGCCAGCAGCAGCGCGCCGCCCAGGGTCAGGCCCACCGACCAGGCCACCACCACCCCGAGCAGACCGGCGATCAGGGGCATGACCATGGCGAAGCTGATCAGGAAGGGCCCGTGGGCGCGCAGATCCGCCACCCGACCGGCGGCCACCAGACCCATTTCCAGCAGGAACAGGGCCAGCACGCCCTTGAACAAGTCGAAGAACAGCTTGTCCAGGGGCTTGATGCCTTCGGCGCCGGCCAGATAGCCGATCAGCAGGCCGCCTGCCAGCAGGAAGATGCTCTTGCCGAAGAACACCTCGTGCAGCAGCTTGCCCCATTTAACCGAGCCCTGACCATGCCGGGCCAGCAGCACGCCGATGACCAGGGCGGGCATTTCCAGCAGCACCAGGAAAGCGATCATGTAGCCCTCGTAGGCCTGACCTTCCTGGGCCAGGAAGGTGACGCCGACGGAGAAGGTAACCACGCTGACCGAGCCGTAATGGGCGGCGATGGAGGCAGAGTCGGCGCGGTTCATGCGCCCCACCCAGCGCAACAGCGGGAAGGCGATGAAGGGGATCAGCGCGCCGGCCAGAACGATGACGGCGCCGTCCAGCAGCATGCCCGGCTCGGCGTGTTCCGCCAGCATCACTCCGCCCTTCAGGCCGATGGCCAGGAGCAGGAAGATGGACAGGGCGTCGTAGATGCTGGACGGAATCTTCAGGTCCGAGCGGGCCAGGCCGGCGGCCACGCCCAGCAGGAAGAACAGGACGACCGGTTCGAAGCTCATGGCTTTATCCGTAGCGTTCCAGCAGGGTCTTCAGGGCCTGCTCCTTGGAGCGGAAGATGCGCTCCGGGGGCAGGGTCTTGTAAATCTCGGCCCGCTCCAGAACTTCCAGCACCTGCTTCTTCAGGCCGCTCAGATACAGCTTCACGCCGCCCTGCTCCAGGCGCCGGGCAAGATCGCTGAGCTTTTCCTCGCCCGAGACGTCGATCTCGTTGATGCTGCTGCCGATCAGCAGGATGGCCCTGGCCTCCGGGAATCGGCGCACCGCTTCCAGCATCATGTCCTCGAAGTAGGACACGTTGACGAAGGTGAGTTCGCCATCGAAGCGCACCGGCACGACGTTGCGGCTGATGGGTTGCAGATCGTGGGTATCCAGACCGCCCAGCACACCGTCAGGGTGCTGGCCCAGAATCTCGCCCCGGGGCCGCATGCGCCGGTGCAGGAACAGGGCGATGGCGATCACGGCGCCGAACAGGATGCCCATGTCCAGGTGGGGGGCGAAGGCCAGGGTGGCGATGAAGGTCACCGTCGCGGCGAGGCCGTCGTGGCGGTGGGTGTGCCAGGCGTGGCGCATGGCGCCCGGATTGATCAGGCCCAGCACCGCCAGCATGATTACCGCCGCCAGCACCGCCTGGGGCAGGTGATAGAGCAGACTGGTGAGAAACAGCAGGGTGATCAGCACCAGCAGGCCGGCAAACACCGAGGACAGGCCGGTGACCGCGCCGGCATTCAGGTTCACGGCGGAGCGCGAAAACGAACCGCTCACCGGGAATGACTGGGAGGCCGCGCCGACCATATTGGCCAGGCCCTGGCCGATCAGTTCCTGGTTGGGGTCGATGCGCGCGCGGGTCTTGGCGGCCATCGCCTTGGCGATGGAAATGGCTTCCATGAACGCGACCAGAGAGATGACCAGAGCAGCGGACAACAGCGCGGTGAAGTCGGACCAGCCTACATCGGGCATGGACAGGCTGGGCAGGCCGGGCGGAATGGCGCCCACCACCTCGCCGCCGCCGGAAAGGCGCAGACCCTTGTCGTCCAGCTTCTTCAGGCGCCAGACGGTATCCCGGTCGGCGCCGGCGGGCGCCCCCGCCTCGCTGTAGAGGCGCATCCCGCCCTGGCCATCCGCCACGGCGACGAAGCGAATCTGGGCCAGGGATTTCAGGCGAGCCTGGTTTTCCCGGACGGCATCGTCCAGATGTACCTGGGTCAGTTCCAGGCGGTACTCCAGTTCCGCCTGGCGTGCCTTGTCGGCCAGGTTGGCGGCCCCGCCGGCTTCCGCCCGGCCCAGGGCGGTGCGAGCCTCGGCCAGTTCGGCCTCGAGGCCGGCGATGTGTTGCTGGCCGATCCGATAGCCGGTCACCAGGGTTTGCGGGGCCGCCTCCCCCAATGCATCCGGCGCCACCGTCATCTGCCGCTCGAAGCCGATCTGCCAGCTCAACAGGGTGGCCAGCGCCACCGCAACCAGCACGTTGGGCCAGCGCGGCAGATAGCGTTTCATGAGCAGCATCAGCGCCAGGGCTCCCGCGCCCATGGCCAGAGTGGGCCAGTGAGTCTCGCCCGCATGCAGCAGTACGCCGTAGATGTCGCTGAGAAAGTTGTCGCTGCGGCTCATGGGCACGCCCAGCAATTTGTTGAACTGGGACAGGGCGATGATGATGGCCGCCGCGTTGGTGAAGCCGATGATCACCGGGTGGGACAACAGGTTGACGATGGCGCCCATGCGGAACAGCCCGAGGGCAAGCTGGATGACGCCGACCATCAAGGCCAGCAGGATGGCCAGCGCGATGTACTGGCCCGAGCCCGCCGTCGCCAGAGGCGCCAGGGCCGAGGCGGTGAGCAGAGCGACGATGGCCACCGGTCCGGTGGAAAGCTGGCGCGACGACCCCCACAGGGCGCCCGCCATCACCGGCAGGAAGGCCGCGTAGAGACCGTAGTAGGACGGCATGCCGGCGAGCTGGGCATAGGCCATGGACTGCGGAATCAGCACCAGCGCCACGGTGATGCCGGCCAGGAGGTCGGCACGTACCTGGACCGAGGTCACGGGAAACCAGTCCAGAAAGGGAAGCCAGGCTCGGATCGGTTTGTTCATGGCTGCTTTCTGTCGGCGTCTTCGGATTCCGCAGCCTCTTTGGCTTCGGCGCGGCACCACAGCCAGGCATGGGCCAGCACCCCCGCCAGCACCACGCCCACGATGGCAGGCAGGGCATCCCGGGCCAGAACGAGGAAGCCGAGTCCGCAGGCCGTCAGCAAAAGCAGTATGGCCCAGGGATCATCGCCGAACAGTATCTCGCTCCAGGAGGCCTTGCGCAGGCGGGACAGGCAGTCCCGCAGGGAATTGGCTTTCATGTCTCGGCCTCGCTCATGTTTCAGTCAGGCCAGACGCGCCTGGGGTGCGGCTGGCGCGCCGAATCGCTCGGCGCAGGCTGGGCGGCGGCGGGGCTGGCTTCCGGCACGGCTTCGGCCGGAACCCTTGCCGGCTTGCGCGTGGCGGGCCGGGGACGCCGGTCGGTTGCGGGCGCAGTCTTGCCCGGTTTGATGCTGGCGGTCAGCTTGTCTTCCAGTTTGCTCATGTTCCCGTCACCTCTTGAAGGACTTGATCGATCTCCCGCGCCGCCTCGCGGCCGCGGGCACCCAACTGATACACGCTCACCCCTTCCAGGATGGCGCTGCGAAATGCCGCGCGGCGGCGCACCATGCTGGCCAGGGCCGGCACTTCCAGTTCCGCCAGGGCGCGGCTCATGGCCCGCGACAGAGCGCTGCCCGGCTCCACCTGGTTGATCAGCAGCCAGGCCTGGAGACCGGGGTTGTCGCGCCGCATTTCCACAACCGTCCGGGCGGTCCTGGCACTGGCCCAGAGGTCCAGGGGCGAGGGCAGCACCGGAATCAGCACCATGTGCGCCCGCGCCAGCAGCCGCTGCGTCACGGCCATGTCCAGGGAGGGCGGACAATCCACCACCACCCGGGCGTGGCGGCGCATCGCCCGGACCAGTGCGGCGTCCGGGTCGGCCCCGGCGGCATGCACCGGCACCATTCCGCCTTGTCTCTCCGCCCCTGCAGCGCCCCAGGCCGCCCAGTGGGTCAGCGCGCCCTGCGGGTCGGCGTCGAGCAGGCCCACCCGCTCCGGTCCCTCGCGCCGGGCCAGGCCGGCGGCCAGATTCCAGGCCAGGGTGGACTTGCCGCAACCACCTTTTAGGCTGGCCACGGCGAGGACATGGCCAGCCATGTCGGTTCCTCAGCCCTTGCCGGCCAGGGCATCGACCTGGTCCGCGAAGGCGTATTCGTCGGCGCCCAGGGCCGTGTCGCGTGCCGCCAGGGTCACGCTGACATGGGTCTTGGCGAAATTCAGATCCGGGTAGTGGCCGGTCGTTTCCGAGAGCCTGGCCAGTCCGTCGAGGAAAGCACGGGTGGCGGCGTAGTCGGGAAACTCGAAGCGCCGGGTCATTACCGGGGGCCTGGCTTGTACCTGCCAGCCGGCGGGGGGATGTTCAGACATGACAGACCTCCTTTACGAAGCGTTCAGGGTCGCAACCCTTCTCCGCCAAATCGCGCAACATGCGCTCCAACTCCGCCAGGTGGCCTTCCTCGTCCGCCAGCAATTCGGCGAACAGGGCTGCCGCCGCACTGTCGCGGCAGCGTTCCGCGTATTGCAGTGCATCCTGATAGAGCCGCACTGCGTCCAGTTCGAACTGCCAGTCCAGTCTCAGCATCTCTTCCAGATTCCGACCCGGCCGTACCGGCTTCAGCCGGGTGCCGTTGGGGGCCAGGCCGAGGCCGAGCAGGTGGCAGATCAGCCTGGCGGCATGGCCCTGTTCCTCGTCGGCCTCGCGGCGGAAGTAATCCGCCAGGCCATCCTCCCGCCACAGCCGGCAAAGGCAGGACTGGGTGAGGTACTGCTGCACCACGGAAAGCTCGTGGTCCAGGGCCTGGGTGAGGTAACCGGCCAGTCGGGGATTCGCCACCATGACATTCACCTTCAGCTCAGTCGGGCCGAGACCTCGCCGTCGCGGCCGCCGCCGCCGGCACTGGGCGAGCCGGGCAGCACGCCTTCGACCTCGGAATGGACGCGGGCGATGATGTGGGCGGCCACCAGGCCGTCGCCGACCCGCTCGCAGGCATCCGCGCCGGCACGGACCGCCGCGTTCACCGCCCCCGTCTCGCCGCGTACCAGCACGGTGACATAGCCACCACCGACGAATTCACGCCCGACCAGGCGCACTTCCGCAGCCTTGGTCATGGCGTCCGCCGCTTCAATCGCGGGCACCAGGCCGCGGGTTTCGATCATTCCCAATGCAACTCCAGTTACAGCAGCCATTTCAGTTCTCCTTCGATTCAGGTTTCGCGCGGGCGGGGCCGGCCCGCCTCACGCTGGATGCTTCACGCGCTCGGCGTCCTAGGCAGGATGCCTTCCACCTCGGAATGCACCCGGGCGATGATGTGGGCGGCCACCAGTCCGTCACCGACCCGCTCGCAGGCGTCCGCGCCGGCACGGACCGCCGCGTTCACCGCCCCCGTCTCGCCGCGCACCAGCACGGTGACGTAGCCGCCGCCGACAAACTGGCGACCGATCAGACGCACTTCGGCGGCCTTGGTCATGGCGTCCGCCGCTTCAATGGCGGGCACCAGGCCGCGGGTTTCGATCATTCCAAGAGCAATACCAGTCACTTCAGCCATTTCATTTCTCCTTCAATATCAACGTTTGGCAGTAGGGTGGATAAGCGCAGCGCATCCATCGATCCTGCCGACCAAGGTGGATGCGCTTTGCTTATCCACCCTACGGTTCTTCGGACTCAACTCAGGCGGCCTGGGGCAGCACGCCTTCCACTTCGGAATGGACGCGAGCGATGATGTGGGCAGCCACCAGGCCGTCGCCGACCCGCTCGCAGGCGTCGGCGCCGGCGCGCACCGCCGCGTTCACCGCGCCGGTCTCGCCGCGCACCATGACGGTGACGTAGCCGCCGCCGACGAATTCGCGGCCCACAAGGCGCACTTCGGCGGCCTTGGTCATGGCGTCGGCCGCTTCAATCGCGGGCACCAGACCACGGGTTTCAATCATTCCAAGAGCAATACCGGACACAGAAGCCATTTCAGTTCTCCTTCAGGTTAAAAAAACATCAAAAAAACGGTGAGTTGATCAATCCCGGAGTGTTTATTCCGGGTTCCAGTTGTCGATGATTCCGGCGATGGTCAGGTCGGTGAGAACCCTGGCATCGCCTGTTGCCAGGCGGGCGGCGGAACCGCTCACGGTGAACACGTATTTCCCCGGTGGCGTTCCTACCGGATCGCAGGCCACGGCGAGCCCGCCTTTGGCGTCTTCCAGCACGCGCAAGGACTGGTTCTTCAGCCCCGGCGTACGCCGGCTGGCCACCAGCTCGGAACGCACCCGCATGATTTCCATCAGGCTTTCCCCTCGGTTCCGGACGCATCGGGCGGCCAGTGGTCGATGATTCCGACAATGGTCAGATCCGAAGGAAATTCCTTGCTGCCGGCGGCTTCGCGGGCGGCGGAGGAACCCACGCAGATCACCCAGTCGCCGGGCAGGCAGCCGATGGCGTCCACCGCCACCTGGCGCGCCCCGCCCGCCTTTTCCTGCACCACCAGCAAGGGGCGATGGCCCAGGTCGGCGATGCGGTTGGATGACACCAGGGTTTTTTCCACCTGCATGATCTTCATGGCTCAGCCCTCCAGACTTTCGATGGGGCTGCCGGTGGGCAGGTCCTGCACCGAGAGCCAGCAGGCCAGCAGGCGCTGCTCGGCAAGATCGGGATAGCGGGCGCGAATGGCGGCGCCCACGCGACGGGCCTTTTCCGCCACCCGGTCGCGGGCGCCCGGCACCCGGGCGTCGTAGCGGTAGTGGATGGCGATCGGGATGGGCAGACCGTGCCGGACGTTGAGGCCCTTGAAGATCTTGATGCCCACGTCCATGTCCGCCACGCCCTCTTCCAGGGTGTGCAGGTGGGCGTAATAGGCCACGTTCCGCATCTGCACTTCCTCGAAGCCGTCGCCCACGCTGATGTAGCGCTCGGCATGGCCGATGTCCGGGTAACGGCCGTCGTAGAGGTCGTTCACATACTCGATCTGGGAAAAGTTGTTCACCAGCAGGTTGGCGATCAGTCGGCGCATGCCGTCGTGCGGCTCGCCCTGGCCGGCGCCCCAGCCGTCCTTGCGGCTGGCGGTGCGGATCGACTCGTACACCACGGCGCGGGCGGCATCGGCCGACAACCCGGCGGTCTCGGAGAACAACACGGCGTTGTCCACAAAGCGGTAGGCGGAGAGATCGCCCTTGCTGTCCGGAATGTGTACCTTGATGGCGTCGGTATCGGTGTCCACGCCGATCAGCAGGAGGTCGGTGCCGGCGCCGCAACAGAAGCTGTTCTCGATGGCCTGGCGGAACTGGTTCAGCCGTTCCAGGGCCGCTTCGATGGCGCGGGTCTCGTTGCTGCCGTGGGCGGCGCAGCCCTCGCAGGAGGGACTGGAGGAACTGGTGTGATAGACCGCGATCTTCAGATAGCGGGTGCCGGCGTCGGCGGTGGTGGGCACGCCCTCGCGGAAACGGCGCAGTTCCGTGCTCACCCAGTGGCGCACGTCCGTCTCCACGTCGAACAGCGCCCCGGCATAGGCCTTGCGCCGGGTCAGCGAGGTCAGCGGCAGACGCAGGATGTAGCGCGACAGACCCTTCAGGCGGCCATCGGCGCAGGGGCTGATGTCCACCGCGTGATAGCCGCAGTCCAGGAAGAAATTGCGCGTGTCCTGCACCTTTTCCAGTTGATTGCGGATGTCCTCGGCGAACTGGGCGGTGGCGGCCTTGAGCGCGGCAAAAACGCAGTGGGCGTAAAGGGCCTTGAGGTCGAGGCCGCTCACCCAGGCGTCGTTCAGAATGTCCTGGGGCAATTCATGGCCCAGGCGTTCACGCGCCAGGCGCTGCGCCTGAACAGGGAAGTCCTCCAGATGCTGAAGCGCAGACAAAGACTTGAGAGCGGGGGCGATGGCGTCGAAGCGGCCTTTCACCGAATCCTCGCAGTGGGCCAGGCGGGCATTCATGCGCCGGTCCGCCAGGTGGTGCGCAGGCGGCGCTTCGGCTGCCGGGGCGATGCGCAACTCGGTGCGGGCCGGCAGGCTGGATGCGGCCGTGCCCAGACCGTAGGGAGCATGACCCGGACGCCGTCCCTGCTGGGACTTGATGCGGAGTGAGTAAGCGTTGCGCGTGTCCATGAGTGTGCTCTCCGCCTCAGCCGCGTGCGCCGCCGGAAACGGTGATCAGCGCGCCCTTGCCGGCGTTGCCGCTGCTGCCGGTGACTTTGGCCAGGGGCGCTTCAGGACGCTCCATGCCCTTGTTGGCCCGGGCGCCGACGTCCATGCCACGGCCCGCGCCGCGCTGGGTCGGGTTGCGGCCCTGTGCCCAGCGACCCTCGGTGCCGGTCACTCGGTCGCTGCGGCCCCAGTCGTTGCCGGTGATGCGGCGACCGGCCTCGCGGCCCTCGCCGGTAATGCGCTCCACCTGGACGATCGGGGCGGCGGATTCAGGCATGGCCGAACGCAGGCCGCCGAATTGAATGCCCTCGTCGCGGTAACGAAACTCCGGCGTGCCGGACACCAGGCCCGAAGCCATGTTGACCGGGCCGGTGATGCGGCCGGTACCGCCGTAGCCGGTGCCGGTGATGCGACCGCGCGCCTCCACCGCCGGTGCGCTGACGCTGAAGGATTCCGGGCGAGGTTCCGCCGGAACCATGCTCATGGCCATGGCGCGCGGCCGGCCTGCGGGCTGAAAGCGGGGATGGGCCTGCGGCAGGGCGGCCGGCTCGCTGGCCTCGGCATGCTGGCAATCACAGGCGCCGGCAATCTGTTCGCTGGCGGCATAGGGCGTGCCGCTGATGGATAAATGGCTGCCCGGCTCGTCGCCGGTCACCCGGTTGGAGCGGCCCAGGGGCGAGCCGGAAACCGGCTGCCCGCGCAAGGTGTGGCTGACATCCACCTTGGCAACATTGATCATCGACTCCGGGGCGCCCCGACCGGCGGCGGACAGGGCCGCACCGGCGTAATCGGCTCCGGTGACGCGCCCGCGCCGGCCTGGCTCGTCACCGCTCGATTTTGGGGAACCGGCTGCGCTCATCACGCTGGCGGGCCGGCGTTCTGCGCGGGCGCTGGATTCCCGGGTCGAGCCCTGCTCGTACTGGGAGCCGGTCACCCGGCCCTCGGCGCGGGGCTCGTTGCCGGTGATTCTGCCGGTACGCTCCACCAGATTACCGGTAATGCGCTGGCCGCCGTCGCTGGCCGCCTCGCCCACTTTCTCCGGCCCCGCTTCCGGGCGGGTATTGCAGATGCTCTGGAATTGTTCGTTGGACAGGTATTCCGTGCCGGAGATGGCGCGGCAGGAACCCGCTTCATCGCCCGAAACCTTCACCGAACGGCCGATCTCGACGCCGGAAACCGGCCGCCCGGCGATGGTATGCGTGAGGGCCACCTTGGCCGGACCATTGATGGTCAGACGCGATATCCCGGCATCGTTGTACTGGGAGCCGGTAATGCCGCGCTTCGCCCCGGCCTCGCCGCCCGTCACGGCGGCCGGGCGCGCCTCGTCGCTGCCGGATACGGCCAGACCCTTTCTTGCGGTTGCACCCATCACCACCTTCTCGGGACGGGAGGTCCGCCCTTTGCCGGCGCAGAACTCGTCGAAGTTTTCGCTGCCCAGATATTCGGTGCCGGTGACGGGCTTGCAAGTGCCTGACTCGCCGCCGGTCACCTTGGCGGAACGCCCCACTTCCGGGCCGCTCACGGTGAGACCCCGACTGGTGGCGCTGGCGCCCACCTTGGCCGGCGCGGGGGCCGGACGGCTGGGGCAGAAGGAATCGAACTGCTCGACGCCGATGTACTCGGTGCCGGTGATGGCCCGGCAGGAACCCGGCTCGTTGCCGGTAACCTTGATCGTGCGCTCCACCTGGGCGCCGGTGACCGTCTGGCCGGACAGGGTGGTGCCGGTTTCCACCTTGGCGGGGGCTTCGGCCGCAGGCCGCACCCGGCCGCTGGGGCGACTGGCGGGCGCATCGCCGCGCCCCTTCAGGCTTTTCTCCAGGCGGCGCTGACGCGCGGCCGACTGCCCCCCCGCCCCGCCCGCCATGCTGCCGGGTTTTGCCGGCAGAGCGGTCTTGCCGAAGAGAGACAAAGCCCGACGCCGCTCGCGGCAATAGTCACGCACGTTATCGCCGGCGACTTCGGCCAGCGCCTCGGCCACGGCGGGAGCGCCTTCCACCAGCGCGCAGGCCATGTCGATGGCGGTTTCGGCGGCATCCTGGATTGGCGCTTCGGTTGTTGTCGTGGCTTCTGTGGCGGCGGGGGTTGGCATTGCCTCGGCCGCGCGGGTCGCGGCGGGGGCAGTACGGCGGCTGGCGGCCACGCTTTGCGGCGTCAGCATGGCCGCACCTTTCTTGCCGGCTTTGGAAAGCATCGCCCGGCGTGCGAGGGCGTACTCTCTGCCAGTCAGTCCTGCCAGGGAATCTGCTTGGGCGGTCGATTCAGACATGTCGTTCCTCTTGCTGGAGTTCGTTGCGCCGCGCTTCCACCCCGGAAGCGCTTGACGGTTTGCAATGTAGCCAACAGGGTGAATGAACAAAAGTTAATTGTTATTATCTTGTTCATATACATTTGTTTATATGAAGGAGCATCCATGCGTCTGCGCAATGTCACCCTGCATCAACTGCGCCTGTTTCACAGCCTTGGCACGCACCGATCCTTCACCCGGGTGGCGGAGGAACTGCATCTGACCCAGCCCGCCGTCTCCATCCAGATCAAGCGCCTGGAGGAGAGCGTGGGGTTGCCGCTGGTGGAGCACATGGGCAAGCGCCTGTTCCTCACCGATGCCGGCAAGGAGCTTTTCGAAGCCAGTCGGGACGTACTGGAGCGCATGCGGGTGCTGGGGGAGGACATGATCGGGCTGGAGGAAGGGGTGCGCGGCCCGCTCAACCTGGCCGCCATCACCACCGCCAAGTACTTCATGCCCCATCTGCTCGGAGTCTTCCTGCGCGACTACCCGGAAGTGGCGCCACGTCTGACCATAACCAACCAGTCGCGCGTAGTCGAACGTCTGGAAGGCAACCTGGACGACCTGGTGATCATGGGCACCATCCCCGAGAACATGGACGTGGAAGCCGAGTTCTTCCTCGACAACCCGCTGGTGGTGGTGGCGCCGCCAGACCATCCGCTGGTCGGGCAACCGCGCATTCCCCTGGCGCGAATCGCAGAGGAGCGTTTTCTTTCGCGCGAGCCCGGCTCCGGCACACGCCAGGCCCGCACCCGACTGTTCGCCCAGCACGGTCTGACCGCCAGCACCTACATGGAACTGGGCAGCAGCGAGGCCATCAAGCAGGCGGTGATGGCCGGCCTGGGCATCTCGGTCCTTTCCCACCACAACCTGCGCCTGGAACTGGACTCCGGGCTGCTGGCGATCCTGGACGTGGAACACTTCCCCCTCGTGCGCCAGTGGTACGCGGTGCATCTGAAGGGCAAGAAACTGTCGAACACGACACGCCGCTTTCTCGACTTTCTGCTGCGTGACGGCGCACGCATCTGGGAAGCGGCGCCGACCCATGGCGTGGACAGGAATCCCGGCCGTTGAAGCGGCTCGGGTCGCGCTGAAGTGCAAAGGGTGGAGTTGGTCGAGAGGGGTTCTCCCCCTTCCTGGCGCATCCGGAATCTGGTGTTGCTCCTACACAAACTTCTCGGCCTCAAGAGACGGCCGAAGTAGCGCTGTTTGATCGTGCGAACGTCGGCTGCTTGAAACGCGGAAATCGGATCGGACTCGGCCACAGCCCTCCCTGCCGTCACCTGAAAGGGGATTGCCATGCTTCGCAGGGCTGACCCATAATGTATTCATATATATATTCATATATCCATTCACAATGACCGCAGTGCAAGCTGACCGCATCCGCTCCCTGTTGGCTCAAGGCCCGGCAACGTCTCGTCATCTAATTGATTTTATTGACATCAGCCAGCCAACGCTTTCCAGGGCCATCGCTGGCATGGGGACCGAGATCGTCAGAATCGGGGCTGCCAGATCCATTCAGTACGCACTACGCGATACCACCCGTGGCTTTGCAGAGGTGCCGGTCTACCGTATTTCAGCCGAGGGACAGATTCGTCGGCTTGGCATGTTGCTTCCTGTGCGCCCGGATGGCTTTGTCCTGCTTCAGGATGATGGTACGTCGCTTCATTACGACGGCCTGCCATGGTGGGTTCAGGACATGCGCCCGGCCGGATTCATCGGCCGCGCCTTTGCCATCAGTTTCGCCGCCGAACTCGGTCTTCCAGCCGACATCAACGAGTGGAATGATGCCCATGCCCTGCGGGCGTTGATCCATCACGGAGACGATCTGGTCGGCAATCTGCTGCTGGGTGATATTGCCCGCGCACACTTCATCCAGGCGACTCCCCCTGTCCCCGTTGCGGAGACGGACTATCCGGCCATGGCCGATGCCGTCGAACGCGGCGAGGTAGCAGGTTCATCGGCCGGCGGCGAACAACCGAAATTCGTGGCCTACAACGGCAGACACATCCTGGTGAAGTTCACCGCCCGGAGTGACAACGCGGTGACTGGACGCTGGCGCGATCTGCTGCTGGCCGAATATCTTGCCGGCCGAGTGCTGACCGATGCCGGTCTGCCAGCGGTCGAGAGCCGGATTGTGGACATCGGCCCCCGACGCTTCCTTGAAGTCGAACGATTCGACCGGGTGGGGCCGCTGGGCCGTCGTGCCGTCCATTCGCTGACCTCGCTCGATTCCGAGTTTGTCGGGGATGCCGTTTCGCCCTGGCCGGTGCTGGCGGCCCGTCTGGCGACTGCCGGTGTAATCACCTCCGAGGCCGCCGAGGTTGCGACGATTCTTTATGCCTTTGGCGCCCTGATCGGGAATACCGATATGCACAACGGCAATCTGTCATTCGTCTCGGAGCAGGGCAGACCGTTCGAGAACGCCCCGGCCTACGACATGCTGCCGATGGCCTTCAGGCCTGGAATGGGTGGCAATCTGCCCGACAGCATGAACTCGGCCAACCTGCTTCCCGGCATCACCCCGTCCACATGGCGGCAAGCCTTGGCATTGGCCGAAGCTTTTCTGGTCAGGATGCGTGTGGAGGGCCGGTTCACAGAGGGCTGGGGGCCATGCGAAGCCGCATTGGGGCGGCATGTCGAAGATGCCCGTCAGAAGATTGGAAGGCTTGATTGAACCTTGAAACAGCAGTTGACCGCTCCTTATCCCTCGTGAGGCCTCATGCCGACTGAAGTCTTTCACTTCGATGACGCTCACCATTTGGGTGAGCCCGCTACCCGCCCGCTGTCTGGGTGGAGAAACCATCTGGCGGCGTTGCTCCGCCTCGCCATGCCTCGGCATGACTCGTTGTCGCGCCTTGCCAGCCGGCTTCTCCACCCCGCCCTCGGACGGGTTCAACTGCTGTTTCAAGGTTGAACCGGTCGGAAACGGGGCGTTCAGAACAATCTTGCGTGGCTGGAATTGCGGGCGGCCGTCGCGCCGCCCCGCCAGCAGCCACGCTGTTCGTCATGGCAGGGACACAACCGCTCCCGTTCGGCGATCAGGCGCTGAAGTTCGGTCTTGAACACAACCCTGGCCGAGTCATCTGCCGCTTTCGCCATGCGCTCGTGAAACCGGTCGCACTCGGCAGACATTAGCAACGGGTGGCAGTCGGGCGATCGACTTTCCTGTCCGTTTGCCATGGGCATGACCATCAGGCAGGCCAACCCGAAGGCGATACAAGGTATGGACCGCTTAGTCATACGCCTCCCCAATCGCTGCTGCGGGCGATGAAGATGTCCTGGCGACGGGACAAAGCACGCTTTCAGCGGTCTGGCATGCCACGCCGGAACACCGCCATGATGTGAGTGACGATGCGTTGGGGAGCGTGACTCCCATCGCGGGCAGGCGTTTTCCACAACCTGTCGCCATGCATGCAGTCTCCTCGCGCCGTTGACGCCAAAGCACACTGACCAACCCGGCGGCTTCCCGCAATACCTGCGCAATTCCGCCCTGGCCTGATCGATATGTCCCCGCCACTGGTGAATGCCAATCCGCCTCCGACATCATGTTCCGATCCAGCATTCAGCACCTCCCCAACCACTGAAGTTGATCCCAACGTGCTTGCCCGCGCCTGGACGCGAGCATCACCACGCCAGACTGACATTCATCGGGTCGCTGGCCACTACCCTGGCAAGCAACAGGGTGGGCAGGTTGGGGAGCAAACCCTGCACATCCCGGACTTCAAACTGGGCGCCAACCGGCAAAGGCGGCTTGCTCTGCACCACGACCATGCGGTGTGTCGCGCATTGCTTGACCTGATAGAGCCCGACGCTGCGGCCCTGGGCGCGCAGATTTACATAGGGGGTGATGCGGCTGACTTCGCCGGCAACCGGCCAATCGACGATAAATGACGCACTGTTTTCCATCCTTGCCTCCTCGCAGTTCATGGTCTGAACCTGTGTTCACCGCAAACCTGCGGCGACTTGTCTTCCGCACAAGCGTTGGACGCAAAGATAGTCCGATCGGACCACGGAAAATATTGTTGATTTGTTTACTCGGGATAAAGGAACCTTTACTCGGCCGAGCGGGACGCTCGGTCCAGGGTTCATGACTCCGTCGTCTGATCCGCCAGCAGGCGCAACTGGATGAGTTCCGGCAAGGTGCGGGAGCCGGTCTTGCGCATGATGTTGAAACGATGCACGTCCACGGTTTTCTCGCTGATGCCCAGGTCGAAAGCGATGGCCTTGTTGTGCTGGCCGGCCATCACGCGCGCCAGAACCTCGCGTTCGCGCGTGGTCAGTCCGACGAAGCGTTGAGCCGCTTCCTGCCGGGCTCGATTTTCGAGTTGTGTCGCTGCGAAGGTCTCCAGGCTTTTCTGAATCCGGTCGAGCAATTCCTGCTCGTTGAACGGCTTGAGCAGAAAATCGGCGGCGCCCGCCTTCATCGCGCGCACGGCCATGGAGACATCGCCATGCCCGGTGACGATGATGACCGGCAGCAGAATGCTGCGGCTGTTCAACACCTGCTGGAGTTCCAGGCCGCTCATTCCCGGCATGCGAATGTCGAGCACGATGCAACCGGCCATGTCCGGGCTGGCGGCTTCCAGAAATTGAGTGGCGGAGGCGTAGGCGCGGGCGTTGATGCCGACCGAAGCGAGCAGGGCGCACAGCGCCTGGCGAACCGCGTCGTCGTCGTCCACCACATGAACGATGTGGTCAGGGTTCATGGATTCTCCAGGGGTAAATTGAAGTAGAACATCACGCCGCCTTCCTGCAGGTTGTTGTAGCCCAGGTTGCCGCCCAGGGAGCCGATGATCGAGCGGCTGATGGCCAATCCCATGCCGAGTCCGTCCTGTTTCTGGGTGCTGAATGCTTCAAAGATGTGTTCTCCAATTTCCTGATCTATTCCGGGACCATTGTCCGTTACCTCCAGCCAGACGTATTCGGTATCCGCATGCGTGCGTATGGTCACGCGCCGGTCCTGCTCTCGCGCCGCCAGCGTCTCGATGGCATTGCGTACCAGGTTGTAGATGACCTGCTCGATCAGAATGCGGTCCGCCCAGACCGGAGGCAGCGGTTCGCACAGATCGAGGTTCAAGGCGACCTGCCTGGCCTTGGCTTCGTACTCCAGCAGGCTGACCACCGCCGTGGCCGGCTGATTCACATCGAGCTCGCAATACTGGTTTCCTTCCTTGCGCACGAATCGGCGCATGTGCCCGATGACCTCGCCGGCGCGTTTCACCTGTGCGCCAATCATGCCGAGCCATTCCCTGACTTGCGCCTGGTCGCCGCCGTTTTCCAGATTGCGCAGCGCGGCGCCATTGAACATGCCGATGGCCGACAGGGGTTGATTGATCTGATGTGCAATTTCCGCCGCCATCTCCCCCATGCTGGCCAGGCGGGAAACGTGCGCCAGTTCGAGCATATGTTGGCTCTCGCGTCGTTGCGTGTCCTTGAGCAGGGTCACGTCGTTGACCACCGCGTAGAAACCGCGGACCTGGCCGTTGGCATCCATGTCGGGCAGATAGGTGACCGCGACATCGCGGCGACCGATGCCCGGGTAGTCCAGGCGCTGTTCGAATTCCACCCGTTTACCGGCCAGTGCCTGCTCCAGATAGGGCAGGATTTTTCGGTATGCAAGGTCGCCCAGCGCTTCCCGCACATGTTTTCCGTACAGATCGCGCGGGGACTGGCCCAGCGTGCGCAGATAAGCCAGATTGTTGAAGCGGTAGCGTTCCTCCGTGTCCACATAGCTGACCAGCATGGGCACGCTGTCGACGGCTTTTTCCAGCGCCTCGGAGAGGGCGCGGCCGCGTGCCGCGACATACGCAAGCGCCGCCGACAGGCCGAAGAACAGCAGCGCCAGCAGGCTGCCACCCGCCAGCAGGTTGCGCAGCAGGCGGGCATTGGCCGCCTCAACTTCAGCGAACGGGGTTGCGGCAACCAGAATCCATGCGTATCGGTCAGCGGCGGCAGCCTGGGCAAGATGGACGCCATCCACAGTCACGGCAGACGCGCGCAATGGAAAGAGGCGGGCATACTGCAAATGCTGTTTGTCCGTCGTCAGCATGCCGGCGGCGTTTTTGCCGATTTCCGCCCAGGCCGCCGGGTAGCGCCTGGGCAGCGTGTTTGCCTGCCGTTCGGGCAATTGCCGCGACCAGTCATCGTTCGGGCTCGGACCCATCAGCCAGTGTCCTTCGGTGTCCAGCATCCACAAGGCGGTTTTCGCCCCGGTGAAACTGCGCAGCCGCTTCAGCAGCGGTTTCACCAGAATATTGATGACCACATAGCCCTTGCGTTGTCCGTTCTGGTCGGAGACCGCCATGGCCACGCGAATCACCGGCTTCAGCGGCATTTCTATCCGACCCCGTTCGATATTCAAGTCCATCGGCGAGACATAGATTTCGTTCGGCCGCAGTTTCGACATGTCCTTGAAATAGTAGCGTGAAGCCTTGTCCTGAAGCCGCGATGCAGGCGTGACAAAGACGCCGTCGTGGGCATGATCGACGCGGACGCGCTCGCGGCCATCAAGGTCGATCAAGCGAATCTGGTCGTAATCCCGCTTCTGCCGGAGAAAAGCGGCGTATTCCAGTTCCAGCCGGCGTGCCGTGGATGGCGTAGCCGAGCGTAGATAATCATCCAGCTCATTGTGGCGCGACAGGTAGCGCAGATCCGACAGCACGCCGGTCATGGATTCGGTCAGACTCAGCGCGGCCAGACTCAGCGCCCGCTCCTTGCCGGCCAGTTTCAGATTCAGATTGTTGTTCGACTCGATGCGGAAATACAGGCTGCCGAGCAATACCAGCAGCAGCGAGATGGACAGGCCGTACAGCAGCGTGGACCTGACTACCCAGTGCCGGTTGACGCGGACCACGCGCGGCAGCGCGCCGGGCGGGTTGATGCCGTCGCGTGAAGGCGGCTTAGCGGGCGGCGTATCCTGATTGTCGGCACGCATGTTTAGCGAGTCCTGGCTGAATCAATGCCGGGCATTATCATCAACATCAAGTCCATAGCGCTTGATCCTTCGCCACAACGAAACCCGGTCGATACCGAGGATATCTGCGGCCTGGTTGCGGTTGCCGCCGGTAAAGGCAAGCACCTGGGCAATGTACGTCGCCTCGTTCTTTTCCAGGCTTTGCAGCTCATTGCCAGCCGCCGATGCCACGCGCACCTTGAGGCTGCGCAGGCTCTCCGGCAGATGCGAGAGATCCAGCAGCACTCCGCGCGCCAGGGCGACGCCACGCTCGATCAGGTTGGCGAGTTCGCGCACGTTGCCGGGATAGTCGTATCGACCCAGCAAGCGCAGCGCGTCCGGCTCGATATCGGCAACCGGTTTGCCCATCGCCAGGGCGAATTTCTTCAGAAAGTAGAACGCCAGCAGGGGCACGTCATCGCGCCGCTCGCGCAGTGCCGGCAGGGCGAGGTTGACGACGTTGAGCCGGAAAAAAAGGTCGGCGCGGAATTGGCCGTTGCGGACGCTCTCCTGCAGGTCGCGGTTGGTTGCCGCGATGAAGCGCACATCGATCGCAACCGGTTCGGTACCGCCGACACGCAGCAATTCACGTTCCTGCAGTACCCGCAACAGCTTGACCTGCATGGCAGGGGACATTTCGGTGATTTCGTCGAGGAACAGCGTGCCGCCCTCGGCGATTTCGATCAGGCCGCGCTTTTGTCGGTCGGCGCCGGTGAACGCGCCCTTTTCGTGGCCGAACAACTCGTTGGCGAGCAGTTCCTCCTGCAGCGCGCCGCAGTTCACTGCGACAAACCGGCCTTTTGAACGCCCGCTATGGGTGTGAACATAGCGCGCCAGCAGTTCCTTGCCGGTTCCCGATTCGCCGGTCACCAATACGTTGCAGTCGGTCGGCCCGATCTGCCGCGCCGTGTCCAGCAACAACAGCATTGCGGCATCCTGGGTGACGATATTCGGGCCGCTCTCGTACTCTTCGATGCGTTGCTTGAGGACTCGGTTTTCCCGTTTCAACAGCACAACATCGAGTGCGCTTTTGACCACCTGACGTACTTCATCAAGCCGATAGGGCTTGGCAATATAGTGAAACGCGCCTTCCTTCATTGCTTCAACAGCGGAATCGAGCGTGGCGTGGCCGGTAATGACGATCACCTCGCAGTCCGGTTGCAGGACTTTTGTCCTGCGCAGCAACGCCATGCCATCAATGCCCTTCATGCGCAGATCGGTCAGCAGCAGCGCGAATTCCTGCTGTTGCAGCGCCGCCAGGCCGGCAGATCCGCTCTGGCAGGCCGTCACTTCGTAATGCTCCTTGCGCAGCAGATGCGTGAGGTTCTTCAGCGCGGCGGCCTCGTCATCGACCACAAGAATCCGGGCGGGGGCGGTATTCATGCTGCGGCTCCGCACGGCAGCCACAGACTGAAGCACACGCCCCGGCCGGAGGGGCCGGGACTGGAAACTGCAATGGCGCCGCCCAGTTCCTGGACGATTTCACCGACGATATAGAGGCCCAGGCCGGTGCCTTCGCCGGGTTCGCGCGTGGTGAAGAAGGGGTCGAAGATGTGGCCCAGGCGCTCGCCGGGAATGCCGGGACCATCGTCGGCGACCGTGACCAGCACCGCTTCGCGTTCCGCCCGTGCGCCCACGACCAAACCGGCGCCGGCAGGCGGCCAGCTCGCCGCTTCGGCCTGGCGGGCATGGATGTTCACCTGCACCGAGTCGCCCCCGGCATCAAGCGCGTTCTGGATCAGGTTGATGAAGACCTGTTGCAAACGCTGCGGATCGGCGCAGACGAGCAAGTCGGCAGGCAGTTCGAAACTGACGCTGTTCTCGTTTGGCAGACGCTGGCGCAGCAGCAGCAAGGATTTTTCCAGGGCTTCGCCAAGCAGACAGGCCGCCCCTGCACGTACCGGTTTGCGGCTGTAGTCGAGCAGCGTGCGCACGATGCGCCGCGCCCGCTCGGTTTCGTCGTCGATCTGGGTCAGCCAGTCGCGCAGGGCCGCGCGTGCGTCGGCGGGCAAGGTGTCAAGGCCGTCGAGTTCTTCCAGCAGGATCTGGCAGGCGCCGGAAATGTTGCCCAACGGATTGTTCAACTCGTGGGCGACGCCGGAAGCCAGAGTGCCCAGCGCGGCGAGCTTGTCGGATTGAAGAACCTGGCGACGGCCAAGTTCAAGTTCTTTCAGCATGCGATTCAGCGCCGCCGTAAAAGAAACGATTTCACGATCCTCTGACACCATCGAGAAGGTCTGGAAGCGGCCTTCCGCCAGCGGTTCAAGCTGTTCTTCGAGGCGGCGCAGGGGCCTGCCCACCGCGCGATAGAGCAGTTGCCCGCCGGCCAGCGCCAGCAGCGCCACCAGGCCGACCGACCAGAACAAGGCATGGCGCGACTGACGCAGGGTGGCCACCAGCGCGGTGCGCTCGCGCAGCGCCAGATGCTCGCTGAACTCGGAAATGGCATGTCCCGCCGCGCGTATGTCGGCCTCAACATGATTGGCCTCGGCATTGCCGGCGACGAACTCGATGGGTTGCTCGATCAACTTCCGGTAGCGCTCGATCGCCCGGCCCAGAGCGGGAATTTCATCATTGCGCGCGATGCTGGCCAGCGCCTGGGCCTCCGCATCGAGCTGTTGCGCCAGCCGTCCGGCTTGCACACGCGCCTCGTCCAGTTCATCGGCGCCGCGATAAAGGAAGTAATTTTTCTCGTGGCGGCGCATTTCCTGCACGGTTTCCTGGAACGCCGATATCGCCACGCCTTCGCGCACGCGGGTTTCCAGAAATCGCAGATCGGCGGATGCAAACAGCACAAAGCCGCCGACGCCAAGCGCGAGTGCCAGATAACCCAAAGTGATCTTGCCGCGAATGCTGGACATCTCTATTTCAATAGTGAAACACGTTTCAGATTCTAAACGTCTTCGGCAAGTCCTTGCCAATCAAGGCATTAGGTTGATTAGTGGTTAGGGTGTTTCGTTATTGAAACGGCTGACGTTGTGGTTCACATGTCGTCGCCCAATAAAATCAATGGGTTAGCGGATTTCGGGGTTTGGCACAGTGCTTGCGATAGCAAGCCAGCCCCGACACGCGAACGAGCGCTTCAGTTCAGCGCAACGCATGGGGCATCCATCCAAACCGGAGTTCCCTATGAAACGACTTGCCGATCAGATCAAACAGGCCTTGAGCGCGCTGGCTCAGGCCGATGCCGGCGAGGTCAGCGGCCGTTACCGCATGGAGGCAGCGTTGAACCCCTCACCTTTGTCATCTCCCGCTCCCGCCGCCGCAGCGCCATTGACAAACAGCCCGCGCAAATTGATTGCACTGGGGGTCGGTGCAACCTTGCCGGCGCCCGTCATGGATTACGTCATCGGCGTGTGCCGTCGCATGCAGGCCGATCTCTTGCTGCTCACCCACGATCCAATGGGGTTGCGCGCTTTGCTGGTCGAATACCTGCCCGCGCTCGAAGGCATTGCCTGCGAGACCGAAGCATTGGGCGCAGCCAGCCGGCGCGCGGTATTGCGCGTGCTGCAGAACCGTTCCAGCGTGCTGTTCGCGGTTTCAGGCACGGCGGACGACCCGGTGCGCGCGCTGATGCGCGGCCGGCGAGGATTGTTCGACAGCGCCACGCCGGTCCCGGTCGTGGTGGTTGGCGAACCATCACAGAAACGACCGCAGGGCGCGAAATCGTCGATGCGCGAATCCGCCCGCAAGGCGGCTGCCCCCCTTTCCCTGACCTGAACCCTGTTTCGCAAGTCCCCTTTTCTCGATTCCCTGTCACGCAACCCTGAGGATTCACCATGTCCCCTAAAAAGCCCATCGCGGCCACCCTGCTGTTCGGTATTGCCAGCCTCGTGCTGTACACCTTGCTGTTGATGAATTCCGACCTGTTCGTCGACTGGGCGGAACGCACCATCAAAGGTGAAAAGAGCCTGTTCCTGATCCCGATCGTCGTCGCCTTCGTGTTCTCGTATTTCCATGGCGCCTTTACCGGCTACTTCTGGGAAACCCTCGGCCTGCGCGCCGCAAAAACATCAACCAGCAAAAAGTAAGTTACGGAGCATCGAAAAGTGGAAAGCAGCCTGTTCATCGACATCAATCTCTACAACGCCATCGCCCTGTTCGTGGTCGGCTTCATCGGCGGCATGGTCTCCGGCTTCATCGGCTCCGGCGGCGCCTTCGTGCTGACTCCGGCGATGATGACCCTGGGGGTGCCCGGCATCGTCGCGGTGGCCTCCAATATCTGCCACAAGTTTCCCAAATCCCTGGTCGGTGCCATGAAGCGTCACAAGTACGGCCAGGTGGACGTCAAGCTGGGCATCATCATGGGTATCTTCGCCGAGGCCGGCGTGCTGGTCGGCAAGCACGCGATGACCGAGGTCAAACACATCTACGGCGACGTCGGCACCAGTCTGTACGTCTCGGTGGTGTTCGTCATCGTGCTCGCCATCGTCGGCAGTTTCGTGCTGCGCGACGCGCTGAAGATGTTGAAGGCGGAAAAGGACGGCGACGGCGAGGAAGCACCGCATGTGGCCCCGAAACTGGCGCTGTGGGTCCAGTCGGTCAATATCCCCGGCACCATGATGTACTTCACCAGTTTGAAGGCGCGTGTCTCCGTGCTGTTCATCGTGCCGCTGGGATTCGCCACCGGCATGCTGGCCGCCACCATCGCGGTGGGCGGCTTCATCGGTGTGCCGGCGATGATCTATGTGCTGGGCGCCCCCGCGCTGATGGCCACTGCCACCGAACTGGTGATCGCTTTCGTCATGGGCGCCGGCGGCACCATGCTTTACGCGCTCGACGGCGTGGTCGATATCCGCCTGGCCATGATCATCCTGGCCGGCTCGCTGTTCGGCATCCAGATCGGCGCCATCGGCACCACCTATGTAAAGGACTCCATCGTCAAGTTCGTCATGGGCATCATCATGGTCATCGTGCTGTTCTCGCGCTTCTTCTATGTGCCGGGCTATCTGTCCAAGCTGGGCCTGATCGCCACCATGCAGGAATCCACCATCAACACCCTGAAGATGCTCGGCGACGCCACCCTGGTGCTGGCCCTGGCGGTGGGCGGCATCACCATCGTCGTCGCGCTGATCAAGGGCATGGCCGCGCACAAGCTGGCCAATCGGGTAGCCGATCCGGCAATCAATCCGCTCGCCCGGAAGGCATAAGGAGAACCCTATGAGCAAAGCAATCAAGCACATCCTGTTCCCGACCGACGGCTCGGATTTTTCCAGCGGCGCCCAGCGTGTGGCGATCGATCTGGCCAAACGCTGCGGCGCCAGGCTGACCGTGATGACCATCGTCCTGTCCACCCAGGATCTGGAAGGCGTCGGCACCCACGGACTGCGCGCCCAGTTGGAACGCGAGGCGCAGTCACGTCTCGACGCAGTTACCACCGCGGCTGATGCGGCGGGGGTCGCCTGCGACACACAACTGGTCTATGGCGAGGAGCCGCACCAGGAAATCGTCCGTACGGCAGAGGAACTGCAACCCGATCTGGTGGTTCTCGGCCGGCGTGGCAAGCGCGGTCTGGCCCGATTCATGGTCGGCCACGCCACCGCCCATGTCGCCGGCCACGCACCCTGCAACGTATTGATGGTGCCGCGCGTCGGGCAGGTCTGGAGTCAGCGCATCGTGCTGGCCACGGACGGCTCCAACCACAGCGCCGCCGCCGCCGAGGCAGCACGCGATGTGGCTAGGCAGTGCCTGATGCCGGTAACCGTGGTTTCCGCCACCACCAAAAGCCACAGCGCGGAGCGCAAGGCCGAGGCCCGGATCGCGGTGGACAACGTCGTTGCCTCTCTCATTGCCACCGGCGTGGTCTGTGACGGCCTGGTGGCCGAAGGCCGCCCGGACGAAGTCGTGATCGAAACCGCCGCCAGCCAAAAGGCCGACCTGATCGTGGTCGGCAGCCACGGCCGCACCGGTCTTTCCCGCCTGTTCCTCGGCAGCATTTCAGAACGCATCATGGGGCAGGCGCAATGCCCGGTGCTGGTGGCGCGGGCAGTCGGCTGAGGCTGCTCGGGAGGCCGGCAGCTATCAGTGCAGCCGGCCCACCCAGGCTTCCGCCGCCGGGCGGATGATATCCAGCAACGGCGTCGGGTGCAGGCCGAACATCAGGATCATCGCGGCGAAGACGATCAGCAGGGCGAGTTCTCGCGGACGCAGGTCGCTGGCCGCCGCCACGACCGGATTGGTCAGTGGACCCAGGAAGGCGCGGCGATAGAGGTTCAGGAAGTAGCCGGCGCCGACCACCATGCCGAACAGCGCGGCGAGGCCGGCGCCGGTATGCGTCTGGATGGCGGAAATCAGGATCAGCAGTTCCGCCGGGAAACCGCTGGTGCCGGGTATGCCCAGGCTGGCCAGACCGAAGAACAGGAAGAAACTGGCCAGCAGCGGCATCGAACGCGCCGCGCCGCCGAGCGAGAGCACATCGGTGGAACCAAGGCGCTGTTGCATGAACGCGGTGATCAGGAACAGGCCGCCGGAAATCAGGGTGAAGTTGAGCAGTTGCAGCACCGCGCCCTGCACGCCTTGCAGGTTGAGCGAGGCGATGCCGAGCAGGACCAGGCCGACGTGCGACAGGCTGGAATAGGCCAGCATGGCGCGCAGATTGGTTTGCGCCATGGCCACGACGGCGCCGTAGAGCAGACCGAAGGCGCCCAGGCCGGCGAGCAACCAGTGCAGTTCCTGCGCGGCATCCGGCGCCAGCGGCACGGCAAAGCGGATCAGGCCGTAGGCACCCAGCTTCAGGCTGGTCAGCAGGGTCACCACCGCCACCGGTCCTTCCATCGACAGCAGCGGCAGCCAGGTATGCAGCGGAAACACCGGCGTCTTTACCGCGAAACCGAGGAACAGCAGCAGGAAGACGAGCCACTCCAGATGATCCGGCAGCGGCGTGCCGAGCAGGGTCGCCAGATCGAATGACAGGCCGGCGCCGCTATAGGCGGCATGATTGAATGCCAGCACGATGAAGCCGAACAGCAACGGCACGCCGCCGCCCAGCATGATCAGTGTGTACTTGGTCGCTGCGTAGCCGCGATGCGGCCCGACGCCCCACAGCCCGACCAGGAAGTAGAACGGCACCAGGGACAGTTCCCAGAACAGGAAGAACAGCAGGGTGTCCACCGCGCAGAACACGCCCAGCGTCGCGCCCGCCTGCAACAGCAGCAGGCTGTGATAAAGGCGCGGCAATTCGCGGACGTTGTTCCAGGAAGCCAGATTGACGCCCAGAAACAGCAGCGCGGTAGCGGGCAGGAACAGCACGGAGATGCCGTCCACGCCGACCGCATAGTCGATGTGCAGGCTGGGTATCCAGGGCGTGCGCGCCACCATCTGGAAACCGGACTGGCTCGGATCGAAGCCGGCCAGAACCAGCGCGGCCAGGGTCAGGCCGATGCCGTTGACGGCCAGCGCGACCATGCGCGCCGACTCGGGGCGCGGCGTCAGCCAGATCAGCAAGGCGCCTATCGGGTAGATCAGCAGCAGCGGGGTGAGGAAATCAGTCATGTCCGAACCTCCCTGCCAAGGCTTGGGATGGCACCTGCACCAGATCGAACCAGGGCGCCATCTGGAAGCCTGCGGTCAGCATCACCAGGACCAGGACGCCGGCGATGAACCACTCCATGCTGGTGGCGCGTTCAACCGCACCCCCTCGGCCGGCCGGCGGCGGCGCCAGGAAGGCGCGCTGAAATGCCCAGAGCAGGAAGCCGGCGGCAGCCACGTTGCCCAGCGCCGCGCCTATGGTCGGCAACGCGCCGAAACGATGAATCGCCGCTTCCAGCACCAGATGCGCGGCGTCGAATCCGGGCGTGCCGGGCATGCCGACAATGGCCAGGCCGGCGACGAAATAGGTCAGTCCGATCATCGGTATGCGATCGAACAGGCCGCCGAGTTTTTCCATGCGGGTGGTGCGGGTGCGGCGAAAGACGAAGCCGGTCATCAGCATCATCGCGGTGGCGGCCAGGCCGAAGTTGGCCGACAACAGCAGCGCGCCCTGCAATGCGACATGGTCGAGGGCGAACAGACCGACGATGACCAGCGAGGTATGGCTGACCACGGCGAAGGCCATCAGGCGGCGCAGATTGTCCTGCTGGAAGGCGAGCAGGGCGGCGTAGAACACGCCGGCTGCGGCGAAGCCGACGACATACGGCGCCCACGCTTCCACCGCCGCCGGCACCAGCGGAAAGACGAAACGCACCAGACCGTAGATGCCGACTTTCACGCCCAGCAGCAGCGCCGGTGCGATGGCCACATTGCCGTGCTGGGCGACGGTGGGCAGCCAGCCATGCAGCGGGAAGATCGGGGTGCGCACACCAAGGCCGTAGAACAGCAGGAAGAAAATCACCGCGCCCAGTTCCAGCGGCACCGGCTGGCCGGCCAGATCGAGCAGATCGAAGCTCCAGGCGCCGCCGGAAACGTCATGGTGCGTCCAGCCCAGAATCAGCACCCCGGCCAGCAGCATGAACAGGCCGATAGCCTGGAACTGGTAGAAGCGCGCCATGGCCAGTTCCTTGCGCGGCGCGCTCGACCAGTGCCCGACCAGATAACCGACCAGCGCGAGTTCAAGGCCGGAGGCGAGCACGAACCAGAGCAGGTTGAAGGTGCAGAGCAGGGACATCATCAGGCCTTCCACCGCCAGCAGAATGGCGATCAGGCGCGTCGCTTCGGGCAGTGCGCGCACCATGCTGTACAGCGTCACCAGAAAGACGATGAGCGCGCCCAGCAGCACGAACAGGACCGTGATGCCGTCGGCACCGGCGTGATAGCCAAACGGTCCGAGAAGGTCGAGACGTTCGGCGAACTGATAGGCGCTCGAATGCACATCGAACTGGTGATACAGCAGAATCGCCAGGATCAGTTCGAGACCTGCGACAGCGCGGCCCAGCCAGGCCGCCACAGCGTTATCACCCAGACGCACGAGCAGCCCGGCGGCGAGCAGCGGCAGCAGTTGCAGCGTCGCGAGCAGCGGCCAGCCTGCGTGCTGGTTCCAATAAAGTTCAGTCATAGTAAAAGTTTGCAGGTGTAGGGTGCGCCGTGCGCACCGTTTGCCGCTGGAAGGTGCGCACGGCGCACCCTGCATTGGCTGTGTTGGCAGGTACTTTCACAGAATCACCACCAGCGTCGCCATCATCATCAGCAGTAGGTAGCGCGGCTGTTCGAGCAGGCCTTCCACCCACTTCAGCCAGTCGCCCAGGCGGCGCATTCCCTCGGCCAGCTTGCCGCCACCGCCTTGCAGCACGAGACGCTGTTCGAAATCGCCCAGGCGCCCGGCCAGCCAGACCAGCAGGCCGCCGGCCAGACCGCGCCCGCGCACCACCGTCGCGCTGTTGTCGCGCGCGTCGAGCAGGGCGGCGGCCGACTGGGCTGCGGGCATGCCGACCAGACGGCTGATCACGTTGTCATCCACCGCCCGCATGTCGTGCGCCAGTCCCTGGGTCGGCCGCGTCAGCAGGCGATCGGCCAGCGGTTCCAGCCAGAAGCGTTGCAGCGCGGCGGTGTACAGGCGCGGGCAATTGCGCATCCAGGCCGGGGCCGGCGGCGTTGTCGTCGCATTCAACAAATGCATGTAGGACGGCGCCGCCAGGAACTGCCAGGCGCGCCAGGTGGCATGCAGCGCCATGTGCCAGGCGGCGAGCTGGAACAGGCCGAGACCGCAGGCCAGAAACATCAGGCCGACCTGGGTCAGCGTGGCGAACAGCAGGCCCGATTTCACATCGGTCTGGACCATGCCGACCAGCCAGCCATACAGCGCGGTGATCAGGCCGAGCGCGGCGATCAACGCCATGACGCCGGGCGTGTGGATCAGAACGGTTTCAAGACGAATGACCAGATAGACGCCGGCATGCACCATCACCGCGCCGTAGAAAATGGCCGATGAGGGCGTCGGGCCTTCCAGCGCGCGTGCGATCCAGGGCGAGAACGGCACCTGTGCGGATTTCGCCAGCGCGGCGGTGACGAAGCCGAAACCGATCAGGCCGACATACAACGTCGGCAGCCGCGCGGCGGCATGGCTCATCGTGTTCCAGTCGAGCCCGCCCATCCAGAGAAAGGCCAGCGCGATGGCGAGCAGGAATCCGGCATCGCCAATGCGATTGGTCAGGAAGGCGCGCTGAGCATTGAGGGTGGCGGTGTCGCGCTCGAAGGCGTAACCAATCAGCATCCAGGAACTCACCCCGGCCAGTTCCCAGCCGACGAACGCCAGCCCGGCGTTGCCGGCCAGCACGATCAGCAGCATGCCGGCGACGAACAGGTTCATGCCGATGAAGAAGCGGTGAAAACCGGCCTCGCGGTGCATGTAACTGACCGAGAACTTCAGGGTTACCAGCGCGATGAAACCGACCAGCGTGCCGAACCCGAGCGACAGATTGTCCAGCGTGAAGGACAGCGGCAGCCGGAAGTCGCCGCTGGCGAACCAGTCGGCAACATCGACCTGCCCCGGCGCACCGGCGACGAGCGCCGAAACATCGAGGCCGAGCAGGAGCAGGAAGGCGGCGCCGGCTGCGGCGAGGGTGACGCGCGCGGTCAGCGCTTCGCCACGTTCGCCGCGCGCCGGGCCGGCCAGATGCAGGCCGGCGATCAGCAGCGCCGCCAGCAGCGGCAGTGCGGGAACCAGGGCTATCCAGGCGAAATTCATCATGCCGTCTCCACCGCGCGCTCGATCAGCGCAGGCGACAAAGGCTCGCGCTGGTTCTGAAACCAGTCCGTCGATCGCGGCACGCTGGGCAGGGCCGGGCCTTCCGCGTGCCATTTCACCCAGCCGACGCCCACCACGAAACGGTGCAGTTCGGCCGTATCCGGATCGATCGCGACCAGTTGCACCCAGGCGTTGCCGACCAGTTCGCTGACCGCCGGCTGGCGTTGATAAATCGCCGTGAGAACGTCCAGCTTGTGCTCGACGACGACCAGCAGACGCATGGCTTCATGCACCTCGATCATTTGTCGGGGCAGGCCGGTGCGCAGGTCGGAGGCGGCGCCCTCCATGACGCCGAGCAAACCGGCTACGTTGTGCATGACCTTGGTGCTGCAACCGTAGCGTTCGTTGTTGGCGCTGGAGAAGTAATACTCCAGGCTGATGCCGGCGCCGACCGCGCCGTTGATCACCAGATGCCGCTCCAGCACCTCGCCGTCCGGGTCCTGGCTGGGATCGTAGGAAATCAGGAACGAGCGTCGGTCGAAGAAAGCGCCGCGACTCAGCGCGCGGCGGCCGAAGAAGGCGCAGGCGTTGGTGGCATGGCCGAGTTCCGGCCGTGCTTGCGACCAGTCGTTGGCGCGGCCGGTGACGTGGTTCCAGGCGGCATCCGGCGTCAGCGACAGCGGCGCCGACATGAAGCGGCGGCAGCGTTCGCGCGCATGCAGGCGGCAGGCGGCTTCGACATCCTGCTGCAATTGCGCCAGCGCGCCGCGCAATGCATCCGGCACCAGCACTTCGTCGAACCAGGTGACGATATCGTCGCAGGTGTCATGCTCAGAGCCGATGAACCACGCGTCGGCGGGGATGTCGATGCTGCGCTCGCGCAGGATGGCGCGCACTTCCGGGCGATTGGCCATGGCCGCGACCAGGCGCGCGTTGGGGCCGGAATAGCGGCCGGCGCAGGCGCCGCACATGTAGGCCGAAGCATGCGGGTTGTTCTGGCTGTGCGAGGAGTGGCCCATGATCACCACCAGCCGCGAGAAACCGTAGGTCAGGCCGGTATTGCGCAACAGCGTTTGCACGCGGTCGGCCTGTTCCAGGTCGGTGAAGCCGAGGCGGCGCGCTTTCGGGTCGGCGGCGGGACTGTCGTTGGGGGCGCTGATTTCGATCCGGGTGACGACCGGGAGATCGAATCCGGCGCGCAGGCGCTGTATGAAACGACCCAGCGCGGCCGGCGCGAACGCCTTGCCGGCCAGCACGCCCAGGGCCGCCGGCGCGGCGGCGAGACTGATCAGCGCGGGCGACAGCAGGCCGGTCCGGGTGCCCTGATTCAGGCGCGCCTTCCAGCCCAGGCGCAGGCCGCGTCGGCGCACATGGTCGGCATATACCGCTTCGCCATCGGCTCCGGGGCGCGCTGTTTCATGCACTTCATGCGCCGGCACCACCACGGTCGGCACGACCGGGCAGAGCGCTACCGCATGATCGTCGTCGAGCCCGCGCCAGGCGTGCGGCACGTTGAAGTGCGCGGCCGCGCCCAGCGTTTCCACGCCGGGCGAGATTTCTTCCAGATGCCGGCGCAAGCCCTCCTCGCGATCGTCCATACAGAACACCAGTTGGGCGGTGGGACGGGCGTCGCGCCGCTTCCATGGACCGCGCCCGCTGTTGGCCGCCAACGCGGCAAGAATCTGCTGGCGATAGTGGCGCTCGTAGGCTTGCAGCCAGAGCCAGCCGGCCATCTGCGGGGTCAGTTCGGCGAGACAGGCCGGCAGCGCCCGGGCGGCGTCCGAACCAAGCTGCGCCAACGCAGCGCCATTGCAGCCCAGATGCTGGCAAAGCAGGTAGAGCGGCCAGGCATCCGCAGCTTGCTGCCGTGGCGGCAATGCGAGCATCAGTCGGGCCGTCGGCAGCCAGTCGGCGTCATCTTCCTCGACGCCATGGTTGGCCGCTTCGCGCACCAGGCGGTGGCCAAGTTCCTGCAACCACTCGGGCAGGCTGTCCCGGGCGAAAAGACCGAGGCGGATGCACAGTTCGGCGGGATGGCGGCGGAAATAGCCGCGCAGGCCATGCAGGCTGGCTTCGCTCTTGAAATGTTCGCTGGCGATGCGCTGCGCGTAGATGCGTTCCAGGACCAGACGCACCGCGAGATAGTCGGCCATGCCCACCGGCGTTGTCTCGCCTTCGTAATCGGGATGTTCATGCCGCCAGAGGAACATGCCGGACCAGCCCGGCAATTCCTTGGCCAGTGCTTCCAGATAGTCGCCGCGCCGCTCATCCGGCAGGCCGAGCAGATGCAGTTCCTGCGCGATGCAGTCGGTCGCGTCGTCGGGCAGGCGTTCGAGCACCTGGTCCCAGCCCGGCAGTTCGCTGAACTCGAAATGCGGATCGCGCCGGGCGCTGTCCAGCCAGGCGGCGTAGAAGCCACGCGGGCGCACGGGGTTGTGCCAGGCCGCCATGCCCTGATCGAGATGTGCCGCCAGATGGCGGATCAGGTAGGGACGCAGCCCGTCCATCAGATCCTGACCGGTCAGGCGCAGCAGCAGGCCGCGCAAGCCCAGGCCGTGGCCGAATTGATCGAACAGGTCGGTCAGCAGTCGCTCGCCGTCGAGCTTGATCTGCCGCGCTTCGTCGGGTACTTCGTTCGGCAGTGCTTCGTTCAATAACGCGTGCGTCGGTCGGCCCGCATCGAGCAACTCGCCGCAGACCTGCCAGAGCGCCGCCAGCGCTGCCGCTTCGTCGCTCGAACCGGCCAGCAGTCGGGACTTCGCTGCCGCCGTTACACCTTCATGGCAGCGGGTCAGCCCGCCCATTTCCTCGATTCGCCAGTTCAGGCTGGCCGGCGCCGGCGGATTCAGGTCGAACAGCAAGCCCGCCAGCAGGATGTCGCGGCGCAGAATGCCCTCGGCGGCAAATTCATCGGCGCGCAGTTCCGGCGTCTCGTCGATTGCGCCGTTGAGGTCGGAAAGGTCGATGCGGCCTTGCTGGAAGTAGGCGCGGAAGGCTTCCGGCGACTGGTAACCGTGATTGCCGGTGGCCGACTCCGCCGCTGCCAGGGCTTCCCGGAAATGCAGATGCTGGAAGCCGTGCAGGGTGTTGTGATGCACGAAATCCTTGATTGGCGCCTGCGCCGGCAGGACGTGCTCAAGGTGATGAATCAGTTCATGCAGCCAGTCGTGCGGGGAAGCTATATTCATGATGCGAACACCTCCGCATACAGGCCGACGGTGGCGGCGATCAGGTCAAGCATGGGCGCGGGGTAGAAGCCGATGATCAGGGTGCCGGCGGTCAACACGGCGGCGGCGGTGAATTCGCCCCGGGTGAGGTCGGGCAGATGCCGCATGCGATCCGATTGCGGGGATGCGATGGGGCCGGTAAACAGGCGGCCGATGACGCGCACGGAATAGGCGGCGCTGATGATCACGGTGAGCGAGACCGGCACGACCCACGCTCCCCAACGCGCGAAACCGCCGATCAGCGCATGCAGTTCGGCGACGAAGCCGGCCGTGCCCGGCATGCCCACGGCGGCAATGAAGGCCAGGATGGTGAAGAAGGCGAAGCGCGGCATGACCTTGACCAGCGAGGCGTAGTCGGCCAGTTCGCGGGTATGGGTGCGTTCGTAGAGCAGGCCGATGAGCAGGAACAGGGCGCCCGCGACGAGACCGTGCGCCACCATCTGCATGACCGCGCCGGTGAAGCCGGCGTTGTTCAGTGCGGCGAGTCCGAGCAGCACGATGCCCATGTGGGAAACCGAGGAATACGCCACCATCGCTTTCAGGTCGCTTTGCTTCCAGGCCAGGATGCCGCCATAGACCAGGCTGATCAGGGCCAGCGCCAGCAACAGGCCCTGCAACGCGACCGCCGCCGCCGGCAGGGTGTCGATTGCGCGGATCAGGCCATAGGAGCCCATTTTGAGCAGGATGCCGGACAGCAGAATGGATACCGGACTGGGCGCTTCGACGTGCGCCAGCGGCAGCCAGCCATGCATCGGGAAGATCGGCATCTTGACGCCGAAGCCGATCAGCAGACCGAGAAACAGGCCGATTTGCGTGGCTTCCGGCAACTGGTGGGCGCCCGCGCGGATCTGGGCCATGTCGAAGGAATGTCCGGGCGCGGCGTCATACAGCATGAGCAGCGCGATCAGCATGAATACCGAGCCGCCCATGGTGTAGAGCACGAAATTGAGCGCGGCGCGGCTGCGGTTCTTGCCGCCGTAGCGGTCGATCAGGAAGAACAGCGGCAGCAGCGTGAGTTCCCAGAACACATAGAACAGCGACCAGTCGCGCGCCATGAACACGCCGAGCATGGCCGCTTCCAGCAGCAGCAACAGCATGTAGTAGCCCTTCGGCTTGTCCTTGATGCCGCCGGATGCAAGCGCGGCGATGAACGCCAGCAGGGTCGCCAGCCAGACCAGGGGCAGCGAGATGCCATCGACGCCGAGCGTGAATGCGCTGCCCATGCGCGGGTTCCAGACATGGCTTTCGACCAGTTGCACGCTCGCGACCGAGGGGTCGAACGCCGATGCCAGCCAAAGCGCCCAGCCCAGCGTGATGGCGGTGATCGCGAGAGCGGCGCGACGAATCAGGACACCGTTGCGGCCGGGCAGCAGCGCGATCAGCAGGGCGCCGAACAGGGGAAGGAGGAGGAGAAGGCGCAGCACGAGGGGATTTTAAGGGTTGAACATCGAAATTTTCGCCCTTTCCGCGCACGGAAAGGGCTGCATTGTTCAGGCTGCGGCCGGTTTCACCGCACAGAACAGATCGTCTTTCGCGTCATCGCCGAGACGTTCATAGATTGCGGCGATGGCCCGATCTTCGGTCGCGAAGATGTTGGCCTGGGTGATCAGGTCGAACAGGCCGGTGGCGCGCATCACGTCGAGCACCTGCTTCTTCAGGCCGGAGAAGACCAGCGTGACGCCGGCGTCCTTAAGTCGGGTGACCAGGTGGTGAATGACTTCCTCGCCGGAGGCGTCGAGCTGGTTGATGCCGTCGCCGACCACCAGAAAGAATTTGGCCTTGGGATGATCGGACAGCACCGACAGGATGGTGTCCTCGAAGTAGGACACGTTGGCGAAATAGAGTTGCCCGTCGAACCGCATGGCCACCACATGTTCGCTGGTCGGAATGCCGGGGTTGACCTTGATGTCGCGCAGGGTGCCGTCGGTGAAGCGGCCGAGTTGCGCCACGCGCGGTTTCATCGTGCGCATCAGGAACAGGATCAGCGCCAGGCCGGCGCCGACGATGATGCCATTGTCCAGATGCGGCGCGAAGGCCATGGTGGCGAAGAATGTGACGATGGAAGCCGCGCCGTCATGCTTGTTGGCGTGCCAGGCGTGCTTCACTGCCTCGACGTTGACCAGCCCGATGACCGCCATGATGATGATTGCGGCCAGCACGGCCTGCGGCAGGTGGTACAGCAGCGGCGTCAGGAACAGCAGCGTGATCAGCACCAGGATGGCGGTGTAGACCGAGCTCATGCCGGTCTTGGCGCCCGAGTTCATGTTAACCGCCGAGCGCGAGAACGAGCCGGAAACCGGGAACGCCTGCGTCATCGAGCCGACGATGTTGGACAGGCCCTGGCCGATCAATTCCTGATTCGGGTCCAGACGCTGCTTGGTTTTGGCGGCGATGGCCTTGGCGATGGAGATGGCTTCCATGAAGCCGACCAGGGAAATCACCAGTGCGGCGGACAACAGCGTGGCCAGGTTGCTCATGTCCAGCGTCGGCATGGCGATGCTGGGCAGGCCTTCCGGGATGCTGCCGACGACTTCGCCGCCGCCGGCCAGCCTGATTTCGCCCTTGGCGACCTTGGTGATCTGCCAGGCCTCGCCGTCGGTTTTCAGGCTGGCCGGAATGGCGCCCTCGCGGTGCAGGCCGCCGGCTTTGCCGTCCGCCAGAACTTCACGCTGGAAGCGGAATTTGCGCAGTTCCTTCAGGCGCTTGCCATTGCTGGCTTCGAGCACGCGGGATTGCGCGTTCAACAGATCGGACTGGTAGCGCAGGGCCAGGATGAATTGTTCGTTGCGCGGGCTCTGCTGTTCCAGCTTCTTCGCTTCGGATTCATTGGCGAGCGCATTTTCCTTGACCGAGACGAGTTCCTTCTCGGCGGCCTCGTACTCGATCAGCATCGAAACGATCTGCGGATCGGACACTTCGTCGATCGGCAGAGTCGCCTTCTTCTCGAAGCCGATGCCATAGGACACCACAGTGGTCAGCGCTACCGCAATCAGCACGCCGGGCAGTTTCGGTTTGTATTTCTTGATGCCCCACATGATCGCGATGGCCGTTACGCCCATCGCCAGCGTTGGCAGATGCGTATCGCCGATCTGCTTGAACACGCCGACGATGTCATGCATGAAATGTTCGCTGCGTCCCATCGGCACGCCGAACAGCTTGGATACCTGCGACAGCGCGATGATGATCGCCGCCGCGTTGGTGAAGCCGACGATGACCGGATGCGACAGGAAATTGACGATGACGCCCAGCTTGAACACGCCAAGCGTCAACTGAATGATGCCGACCAGCAGCGACAGCATGATCGCCAGCGCGACGAATGCCTCGGAACCGGGCGCGGCCAGCGTCGCCAGGCTGGAGGCGGTCAGCAGGGAAACCACTGCCACCGGGCCGGTACCCAACTGATTGGATGAACCCCACAGCGCTGCCACCGCCACCGGCAGAAATGCCGCGTACAAACCGTAGTAGGCCGGCAGACCGGCAAGTTGCGCATACGCCATCGACTGCGGAATCAACACCAGCGCGACGGTGAGGCCGGCCATGAAGTCGGTGCGGATGGCGTCCCCCTGCATCGGGAACCAGCGCAGGAAGGGGAGGAAACGAGCGATTTTTTGCATGGCTGACTACTTTTCTTCAGGTAAATCGGGGTGATCGGAGGCCGCGACGAGCGGACATTCCAGCTTGCTCCAGGGGTCGACATGGCCTTCACCGGCCCAGGCGGCGGGACGGCCGACCACTACGGAGGCGACGCATTCGTGCCGTCTGGCATGTTCGACAACCTGGCGCGCATCGAGTCCGGGCGCCGGCGTCAGACGGCAGGACACGCCTTCGCCTTCCAGCCCGGCCAGTCGTGCCTCGATGTCGGCCCAGTCCGGCCGCGTCGGATCGGCCAGAACTTCAAGTTCAGCCTCCATCCGGCGACTCAGCCCGGCGCCCACCTGCAACAGGCGCGCTACCGGCGAAACCGGGCGCAAGGCAACGACGACGCGACGTTTCACGGCGAGATCAGCGGGTAGCGTGCAGACGACGCGGCAGGAACAGACCGGCAATGCGCGACCAGCCAACGAACAGGAAGCGGAACAGGCCGAACCAGGTCGATTCGGTCTGGTCCATCTGCCAGCCGAGCCCGGCGGCGGAGTTCATGCGTTCGGCGAGATAGGTCTGCTGCGGTGTGCGGTACATGGCGATGGCGGGTGATGAGGTCGTGTTGCTTAAAGCATCAAGCGTGCCAGTCCACTTGTTCTGGTAACACATTGAAATTAAAGGACCATTACAACAGCATGAAATTTTGATAGTTGCATGTTGCAACATCGTTGTTACACTTCGCGCCATGCGATCGCTGCAAGCCAAAATTGTTTTCGTCTATCTCGCGCTCGCCGCGCTGATCGTCGGCCTGTCGGCGGTGGCATTGATCGAACTCGATCGCATCTCTGACAAGGCGCGCGAAGGCAGCAAAGTGTCCGAACTGGCCGATGCCACGCTGGAGATGCGCCGCTTCGAGAAGAACCATTTCCTCTATGGTCAGGCAGGCGATCTGGTCGATCACGCCCGCTTCGCTGCGCGCACGCGCGAGCTGTTGCGCCGCGATGCCGCCGACATCGACAGCCTCGCCGGAGCCGGTTCGGCTGCCGGGCTGGAGAACGATCTGGTGCGCTATACCGTGGCGATGGCCGCGCATGCGCAATCCCCCGAGGATGAAGGCGTTGCCGATGCCGCGCGTGCGCTCGGCAATCGCGTGGTCACCATGGGCGAACGCCTCGCGGCGCTGGAACGCCAGTCGCTCAACAGCGCCCTTGCCGCGCATCAACGCAACCTGCTGTTCTGGCTGGCGCTGGTGGCGAGCCTGCTGGTGCTGACCGGCGTGCTGCTTGCCCGCCAGGTCACGCGCCCGTTGCGGGACATGGAAACGCGCATGCAGGCGGTGGCCAGCGGCCATCTCGCGCGCCTGGCGCTGGACAGCCGCGAGCGTGAGTTCATCTCGCTCGCCGCCGCGTTCAATCACGTCCTGGATGAACTGGAACGCCGCCAGCACACTCTTGTCCGCGCGGAAAAACTGGCCTCGCTCGGCACCCTGCTTTCCGGCGTGGCGCATGAATTGAACAACCCGCTATCCAATATTTCCTCGTCGGCGCAGATCCTGCGCGAAGACCCCGACATCGAGCCGGCATTTCACCGCCAACTGATCGAAGACATCGACGCCGAAACCCTGCGCGCGCGCCGCATCGTGCGCGCTCTGCTGGATTACGCAGGCGACCGCGAATTCAAGCCGGCGCCGATCGCTCTGGCCGAACTGGTGGAGGAAACCCTGCGCTTCCTCAAATCGAAACGTCCGCCCGGCGTCGAAATCCGCCTCGACATCGCGCCCGAACTGACGGTGCTGGGCGACCGTCCGCGTCTGCAACAAGTCCTGCTCAATCTCGTCGTCAACGCCTGGGATGCCATGGCCGAGCAGGGCGACATAGGCGGCGAACTGGCCATCTCCGCCCGCGCCGGCGTGGCTGGAACCAGCGAAGGCCACGTCGTTCAAGCCGGCCAATGCCGCCCCGGCATGGCGGCAATCGAGCTTGCCATCGCCGACAGCGGCCCCGGCATCCCGCCCGAGTTGCTGCCGCGCGTGTTCGACCCCTTCTTCACCACCAAGGCCATCGGCCACGGCAGCGGCCTCGGCCTGTTCATCGCCTTCGAAATCATCGAAGAACATGGCGGTTGCATCAGCGTTGCCAACCGTCCGGAAGGCGGTGCGGAATTCCGTGTCCGGCTGCCGGCGGGACCGACGGAATGTTGAATTAACAATTTTGAATGTTGAGTTCCCCATGACCGCCCGCCTTCTCCTCGTCGATGACGAGCGCATCGCCCTGCGCAACCTGGAACATGTCCTCGCCAGGGAGGGCTATGCCATCACCCCGACGCAAAGCGGCAGCCATGCGCTGGAACTGCTCGACGCGCAGCCGTTCGATCTGGTGCTGACCGACATGAAAATGGACAAGGTCGATGGCATGCATTTGCTGCGTCGCTGCAAATCGCAACATCCAGATACCGAGGTCATCATGATTACCGGCTTTGCCACGCTGGAATCGGCCGTCGCGGCGATGAAGGAGGGCGCCTTCCATTACATCGCCAAACCGTTTCGTCTCGATGAAGTACGCCAGACAGTGGCCGAAGCGCTGGAAAAAGTCCGTCTTAAGCGGGAAAACCGCGCCCTGCGCGCCCAGCTCGACGCCTTCGAGGGCCGCACTCGCGTCATCACCCGCGACGGCGGCATGCAGAAGCTGCTCGACATGGCGCGCCAGGTCGCGCCCACCGGCTGCAACGTGCTGATCACCGGCGAATCGGGTACCGGCAAGGAATTGTTCGCGCGTTGTCTGCACGACAACGGCGGCCGTGCCGATGGACCGTTTCTCGCCGTCAACTGCGGCGCGTTCAACGAGGAACTGCTCGCCAACGAACTGTTCGGCCACGAAAAAGGCGCCTTCACCGGCGCGATCGGCAAGACCGGCCTGCTCGTCGCGGCGCATGGCGGCACGTTGTTCCTCGACGAAGTCACCGAAATGTCGCTTGCCATGCAGGTCAAACTGCTGCGCGTGATCCAGGAAAAGGAAGTGCTGCCGGTGGGCGGCACCCGCCCGCTGAAAGTGGACGTGCGCTTCATCGCCGCCAGCAACCGCAACATGAAGGACTGGGTCGCGGAAGGCCGCTTCCGGCAGGATCTCTACTTCCGCCTCAACGTCGTCAACCTGCACATCCCGCCGTTGTCGCAACGGCGCGAAGACATCCCGCTGCTGGCGCAACATTTCCTCGACCGCGCCGCGCCGGTGATGGGCAAGCCGGTACGCAGGATCTCGGAAGAAGCCCTCGGCCTGCTCAAGGCCTACGACTTCCCCGGCAACGTGCGCGAACTTGAAAACATCGTCGAACGCGGCGTCGCCATCTGCCAGGGTGACACCCTCGAAGCCGCCCACCTGCCCGACGACCTGCGCGACCTCAGCATCCGCGCCTTCCGCCGCCGCGACGGCCGCGTCATCCCGCTGGAAGAACAGGAACGCGACTACATCCTCTGGGTGCTGGAAGAAGCCCACGGTAACCAGACCCTGGCCGCGTCGATGTTGGGCATCGACCGGGTTTCGTTGTGGCGGAAGTTGAAGCGGTATGAGATCAAGGAAACCGCCTGACGTGCGGATCGAAGGTTGACGCCGTCTTTCGGTCCTGCCTCCGGTTTGTTGTGTGAGAGCGTCAGACAGCGGGGCTCGGTTCAATTCCGCAATGCGAGAACGCCTTTCCGTTCTTCCTCGGTGATGTCCTTGGCCTTTTTCAGGTTCCAGCTGCCGACCCAGCTTTTGAACAGCGCCAGGTTGGCCGCGCGCTGTGCGTCGTCACTGCCCAGGTATTTGTACATATTGCCGGGTTTGTTGTCCTTGGAATTGGCGCCGTCATCCAAGCGACGCATGATCGCGCCGGTGTCGCTGCCGCTGACCATGACCATCAGATTTTCGTAAGTATCCATGCGCGGGCCGAGTTTCTTCGTCTTGTACCCTTCCTGGTCTTGCTTGAACGCTTCCATGCTCGGAGCATCGTTGCCATGACATTCCGAGCAACGCTTATCCACCAGTTGTCGGATCGTATTGTCGTAGGTGATCTTGGATGTCACAGCGGGGGTGTGGGTGCACGCTGAAACCAGCGTGGTCAGACCGATGACGGCCAGGGTTTTCATCGCAGTCATTGTTTTCTCCTCGGTTAAATAGAGCGTAGCGAAAGCGCGCCATGTCGATTATGTCGACATGGTTACAGAAAGGCGATACGAGCTAAGACCGGGGCTAAGACCGCTGAAGTCCAGAGTAATTTTTATGCAATTCAGATCATCGGTTCAGAACTCGTTTCGTATCCGCTTATAGCCCCTCACCAGCTCGTGATTGGCCTGCGCGACGCTTTCCGAGAACCCGGCCTGATCCAGCGTAACCGGTTGAATCGTCGCCAGTTCCGCATCGGAATGGATGTTGGTGGTGGACGGAATGTAGAACCGCGCCGGTACGTTGCAGCCTTCCACCACGGCGTTATGGCGCACGACGGAACCGTTGCCGACGGTGCAGTTGTAAAGCACCGAGTTGAAGCCGATGAACACGTTGTCGCCGACGCGGCACGGGCCGTGCACGATGGAACGGTGCGCGATGGAGCTTTCACTGCCGATCACCACGCCGCCGCCGGCTTTGCAGTGAATGACGACGCCATCCTGGATGTTCGAGCCGGCGCCGATGACGATGGGTTCCATATCGCCGTTTTCATCCACTTCATCGGCACGGATTACGGCATAGGGGCCGATGAAGACGTTTTCTTCAACGATCACCTTGCCGCAAAGAATGGCGGTGGGATCGACGAAAGCGGATTCGTGGACGACGGGCACATCGCCATTCGGGTTGCGGCGGATCATGAAATGCTCCTGGTTTGGTGGAGTTCGGGCTAACTCCCGTCATTCCCGCCTGCGCGGGAATGACGGTAAACGGGTTAGGCGGGTTTATCAGTGTTTGCTAAACTGCTGCACTTTGGTGTATGTGCATTACAAATCGCAACACTTTAGATAGGCGTCCGAATTATGACCAACCCGCTGCTCCTTCGCATCTTTCCCTTTCTGGCCTGGTTTCCGGTCAACTCGCTGCTGTTGCGCGGCGACCTGATCGCCGGCATTACCGGCGCGCTGGTGCTGGTTCCCAAGGCCATGGCCTATGCACAGTTATCGGGTTTGCCGGTGTACTT
>CAMDGQ010000029.1 GCA_945897955.1 Tepidiphilus sp. J10 | reverse complement strand
TGTTCCAGCGCGCCGATGGCCAGGCGCAGGCCGATCTCGCGGGTGCGTTCGGTGACGCTGACCAGCATGATGTTCATGATGCCGATGCCGCCGACCAGCAGGCTGACCGCCGCCACCGCGCCGAGCAGCGTGGTCAGCACCTCGGTGGTGCTGGACAGGGTTTCGGCCAGTTGCTGGGTGTCGAAGATGTTGAAGTTGTCGTCGTCGCTTTCGGCGAGCTGGCGGCGTTCGCGCAGCAGCTCGCGCAGACTGGCTTTCAACGGTGCGCTGTCGCTGCCGTCCTGCATCGATACCAGCAACGTGGCCACCTTGAGGCTGCCGGTGACGCGGCGTTGCAGGGTGCGCAGCGGCACCACCACGGTGTCGTCCTGGTCGCCCATGCCGCTCTGGCCTTTGGCTGCGAGGATGCCGATCACGGTGCAAGAGAACTTGCGCACGCGCAGTTGCTCGCCCAGCCCGGTTTGCCCGGCCGTGCCGTCGAAGATTTCGCGCCGCACGGTCTCGCCGATGATGCACACGGCCGCCCCGGCGAGTTGTTCGTCGGCTTCGAAGATGCGGCCGCTGGCCAGTTTCCAGTTGCCGGTATCGAACCAGGCATTGCTGCTGCCGATGACGCTGGTGGCCCAGTTGCGCCCGTTGGCAACCACGGTGACGCTGGCGCGGCCTTCCGGCGCGACGGCGGCGATGCCGCCGATCTCGGCGGCAATGGCTTCGGCATCGCCTTCCTTGAATTGCGGCACGCCGCCCCCGCCGCCGCCACTTCCGCCTGGCCCGGAGCGCTGGCCGGGCCGCACCATCAGCAGATTGGTGCCCAGACCGGAGATTTGCGCCTTGATCGATGCGGTGGCGCCATTGCCCAGCGTGACCATGGTGATCACCGCGCTGACACCGATGACGATGCCCAGAATGGTGAGGAAGGAACGCAGCAGGTTGCGGCGGATCGAGCGCAGCGCCAGCATGAATACGCTGTACAGCATCAGGCGGCCTCTTTCACGGGAGTCTGCGCGGGTGGCGCTTCGGTGGTCGGATTGGGGTTCACCGCGTCGGCGGCGATGGCGCCATCGATGAAATGCACCATGCGGTGGGCATAGGCCGCCATGTCCGGTTCGTGGGTGACCATCAGCACGGTGATGCCGTGGTCTTTGTTCAGCCCCATCAGCAGGCTCATGATTTCGTGGCTGCGCTGGGTGTCGAGGTTGCCGGTGGGTTCGTCGGCCAGCACCACGGCCGGCTCGGTGACGATGGCGCGGGCAATCGCCACGCGCTGCTGCTGGCCACCTGACAATTCAGCCGGCGAATGGTGTTCCCAGCCACCCAGTCCGACGGCTTGCAGCGCCTTGGCGGCGGCGGCACGGCGAACTGCGGCGCTGTCACCGCGATACAACAGCGGCAGTTCGACATTTTCCTGCGCCGAGGTGCGCGCCAGCAGGTTGAAGCCCTGGAACACGAAGCCCAGGTAGCGCCGCCGCAAACGGGCGCGCTGATCACGCGACAGCACTTCGACATGCGCGCCCTTGAACAGATATTCGCCAGCCGTCGGCGTGTCCAGGCAACCGAGGATGTTCATCGCGGTGGATTTGCCCGAGCCGCTCGGCCCCATGATGGCGACGAACTCGCCGGCATGGATGTCCAGGTCGATGCCTTTCAATGCCATCAACTCGGCCACGCCGCTGCCATAGCGTTTGGTGACGCCGCGCAATTGGATGAGGACATCGCTCATGTCGCCGCCCTGGTCCTGCGGACCTTCCCCCCGAGGGGGAGCGAGCGCCTTCGGAACGTCCGGGCGGCGCTCATTCCTTCACCACTACTTGTTGACCCGTGATGACCTGCATCCCTACTCGCAGGTCGCCGCCGGTGATCTCGGTCATGCGGCCATCGCTGATGCCGGGCGTTACCGCCACGGCAACCGCCTTGCCCTCGCGCAACACCCAAACCTGGCGCGCCGCCGCCGTGCTGGCGCCGTCCGCGGCCGACTTGCGCGTTCTGCTGCCCGGCATGCGCGGCATCAAGCTGATCCCGCCCGCCTTCTTGGCCGATGCCGAATCGGCCGCCGCAGTCGGCGAGAAGCGCAGCGCGGTATTGGGCACCAGCAGCACGTCGTGGCGTTGCGTCGCGGTGATCGTGGCGGTGGCGGTCATGCCGGGGCGCAGGCTGAGATCGGCGTTGTCCACGTCGAGATCGGTCAGATAGGTGACGACGTTGTCGGTGATGGTGGAACCGAAGGCGACACGCGTAATCCGCGCCGGGTACTTGCGGCGCGGGTAGGCGCTCACCGTGAACAAGGCGTTCTGGCCGATTTTCACGGCGCCGACATCGGCTTCATCGACATAGACCTGCAAGCGCAACAGCGCCAGATCGTCGGCCACGGTGAACAGTGTTACCGCCTGCAACGAGGCCGCCACGGCATTGCCGGGATCGACGCTGCGGGTCAGCACGATGCCATCCGACGGCGCGCGGATCGACGCCTTCGATTGATTGATCATGTCGGTGGACAACGCCGCATTCGCATCGCTGACGCTGGCCTGGGCGCTGGCGGCATCGGCCACGGCGCGGGCCAGGGTGGCGCGGCTGGTATCCAGTTCAGCTTTCGACGGCACCTTGCCGCCGGACAGGCGCGCAACTTCTTCGAATCGGGCCAGCCCGGCGCGCGCTTCCTTCACCGTGGCGGCGGCCTGCGCCACCCTGGCGTTGGCGGCGGTGATCGCGGCACGCGAGCGCAGGATCTGGTCGCGCAGCTTGGCGGTATCCAGTTCGACCAGCACCTGGCCTTTCTTGATCAGATCGTTGACGTCCACGTTGACCTTCAACACCGTGCCGGAAAGCTCGCTGCCGATGCTGGTCGTCCGCACCGGTTGCAGCGTGCCGTTGGCGGTCACTGTCAACGACAGGTTGCCGCGCGCCACCGGCTGGGTCAGGTAAGTCGGCGCGGCGTTGGCGGATTTTTTCGCTTGCCAGTACCAGGCTCCGGCGACGAGCAGCACCACAGCCAGCGCAGCGGCCCACACCATTCGGCGGCGATACCAGGCGCGCGGCGCCGGTTCGTCAAGCAGTTTGGCGAGGTCGTCGGGTGGCGTGGTGCTTGTGGCGGCAGTCGGCACAGGAACCGTGGCGGGCGTGGGCGTAGAGGCGGGGGGTGGTGTGGGGGCGGTCATTTCGATTCAGTCCGGTTGGGTGCGACGGCGGCGATGTCTGTATTCAAAAGCTCGGGGTTCCAGCCCCCTCCCAGCGCCTTGTACAAGCGCACATGGTCGGCGGCGAGATCGGTCTGGGTGCTGGCGACGCTGTCTTGCGTGGCAAGCTGGCTGCGCTGGGTTTCCAGCACCACCTGAAAGTCCACCAGGCCGCTGTCATAACGTTGGCGCGCCATCAGCGCGGCATTGCGGGCGGATTCGGCGGCCAGATTCAGGCGCAGCAGGCGTTCGCGGTCGCCGCGCAGCGCGACCAGCGCGTCTTCCACTTCCTTCAATGCGGTCAACAGGGTGGCCCGGTATGCCTCCCGCGCCTGTTCCAGCGCGGCCTGTTCGGCGCGCAGGTTGGCGCGCGCCGCGCCGCCGTCGAAGATCGGCAGCGTCACGCCGGCCAGCAGAGAACTGACCACCGAAGCGCCATCGGTCAGCGCGCCCAGAGTCAGGGCGCTCAAACCCAGCGAACCGCCGATTCTGAAGCTCGGCTTGCGCGCCGCATCGGCTTGATCGACACGCGCCAGCGCGGCCGCGACCTGTTGCTCGGCGGCGCGCACATCGGGCCGCTGACGCAGGGTGTCGGCGGGAAAACTCAACACCAGATCGTCGGCCGCCTGCGGAATCGGCGGTGTTCTGGCAACCCCGGTGGCAAACCCGGTAGCAAATTCAGCGGTCAATTCAACGGTCAAAGCCGCCGGCGGCTGGCCGGTCAACACCGCCAGGGCGTGCCGGGTTTGCGCGATGCTGGTCCGCAGGACCGGCAACTGGGCGCGCGTTTGTTCCGTGGCGCTGAGCGATTGTTCGGCTTCCAGCGAGGACACCAACCCGGCCTGCAAGCGCCAGCCGGTGATTTCATGGGTATCGAGCTGGCTTGCCAGGTTGGACTCGGCAATGGCCAGCCGCGCCTGTGCGCCGCGCAGTGTGAGGTAACTCAGCGCCACTTCGGCGGCGATCGACACCTGCACATCGCCCAGGCTGGCGGCGCTGGCGCGCAGCGTGGCATCGCCCGCATCCAGCGCACTCTGTTTGCCGCCGAAGATGTCGGGTTCCCAGGCGGCATCCAGCCCGGCCTTGAACAGGTTGCCGGTGCTGTTGCCGCCCGCCGTGCCATGCGACGCCGAAGCGGAACTGCCCAGGGTCGGCCGCAATCCGGCGGCAGCGACATCGCGCAGCGCCCGCGCCTGGCGCAACGCGGCTTGCGCACGGTTCACGTCGGTGTTGGTCTGCATCGCCCGCGCCACCAGTTGGCTCAGTTGCGGGTCATTAAAGCGCGTCCACCACTGCGCCAGCGAGGAGGCCTGGCTGGCGGGGGTACCAGCATTGGCATCGGCTGCGTTCGACCATCCGGTCGGTATTGCCAGCACCATCGGCTTGTCCTGACGCGGTGCGACGGACGCGCAACTGCTCAGGATCAGCGTCAGGACCAGCATGAGGTACGGAATCAGCAATCTGCGCGCAAGCGTCTCGCTGCAATCGTTGCGTAATGCGGTCAAACAGCTATTGATCATGGCGAATCCAGGGTGGCCTGCTGCAAAGCGGAATGACGAAACAGCGGTGCTTGCAGCTTTCGGCCCATGCACTTTGCGCCTTCGTGCGTGGCGCTTCTGTTCGCCAGCGCACCGATTTGTCGTGCATGTTTGCCTAGAGTGGTGATGCAGGTTCACCTGCACAACTCATCGGAAGGAACCACCATGAAACTTTTGCTATTTGCAGCGGCACTCGCGGCCATCGCCGCGCCGACGCTTGCCGCCGATGTCGGGATATCGCTCAGCCTAGGCCAGCCTGGCTTCTATGGTCACGTCGACATCGGAGACTTTCCACAACCACGACTGATCTACCAGCAGCCACGCGTCATGTATCGGTCGGCGTTAAACCGCCAGCCCATCTACATGCACGTACCGCCAAGCCACGCAAAGAACTGGCGTATGCACTGCCGTGAATACGACGCCTGCAACGAACGGGTCTATTTTGTGCAGGACAACTGGTACAGCCAGGAATACGTGCCGCGTTACCAGGAGCGTTTTCAAAATCGACGTGACGATCGCAGGGACGATCGGCAGGATGACCGTGACAACGACCTCCGTGACAACGACCGCCGCGACAACGACCGCCACGACAACGGCCGCGGCAATGGCTCCAATCGCTGAGCAAGCTGCGGGTTAGCCGCTCGCAGAGCGGTTTTACAACTTCATTGAAGGAAGCATCATGAAAAAACTGATGGTGATTTTGAGTTTGCTGGTGGTGGGCTTGAGCGGTTGTTATGCCGTGCCGCACCGCGGTCATGACGATGGTTATCGGGGTGACCGGGATCAACGTCACGAGAATGACCGGGACCGTAATCACGATAGGAGTCGTGATGTTTATCGGTGAGCAATGCCGCGCATGAACCTTTCCGGCTCCCGGGCATTGATCGATTTTTCATGCTCATTTGATACGGGTGCGATACCGAACAGACCGTCCCGGATTTCGCAACCAGTATGCAATGGCATCCAATGTTCGCGTGGGGCCGGCCCGGATCGAGTGGCGATTGGTTCGCAACAAATGGCCGACTTCGGCAAAGGATGTTCGATTGGCAATACTGCCAGTCGCGTTCAAACCCAAAGGAAATCAACATGAACCAAACCAAACATCATTTGCTGGCAGCCATGCTTTTGGCCGCTTTGTGCGCACCTGGCGCAGTGTTGGCCGAGACAGCCACAATAGCGGCGGTAGCTTCCCCGCCGACCGACGCCAGCGATGCAGTCGACGCCGCCCCGGCGGATCGCATGGAGCTGAAGCAGGATGCGGGGGCCGGCAGAATGACCATGGACCCCGCCAAGTGCAAGGCGATGCTGGAAAAGCGGCAACAATTCCGTGACGCTCGGCAGAGCATGGGTCCGGCTGGCGGCATGGGCATGATGCAGCGGCTAGGTATGAATCCGGATGGATGTCCCGACAACATGGGGCAACGGCGTGATCGTTCCTGCCATGACGAACTCGACGAACAACGCATGGATGCCCTGGAAACACGCATGGACATGATGCAAATGATGCTGCGGATGATGCTTGGCCGTTGACCTGCGTTGTCATGTGGCGCTCGGCATGCACGTTTGTCATGCAGAGCGTCCTTTGTTCGTCCCAGCGCCGATCGGGACTGAAACAACTGGAGTTTTTATCAAACCGACAGCATCCAAACACGTGGAATCCTGGCTGCTCGGATTTGTCAGGCCAAGCCATTTTTTCAGTGCGCTGATTTCCGGCCTGGCCGGCACAGCCGTTGCGGCCTGCCCGCCTCCGCCCGCCGACTTCACCGAGCCTGCGGCGGTTCATCAATCGGTTGATCTGACGCACGAACTCGAAGCCCCCTGGCAAGCTGGCGGCCGGATCGTGCTGATTTGCTCACCCGAGGGCACGCCCAGGGTTGGCCGATTACTGCAACCGCCGCGAAACAAGGCTGCCGAGCAAGCCCGCCGCGCCGAACAATTCGCCCTTGCTCGACGCATCAATCTGGCGCGCAAAGGCGAAGCGCATCCGCTCGGGTTGCCGCTGGCCGCGCCGCAACTTGAATTGCTCGAACGCTTTGCACTAAGCGACGCCGGTGCGGCCTGGTTACGCGCAATAACCGATGACACCTTGCGTTTGTTCAATCGGGGCTACCTGGAATACGACCCGGCAGTGTGGAAACGCGGCGTCAAACAGGGCCGTTTGCCGCTGCTCTCCGAATTGCTGACCGGCCGCCTGACGGAAACCGCGCAATTCGCCGACGATGCCGACATCTTCATGTTCTCCGGTTATGCCGGCCATGGCGCGATGGCGCACCCGGGCGCGGTTGGTCTGGGCAATGCCGGAATGCGTGAACGGTTTCCCGCCAGCAACGAACGGGTAGACCCGTTCGCCATCATTTCGCACGAACTCGGCCATACCCGCTATGGCGACCCGGCCAGCACCGGCAGCCTGCCGGGTGAAGCCAACACGGTAGCGCGTTACGAAAACCCGGTCCGCATCCGCAACGGTTACCCGCCGCGCGCACTTTACTTCGTCAGCATTCATCCCGGCGGAGAAGCGCCGCCGAAACGCAGTTACATGGAACGCATGCTGACCTTGGAGCAGGTGAAAGGGATATCAGTGACTGAACTGACCGCATTTGATCGCTACCGGATCGGCCCGATGCCGATCATGCTCGACTGCACAGTCAGCCAGCGGCCAGCGCCGGAAGCCCGCAGCACAGGATTCAATAGCGCGTGCAAGCTGAACTGGAAGCCCGACCCCATGCTCTTTCCCGTCCTGGCACTTGGCGCTTTGGGTGAAAAATAGTGCCTGCGATTTCTTTCCACTGTAGAAACACCTCGCCAGCCATTGATTCTGTAGGGTGGACAAGCGAAGCGCATCCACCATCACGGCCACGACCGTGTTTCTTCGGTGCGATTTTCGGCTGCGGGCCGATCGCTTCGCCAATCTGGTTCACACGCCTGCTGCTGGCGTGGATCGCACTATCCGGCCTCGGGGTTGTGTTTGCCGCCGCGCCGGAGTCCTCCACGGGTGCAGCGCTGCTCGACAAATACACTTCGCTGGCAGACCGGCTTCAGCAAAACTCGTATCAGCGCCCGCTCTATCTCGACTCGACTGAATCGGGAACCGACATCGAGGGGGATATCTACGCCGTGGTCGATTACCCGTTCGCCACCGTCAACGCCGGGCTCAACGACCCGGACAATTGGTGCGATGTGCTGAGCCTGCACCTCAATACCAAGTACTGCCGTGTCACATCTGAAAACGCCAAAACCATGCTGCGTGTCAGCATCGGCAAAAAATTCAGTCAACCGCTCGAAGACGCTTACACGCTCGAGTTCACCTATCGCGTCACAGCATCAACCGCGAAGTACCTGGAAATCCAGCTCAGCGCGGAAAAAGGGCCGATGGGCACCCGCAACTACCGTATCCAGGTACAGGCGATACCGCTGACCAACGGCCGCACCTTTTTGCACATGACCTACTTTTATGCCTATGGATGGGCCGGTCGGATCGCCATGAAAACCTACCTCGCCACCATCGGCAGCGGCAAGGTCGGTTTCACCGTCACCCGCCGGCAAGGCAACGGTCAGCCCGAGTACATCCGGGGCATGCGCGGGCTGGTCGAGCGCAACGCCATGCGCTATTACCTCGCCATCGACGCCTACCTTGGCGCATCCGCCGCGCCACCCTCGCAACAACTGCAAAAGCGTCTACAGGCATGGTTTACCGCGACAGAGCAATACCCCCGCCAACTGCATGAAATGGAACGTTCGGCATACATCGACATGAAGCTGCGGGAAAACCTGCGTCAGCGAACCATGCGGTGAGGTTGCTCTCACTTCGTACTACAGCGCGGATTGATGAAACAGCCAGATCACGCCGATCAATAAAGAACGTTTTAATTACTATTAAGTTGTGAAATATGTATTTAATGTCATTATTATGATTGTTATCTAATTCTGGAGCGGTCCGTGCAGGACTTTGCCTTTGCCACCCAGACCGAGATCTGTCTCGAACTTGGAACCCGCTTGAAGCAGCAACGTCTGGCCAGAAACCTGTCGCAGCAAGAACTGGCGGCACGGGCGAATGTCTCCCTCGGCACCATCCGGCATCTCGAACGGGCGGGCCAGGTCACGCTGGAATCCCTGGTCAAGGTGTTGATGGCGCTGGGTCTGGTGGAAGCCCTGCAACCGCTGTTTCTGGCGGCCAGGCCGCAATCCATCGCCCAGATGGAACGAGACGCTCGCCCGCTCCGGGTCCGGGCTTCCCGGCGCGGCCCGCCGACATGAAGAAAATCATCGTCACTTACGCAGGTTGGGGCGAGCGTTGGACTCTGGGCACGCTGGCCGACAACGGTCAAACCGTGTTGTTCGAATACAGCGAGACCGCTCTGGCCCAAGGCCTCGAACTCTCGCCGCGACACCTGAATCTTCAGGCTGCGGCCTATGACGGGTTTCCGGCCAGCCAATTGCGCCTGCCAGGCCTGATTGCCGACGCGCTTCCGGACGGCTGGGGATTGCTGCTGATGGACCGCTTGTTCCGCAGGCATGGTCGGCCGGCGGGCGAGATTTCCCCTCTGGATCGGCTGGCGTTCATCGGCGACCGTGGCATGGGCGCATTGACCTTCGAGCCTGCCGAGTCCTGGGCCATGCCTGGGCAGGACGCAAGCCTGCTGAAATTGGCGAGCGAAGCGTACCGCGTGCATATCGATGGCGAGGATGAAGCGGTTCTGCTCGAACTAGCCCGGCTTGGTGGCTCTCCTCACGGCGCCCGGCCGAAGGTGCTGGTGTATTTCTGTCCGGACTCGCAGCGAGTCAGCACCTATCCCTTCGAAGGCGGGGAACCCTGGCTGGTCAAGTTTCAGGCCAGCGGCGAGCACAAGGAAGTGTGTGCACTGGAGCGGGCCTATGCCGACCTGGCTCGGGCCTGCGGGCTGGATATGCCGCAAGCGCATTACTTCGATCTATCCCCGAAGCTGGCCGGCTTCGGTGTGGCGCGCTTCGACCGCGAGGCCGGCATGCGCGTGCCGGTGCATACACTGGCCGGCTTGCTGCACGCCGACTTCCGCGTACCTGGCAGCATCGACTACACCACGTTTCTGCGCGCCACCCGCTATCTCACGCAGGACGTACGGGAGGTGAACAAGGCCTATGAACGCGCCGTGTTCAACGTGCTGTTCCACAACCGGGACGATCATGGCAAGAACGTATCGTACCGGCTCGGGAAGGACCGGCGCTGGCGGTTGGCGCCATGCTATGACCTGACCTTCAGCACTGGCCCTGGCGGCGAGCACCAGATGGATATATGCGGCGAAGGGCGGCAGGTGACGCGTGCGGACTTGCTGAAGCTGGCCAGTCAGGCCGACCTGAGTCCTGGCTGGGCGGCAACGGTGATCGACCGGATGCTGGACCAGGCAAGCCGATTCAGTGAACTGACCAGCTCGTTCACGATCCGCAAGGCTACGTTCAAGGCAGTGCGGCAGACCATCGACGCCAACGCCAAACGGCTGGCAAGTCCGCACTGCGCACGGAGTGGCGAGGCGAAATAAAAAATCCGGCAAAAGCCGGATTTTTTATTGTTGCGATACCAATCAAATTACGCGCTGCGGGTAGCCTTGCGACGCATGGCGCCGAGACCCAGCAGACCGAGACCGAGCAAAGCCATGGTGGCGGGCTCGGGGACGTTGCCGGGAGGTGCGTCGCGGGTTTCGATCAGATCGATGCTTGCGTCCAGACCTTCCGTGGTGGAGTCAATCGTCATGCGGATGGAGTCCGCCGACGACAGTGCCGCGATGTTGGAAAATTGGCTGAACGAGAAGAAGAAATCATCGCCTTGAGATCCGGCGGGAAAAGTTCTGCTGAGCGTAGCGATACTGTTTCCGTAGTCTTCAATCTCGAAAGTCAGATCAAGGGCATGATCCATCGCAGTCGGGAAGGCCATGAAAATTCCGGTGGACCCGGTGTCGAACAGGTCCATATCTCCCAGGCCCAGTGCTACACCACCGGCATTCCAGGTCAGAACGGTACGGCTTTGCGCGCTCACCGAATTGCTGATGTCGAGCACGCCGCTGGAGAGCACTCTGACCGTGGTCAGCGCATCTACAAGGCCCAGGTACATTGTTACGTCAGTCTGGCGAATGCCGCCAAGAATGTTGCCGACCGGGCCGGATTGCAGCAGGCTGATTGCAGTGGAAGGCCCGGTGAGGGTGATATCGGGTTGATCAACCGTGAAATCATCGATGATCAATGCGTTTGCGGAACCGGCCGTGAACAGACCGGCCAGTGCGGAGACAAGCAGTAAATGTTTAGTCATTTGAGTGATCCTCGTTGGAAGCGGAAAAAGCGGGCGACATGTGCATCCAGTCATGGCAAGTCAATGCCGAAACATGGATGCGCATGCAGCGTGGCAGCGTGAGCGGAGGGGGTCTGTACGCTGGAACACGAAAGCCGCTCGGGCGACCTTGGCGACGCGCTTTCCAGCCCTCGGCAGCGGCGTCAGGCCTGGTGCGCCATCGCTTGATCGAGGAAGTGCAGCAATGCTGCGATGACCGTCAGCAGCACCGGGCCGATGATCACGCCGATCATGCCGAAGGCCGAGGCACCGCCGATGACGCCGACGAAAACGGCCAGGATCGACACCGGCGCACGACGCGCAACCAACAGCGGCCGCAAGAGATTGTCGGCAACCGAAACGCCACTGCCCCAGATCAGCATGAAGATCGCCCAGCCCCATTCCGAAGTCGCGGCCAGATAGATGGTCGCCGGCACCCAGACGAAAGCTGCGCCGACCATCGGCAACAGCGCCAGAAACGCAGCCAGCACGCCGAACACCACGGCGGAAGGCAACCCCGCGATGGCGAAGCCGATTCCGACCAGGGCGCCTTGCGCAATACCGGTCATTACCTCGCCGTACACCACGGCTCGCGTGGTGTCACCGATCAGCTTCAGCAATTCACCTCTGCGCACCGGTTCCATCGGCACCAGGCGAACAACACGGCCAAGCATTTGGCGACCGTCGCGCAGGAAAAAGAACAGCAGGAACAGCATCATGAAGAAGTGGATGACCGTGCCCAGCGCGCTGAGCAGAAAGTTTCCGCCAGTGCCCGCCAGCGACTTCAGCAGCATCTGGCCGCCGTTGATCAGCCAACCCTGGACCTGTTCAGTGCTGGCGGTGACGTTCTGGCGCAGCCACTCGGCGACGCTGCCGATCAACGGGTTCTGCTCCAGTTGCGCCAACGAACTGGCGTTGAATCGGAGAGGCTGTTGTTGCAGATGCGTGACCAGATCGGCGAATTGATGCACGAATGCCACGCCCAGGCTGACCAGCGGGCCGGTCAGAACAACCGGCACCAGCACGGTCAGCAAGCCCGCCGCCAGACTGGCGCGTCCGTTCAGCTTGCGGGTCAGCCAGCGTTGAACCGGCGCCAGCAGGAAGGCGAGGCCGATGCCCCAGGCCAGCGCGCCCCAGAACGGCGCCAGCATCCAGTAAAGCGCGAGGGCAAATAACGCCGCGACGACAATGGCGAAGGCCTTGCGGTAGAGGTCCAGGTTCATGGTTGGCTCACCCTGATGCGAAGAACGTAGGGCGGAAAAGCCGGCGGTTTCTTGCCGGCGCCTTCCGCCGTATGCAGCGAGCGTTGGCGGAAGGCGCTATCGCTTTTCAGCACTACATGCTCCGCTTGGCCCATCCTACGATTCGTTCTGACGTTACGCATCGAAGAACCTCACCTGATTGCCGCCGGCCTCCTTGGCTTGATACATCGCCTGATCCGCCCACTTGATGACTTGCTCGGCGCTGACTTCATGATCCAGGAACATCGATACGCCGATGCTTGATGAGCAATGATGCTCGACAGAGGTTGCTGTATTGCCTTCGGACTTGACCTTCAGCACATAGGGTTTGTCCAGGATTGCGCGGACTTTTTCGGCGACGCCGCCGGCTTCCCGGGTTGCCTCAGCGTTGTCCTTGCCCAGTTCTCTGAGTATCACGACAAACTCGTCGCCGCCGAATCGCGCGATGTCGTCCACCGCGCGCACACAACCGCAGATGCGCTGTGCCACTTCGATCAGCAGCAAGTCGCCGACGTGATGGCCGTGGGTGTCGTTGAGCGGCTTGAAGTTGTCCAGATCCAGGAAGATCAGCGCGCCATGGTTGGCATTACGCTTGCTGGCGGTCATCGCCTGCACCAGGCGGTCGTTCAGCAGGCGGCGATTGGGCAGCCCGGTCAAGCTGTCATGCAAGGCCAGATTGAGAATTTGCGCCTCGGCCAGCTTGCGCTCGGTAATGTCGCGCGCTGCGGCGAACATGCCCTGCAGGCGCCGGTCCCGATCGTAGAAAGTGGTCGCATTGTAGGACACCATGGTTTCCCTGCCGTCGCGGTCGCGCGCAGTCAGTTCGTAGTTGGTGACCTTGTTTTTGCTGAGCACCAGTTTGATGCTCGCCTCGGCCCGTTCCGGGTCGGTGAAGTAGTTCTTGAACGGTGCGCCGATCAACTCGCCGCGGGTGCAACCGGTGAGCGCCTCCATCTGTTTGTTGACGTCGGTGATGATGCCGGCCGGGTCGGTGGTCATCAGTGCATCGATGTTCGCTTCGAACAGCGAGCGCGTGTAGAACTGCTGGTCGCGCAGGCGCTGGCCGAGCTGCATCTGCTCTGCCTCGATCTGCTTGCGCGCGGTGTTGTCGGTGCCGATCAGCAGGTAGCCGATGATGCCGCCCAGATCGTCGCGCAGCGCGGTGACCGAGACCACCGCCGGGAAACGGCTGCCGTCCTTGCGAATGTAGGTCAGCTCGTAAATGTCCTCGATGCCGCGCGAGGCCTTGAATACCAGGGCCTCGAAGCCCGGCGCGATGGGGGTGTCAAGTTCGGCGCTCAACTTTGCGGCCCGCGCAAGCAATTCCTGCGGATCGGAAATATCGGCCGGCGTGATCAGGTTGATCACGTCGGCGGCGGCATAACCCAGCATGCGTTCGGCGCCAACATTGAAAATCTGGATGACGCCCTGGCGTCGGTGGCGATGCTGGAAAAATTGGCACTATTGAAGATCGCGTTCTGCAACGCGCCGGTCTTCAGCAATGACTCCTGGCGCAGTAGTTCGCTGAAGCCATCCTTTGCGCCGGCAGGGGGATCAAGCATGACGGTATCGCTGAATGTTTGGGACATGGCAAATCTCGGTCAAAGCGTTTTCAGGAGTGAAAGCAAGGCATCGCGCAGGCCGTGCAGCTCGCCCAGCCGCGCCAGCACCTCAGGTGTGCGACCCAGCGCTTTCAAGCGCAACAACTCCAACGCCAGGGCATGCACTTCCTGGTGCAACGGTTCAATGGCCTGCAACACGGGCAGCGCCCGGCGGCCAGCCAGAATCTCGCCATACAGCCACATGCCGAAGCGGCACTGGCGGTGGTCCAGCGACGGCGGCGCTGCGCGCATGTCCTTGAGGTGGTTTTCCAGCGCGGCCACCCACGCGACATGTTCAACGCGGGCAAACAGCACCGGCAAGTCGTCGCGGCTGACCGCGATCACGTCACGCCAGGAGGCATCGGGACGCCAGGATGCCGACCAGCCCGGAAATTCGTCGGCCGGCATCGGGCGCGCAATGCCGTAGCCCTGGGCCAGTTCGCAGCCGAGTTGCAGCAACATCTTGCCGTGTGCAACCGTTTCCACGCCTTCCGCGATGACCTGGCGGCGAAACGCGATGGCAAGACCCAGCACCCCCTCCAGAATGGAAAGATCGTCCGGGTCGTCGAGCATGTCGCGGACAAAGCTCTGGTCGATCTTGAGCTGCGCGACCGACAACCGTTTCAGGTAGGTCAGCGAGGAATAACCGGTGCCGAAATCATCCAGCGCAAACATCACCCCGATCTCCCGGCAAGCCGAGATCACCTGGGAAACCTGGGCCAGATCTTCCAGCGCGCTGGTTTCGAGCACTTCCAGTTCGAGGCAACTCGGCTTGACTTGCGGATGCGCCGCCAGCAAACCGCGCAGGCGCTCGACGAAATCGGCCTGCTGCAACTGGCGGGCGCCGATATTGACGCTGACCGGGATGCTCAGCCCAGCCGCGTGCCAGGCTTCCGACTGGGATAGCGCGGTGTTGATCACCCACTCGCCGATTTCGATCGCCAGCGGATGCTCCTCGATCACCGGCAGGAATGCCGCCGGCGGCAGCAGACCTTTCTCCGGGTGTTGCCAGCGGATCAGCGCCTCGGCGCCGATCACCGCGCCGGTACGCATGTTGACCTTGGGCTGGTAATACAGCACGAACTGGTTCGCGCCGAGGGCGCGGCGGATATGCTCAAGGCTTTCGTGATGACCGCGAATATTGCGGTCCTGCTCGGTGTCGAACAGGTGGTAACGATTCTTGCCGGCCAGTTTGGCCTGATACATGGCCTGATCGGCCTGGCGCAGCAGTTGATCGGCATCGACCTCATCGGATTGCGGATAGAACGTCACGCCCAGACTGGCCGTGACCTGAAGAACGAGCGTGCCGCCGGCGTCGCCGATCAGTTCCGGCTGGCCGGCGGCGACGAGCAGGCGGGTCAGCATGGGCGCACTGGCTGTGCCCTCCGGCAGGTCGGGCAGCACGGCGACGAACTCATCGCCGCCGATCCGGGCCAGGGTGTCGCCTTCGCGCAGTACCTGCTTCATGCGGGAGGCCACGGCGATCAGCAACAAGTCGCCGGCGGAATGGCCGTGCTGATCGTTGATCGCCTTGAAGCCATCCAGGTCGAGATAGGCAACCGCCAGCCGTTGTCCGTGCAGCAGGGCCTGAGCCATGGCCCGCTTCAACTGCTCGGCCAGTTGCACGCGGTTGGGCAGCGTGGTCAGTGCATCGTAGTGGGCGCTGTGCTCCAGCGCGCGTTCCTGTTTCTTGCTTTCGGTGGCATCGGAGAACAAGGCCACATACTGCCGGGTATTACTGTGCGCATCGAAGACGGCGCTGATTGTTTGCTGGATGACATAACGCTCGCCGTTCTTGCGCCGATTCCATATCTCGCCGTGCCAGTGGTCTTTCTCCAGCAGTTCCTGCCACATCGCGGTGTAGAACGCCTTTTGCTGGTGGCCGGAACTGAGCAGGTGCGGCGTGCGGCCGAGAACTTCGTCACGTTGATAGCCGGTGATGCTGCAGAAGCTGTCATTGACATCGAGGATGGTGCCGTCGGCGTCAGTAATCAGGATGCCTTCGCGGGCATGGGCGAAGACGTTGCCCAGCAGAAACAGCCTTGCTTCAGTCTGTTTGCGCTCGCTGATGTCGGTCAGCACGACACGCCAGACCGACAAGCCGTCGGCATCCCTCGCGATGATCGTTTGCAGGCGCGCCCAGAATGGCGTGCCGTCGAACTTGTGCATCTGCAATTCGCACGCTTGCGCTTCCCCGGTTGCAACCAGCCGCTTGTGATAGAGGTAAAAACTGTCCTGGGCTTCCTTCAATATGTAACGGGTGATCGGCTGATTCACCAGCGCGCTCCGGGCCGTGCCGAGCAGCGTGGCGGCGGTGAGATTGGCCTCCAGAATCAGGCCCGTCTCGCCGAGGCTGAAATAACCCACCGGCGCCAGATCGTAGAGGTCGAAATAGCGTGCCTGCTCCGCGCCCAGACTGACCTGAGCGCGCCGCAGTTCCTCGTTCTGCAGTCCCAGTTCGATCTGATGCACCTGCAACTCGTGCAGCACCTGGCGCGCCTTTTCGGGCGTCATGGCCGCAAGATGTTCTGGTGTCGGGGCTGCATTCAAACAGGCGATCTCTTCCGCCTGCCGGCGCAAAGCCTGCGCTGTGCTCGCCGAAATCGCATCGTTGCCGGTGTACGGGTTCTGGTTTGTCATGATGTCAATCTGCGCCATTTTCGGGTTTCAATGCGCCGGCTTTCGTTCCTCGCGCCCGTTCCGTGGTCGCAATCGCATACATCTTTCCGGCCTTGTTGAGCAAAGCGGTGGCGGTCATCCAGACCTCCACAGCCGTGCCGTTCTTGGTAATGCGCTGGGTGCGAAACGGTTCCAGAATCTCCGCCTGGCTGAGCTGATGCACCCGTTCCATCGCAGCCTCGCGCAGCGCTTTTGGCGTCCGGTCGCGGACATTCATCTCCAGCGCCTCGGCTTCGCTCCAGCCGTACATCCGCACCGCGCCCGGATTCCAGGCCAGCATGCGGCCATCGAGATCCTGCACGGTGATGGCATCGTGCGCATCGCGCACCACGACCGCCAGACGCAGGACTTCATTGGCTTTCTGCAGCGCCTCGCGGGTGCGCACCATTTCGGTGATGTCGACAAAGGTGAGCACCGCACCCTCGATCACGTTGTCAAGCGTGCGGTAGGGCAGGATGCGCATCGTGTACCACTTGCCCGCCGTGGTCTCAACGTCCACTTCTTTCGAAATCAGACTATCCAGCACCACCTGTACGTCCGCCACCAGGCGGTCATAGCCGACCAGATTGGAAACCAGATGCGCGACAGGTCGGCCCTCGTCGCCCTGGATCAGGTTGATGATCGCCCGCGCTTCGGGCGTGAAACGCAGGATACGCAGTTGATGATCGACAAACACGGTGCCGACGCCGCTACCGGCCAGCAGATTGTTCATGTCGTTGTTGGCGCGCGACAGATCCGTCACCTTGGTTTGCAATTCGGCGTTGACGGTTATCAGCTCCTCGTTGACCGATTGCAATTCCTCTCTTGAGGTCTCCAGTTCCTCGTTGGCCGATTGCAGTTCCTCGTTCACGGACTGCATTTCCTCATTCGAGGATTTAAGGTTTTCGTTGGCGGTTTCGAGTTCCTCATTGGTGGTCTGGAGGTATTCCTCCTTCGCCCGCAATTCCTGCTTGAGCGCCGCGATACGGGGATCGCTGTTGGCTGCGGGATCATTCGGGTTGTCCGAGCTTTCCACCCCTGCGATGACACTCAGTGCGGCCTGTTGAACTTGTTCGAGGCCGATTTGCGCTTCCGCCAGGATCACCAGATACAGAGGCGCCTCGGTCGAAGCAGTCGCGTCCTTTGCCAGCGGACAGATAATTAAATTGAACGGGGTGTAGTGGCTGTTTGTTTTCACCAGCAAGCCGGGGCATTGCACGATTTCCGCTGTCCGCGCCGCTTTGTGCAGCGCAATGGTCAGATCACGCCGCAGCCCTTCGCGGGCCATCTTCAGGATGTTGTTGATGCCCGCCTCGCCCGGCGCCAGTTCCAGGTACAAGCCGGTGCGGCCGTGCAGATAGAGGATGTCGCCCTGGCCGTTGACCAGCGCGGCGACCGGTGCGAGCTGCCGCAGGAGCGCCTGCTCGGTCAGTTCGCGCAGCGGCGGTTTCGCCGGAATAATGGATTTCTTGACTACCCAAGGCTGCGCCGCATCCCTCCCCGCCATCGGCGAAAGCAGCCGACCCATCGCCGTGCGCCGCCCGCCGTGACCCTCGTGCCCATCTTCCCGGCGCTGATAAAACTTCGCTTTTCGGTCCAGCACGCCAAACAGCTCGCCAAACTCGCCGACGCTTTCGGAAGTGCCCAGGAACAGCAAGCCGCCCGGGTTCAGCGCGTAGTGGAACAACGCAAGCAGCTTGTGCTGCAGCTCGCTGCCCATATAGATCAACAGATTGCGGCAACTGATCAGATCGAGTTTGGAGAAAGGCGGGTCTTTGATCACGTCCTGCTCGGAAAACACCAGCATGTCGCGCAGGACTTTGTGGATGCGATATGCGCTGCCGTCAGCCTCGGCGGTAAAAAAGTGCGCCAGCCGTTGCGCCGACAGATCGGCGGCAATATTGGCCGGGTAGCGACCGGCGCGGGCGGTGGCGATCGCCTGGCTGTCGATGTCGGTGGCAAATATCTGCACCGTGTAGTTCTGCTTCAGCGCCTGCATGTACTCCAGCAGCAGCATGGCGATGGAATAGGCTTCCTCGCCGGTGGAACAGCCCGGCGACCAGACCCGAATCACCCCGCCCGCCGGCTTGCCGGCAAACAGCCGGGGAATGATGTCCTGTTCAAGCGCCTGAAACGCCTCCGGATCGCGGAAAAACTGGGTCACGCCGATCATCAGGTCGTGAAACAGCGCATCCACTTCGGCCGGCGTCTGCTGCAGATACTTGACGTAGCCGTCGATCGCTTCGATGCGGTGGACGGCCATGCGCCGTTCGATGCGCCGGTGCAGGGTGCTTGGCTTGTATTGGGAAAAGTCGTGGCCGGTCTGGGCGCGCACCAGAACGAAGATTTTCTTCAGCACATTCTCGGCATTGGGCGCCAGGGCGGTGGCCAGTCGGGGGAACTTGCCGTAGGCGTATGCAGCGTAAGCAATCAGTTGGGCGGGCATCTCGGCCGGCGACAGCTCGTAATCGACCAGGCCGGTGGCGATGGCGCTACGCGGCATGCCATCGTATTCGGCGGAATCCAGGCGCTGCGCCATGACCATGCCACCCTCAGCCTTGATCGCCCGCAACCCCAGCGTACCGTCGCTGCCGGTGCCGGTGAGCACGATGCAGATGCCCCGTTCGCGCTGGTCCTGCGCCAGGGAGCGAAAGAAGAAATCAATCGGCAAACGATGGCCGGGCGGCGCGGCCGGCTCCAGCAGGTGCAGGGCGCCGTTGAGAAAGGCCATGTCGCGGTTGGGCGGGATGATGTAGACGCAGTCGGGCAGCACGGTCATGCCGTCCACAACCTCGAAGACCTGCAGAGGCGTGTGATGCTGGATCAGTTCGCTGAGGATGCTCTTGTGGTCCGGCGCCAGATGCTGCACCAGCACAAAGGCCATGCCCGGCTGGGTGTCGGTGGACATGCCGGAGAAGAATTCCTGAAACGCCGCCAGCCCGCCGGCCGATGCGCCAATGCCGACGATGGGGAAGTTGGCGTCGGGAGTATTGATCGGAATGACCAATGATTCAGGCCGGGTTAATTTCGCTGCGTTGCTCTTATTCATGACTTCATCCCGGCGCCTGGCTGGCGCACTGCCGTTCGATAGTACTCCATCGAATTTCGCCGGCTGCTTGAGTGCTTCGCCGCTGCGTGTCAGGTTCATAGCCAGCTTGCGTAGGACGGGTGAGCCGGCGTCCTTTTGCCGGCGTTATCCGCCGCATGAGCAACATCCGGCGGAAGGCGCGATAAGGCCGCTTTTCCGCCCGACGTGTTTCGCTACCGGGCAGGTTCATAGCCAGTACTCCCAGACCCGGGCGAACCACTCCTTCAGGCGCGGATTGAGCCCGCGCTTGCGCCACTGCTCCAAAGTGATTTCATCGGACATCGCCAGATCCTTGGCAAACATCGCCTGCACCTGTTTGCCGAACGCCGAGCCGAGCACCACAGCATTCAACTCGTGGTTGTGCAGGAAGCTGCGCCAGTCCAGGTTGGTCGAGCCGACCGTGGCCCAGACGCCGTCGATCAGCGCCGTCTTGGAATGCAGGATGACACCGCGCCGCTCGAAGATTTTCACGCCCGCGCGCAACAGCCGCGCGTAGTAGCCGCGCCCGGCGTGGAACACCAGCCAGGAATCGGTTCGGCTTGGCAGGATCAGGGTGACGCCGACGCCACGCCGGGCGGCGGCTTCGAGCGCTGCGAGCAATTGCGGGTCGGGAACGAAATAGGCGTTGGTGATATGCACGCTGGTTTCGGCGCTGCCGATCGCCGAAAGCAGCGTGGCATAGATCAGGCTGAATGGTTCTTCGGACGAACTGCCGATCGCGCGCACCACTTGGTCGCCGGCGATTTTGGGCGGCGGAAAGTAGTTCTTCTCGGCCAGCGGCGCGCCCTTCTGGTTTTCCCAGGCGCTGATGAATAGTTTCTGGAACTCGGCCACTACCGGCCCTTGCAGTTGCAGGTCGGTATCGCGCCAGGCCAGGCGGCCGTCGGGTCCGCGGTCGGGCTTGAGACGTAACCGCTTGCTGAACGAACCACCAGAGTAGACGCTGCTGATGTTGATGCCGCCGAGAAACGCTGTGCTGCCATCGACGATCAGCAACTTGCGGTGGTCGCGCTGATTCAGCGTCCATTCCTTGCGCGTCTCCAAAGGGTTGATCGGATTGAATTCGAGTACCTGGATGCCGCTGTCGGTCAGTTGCTGGAAGAAGTCCGTCGGGGTGTCAATGGTGCCGACACTGTCGTGCATCAGGTTGACCTGCACGCCCTGTTGTTGCTTGGCGATCAATGCCTGGGCGAAACGCTGGCCGATCTCGTCGTCGTCCAGGATGTAGGTTTCCAGGTTGATATGGTCCACCGCCGCGTCGATAGCCGCGAACATCGCCTGATAGGTGGCCGGACCGTCCTGCAACAACCGCACATCGTTGCCGGTGGTCAGCGGACTGCCGACGATGGATTCTTCGACCGCCAGGTGGCGCTCGAAGATGCCGGTCTCCACACTGTGACTTTCCAGCCGACCGAGAATCGCCTTGGTTTGCGCCACCGACAGCGCGCCACGCGCGCCTTCCATCTGCACCGGCAGGCCGGGATGCCGCGCCAGATCGGGCACGATCTTCGGCAAGCTGCTGCAACCCGCCAGCAGGAGCAGTGAGATGGCCAGCCATCGGCACGCGGGCAGAAAATTCAGGAACGACGAGATCATCAAGCCTCCAGCAATTCATTGCGCAGCCGACCGACCCTGGGCTCCCACCTGCGCGGGAGCGTCGGATTCACGGAAATAGCGATCCGACTCAATAACCGACCGGTCCGATCCGGATGCCGCAATCAGTACATGGATAGCTTGTACCGAATACCCAAGCAGTTCAGTTCGTTAGCGAACACAAGGAATTACAAAGACGGCGATTGACTGCGCCTGGCGCGAACCGCGCAGGAAATCGTGCCGCAAGCGGACGCTCCTACTCCCTGTTTCACCTTCGCGGGGGCGATACCGATTCGCTATGTTCGTGCCCGCACAGACTGCGGCGCAAAGACTCGCAATGATGGTTGCCTGATTGCCTCGACGGTCGGGGTCGCAATCCCGTCAACCTCGGCTTCAGACCTATCTTTATCCCTCAGGAGAAATTCATGAATGCAATTTTGAGAAACGCGCTGGCGCTGGCCGGTGTGGCTTTCGCCACTCAAGCGGCTGCGGAAGTCACTTTTTACGAACGTGAAGACTTCAAAGGTCGATCCTTCAATACCGAACAACAGATCGAAAATTTCAAAAAAATTGGCTTCAATGACCGCGCTTCGTCAGTCGTGGTTGACCGTGACTGGTGGCAGGTTTGCGAAGATGCCCGGTTTGAGGGACGCTGCGTCTTCCTGCGTCCGGGTAAATATGCCTCGTTGGGCGATATGGGCTTGAACAACAGTGTTTCATCGGTGCGGCTGATGAGCCATATCCAAAATGGTAATGGTCATCCCATGGCCAAACCTCATAACAACCCCTATTTGCAGCAGCCCAGCGTGGCAGCGGATCAGCATCAGCGCTCCGATGCGCGCAATTTTGGCAACTCTCATCCGAATGCAAATCCCTATCTGACCAGGCCGGCAGCACCCTACGATTTTCACCGCCGCTACAACGAGCGGACTTACGAAGCGAACGTCACGTCGGTGCGCGCGGTAGTCGGACCGCCCGAGCAGCGCTGCTGGGTCGAACGCGAACAAGTCGTGCAGGAAAAATCTCGCTCAAACGCCCCCGGGGCGATTGTCGGCGCCTTGATCGGTGGCGTCCTCGGCCACCAGTTCGGCGGCGGCAGCGGCCAGGACCTTGCCACGGCCGGTGGCGCGGTAGGCGGTGCCTTGCTGGGCGCCAACATCAATCGCGACCGTAACGAACAGGAGGTGGTAACCCAGGATGTTCAGCATTGCGCCAACACCCACCGCTATGCCAAACCCGAATACTGGGATGTCAGCTACACCTTCCGTGGCCGCGAACATCGCCTGCAGATGACCGCCAATCCGGGCCCCAGCGTCACCGTCAACGAGCTCGGCGAACCCAGGGAATAAGCCAAAGGGTGCAAATGCAGCGAAACGGCCCTGCGGGGCCGTTTCGCTTGCGTGCGGCGGAAGAAGAGCGGGCAGCAGCGCGAAACCGTCGTGTCATGTTCGCCAACGCACCGACTAACGCCGGATTTGCGATCAGCCTGCAATCTGCATCCGGAATTCCAGAATCAGTCAGGCCTGCCGCTGTCCTATGTGCAACGGCCTGCGGCGACGAAGGATGCTCGATGGGCGATTCCGCCGGTCGAATGCAAACACAAGGAGATTGAAATGAACTGGGATATCGCTGAAGGCAACTGGAACCAATTCAGAGGCAAAGTGAAAGCGCAGTGGGGCAAACTGACCGACGACCATCTCGATGTAATCGCCGGCAAGCGCATCGAGCTGACGGGCAAGATTCAGGAAGCTTATGGCATCACAAAAGATGAAGCCGAAAAGCAGATCAAGCAGTTTGAAGAGAGCAGCAAGGACTGACTTGCAATCCACGCTCTCCGGCCTTGATCTGGGCGCGGCACGTCGCCGTGAACAGCATCGGGGCCGCCTATTCCTGAAAGGACTTTATGCATGACGAGTCTTGCCCATTTGATCCCGGCGCCAGGAGCCTACAGCGGCATATGCCCCTGCTGCAGCGGCGCGGCACACCGCGTCCAACGGCGACCGTTCGATCGCTTCGTCAATTTTTTCATGCCGGTCTACCGCTTCCGCTGCGGCTCCCTCGGCTGCAGTTGGGAAGGCAATCTGCGGGTGCAGCGGGAATCCGCGTTGAAATAGGCATGCTGCCATGCACGCCATCCCAACCACTATCCGGCTTGACCTGATCCCTGATCGACCGCTTGAAGTTCGCCCTGCGGCTTCGCACCCGCACAAGAAAAATAATTTCGTTATGTGCGGAAGCGTACCGAGCGCCCCGCCCTATCCCTCTACGCTGCCAATCAGGTTCCGACAGCGTGCTGGAGAAACCCTTTATTACAACCATCTGGAGAATCACCATGAAACAAGTCAACAAATACCTTTCCGCTGTTTTCCTGGCCACTGCAGTGACCTTTACGATGGGCTCCGTCGTGGGTTGCTCATCCACGCCGACGACTGAAGGCGCCGGCCAGTACATCGATGACAGCGTCATCACCGGCAAGGTCAAGGCAGCGCTGTTTGAGAATGACCTGACCAAGGCGACCGAAATCAACGTCGAGACCTTCAAGGGTGTCGTCCAGTTGAGCGGCTTCGTCAGTTCGCAGGCCTCGGCAAACAAGGCGGTTGAACTGGCGCGCAACGTCGGCGGTGTGAAGGGCGTCACCAACGATATGCGTCTCAAGTAAGTCAACTCAATAACCGCAGTTGGCGTGGAATGATGTGAAATTTCAATTGCTTGCGTTAAGGATGCAGGTGCAGATTCATTCGCACGCAAGCTGTTGATTGTGCGAATAAATTCGCACCTACAGTCGGGCCAACTGCAACCGTTTGGAGGCTGTTTTGCAACCTCAATTCCAGCGTGAGTCTGAGGGTAGATACGAATCCATTCGAACAATCAAGCGTGGCTGTACGAATGCATTCGCACCTGCACAATGGATCAGGCGTTTTCAGATCGTCCTGATCCAGTCCCTGAAATCCTGGTTTGATCATCGGGCTGACAGCAAGGGCGCCGCGCTGGCTTTCTATACCTTGTTTTCCATCACGCCGATCCTGGTGCTGGCGATCGCGTTCGCCGGCTATTTCTTCGGCGCGGAGGCGGCGCAGGGCGAGATCGTCGCCCAGGTGGAAGGCTTGATCGGGCCGAATGGCGCGCAGGCTGTGCAAGCCCTGCTGGCCGGCGCGCGCAACCCCGCTTCCGGCCTGATCGCGACGCTGGTCGCCAGCGTGCTGCTGCTGCTCGCCGCCACCAGTGTCTTTGTCGAGTTGAAGGGCAGTCTGGATGAGTTGTGGGGCATTGAAGAATCGAGCCGGTCGGTTTTCCGCATCTTGGTGCGAACCCGGCTGCTGTCGTTCGGTCTGGTGCTGGTGCTGGCCTTTCTGCTGCTGGTCTCGCTGGTGATCAGCGCCGTGCTGGCCATGTTCGAACGCTATGCCGGCGAAATATGGGGCGGTTCGTATGAAATGCTCACAACCACCACATCGGGTATTTCTTTCGCGGTCATCGCCGGTCTGTTCGCGGTGATCTACAAGACGCTGCCGGATGCGCCGCTGTCCTGGCGCGACGTCTGGATCGGCGCACTGTTCACGGCCGGGCTGTTCAGCCTGGGCAAATATGCCATCGGCCTCTACCTGGGCAACAGTGGTGTCGCTTCCAGCTTCGGCGCCGCCGGGTCGCTGATCGCCTTGCTGCTCTGGGTGTATTACTCGGCGCAGATTTTCTTTCTCGGGGCGGAATTCACTCGCCAGTACGCACTGGGGTTCGGCAGCCTGCAGCCGGCGCCGCCCGATCCAAAAGGTGGATAGCCATGCCGGTTGCCATGTCTGAAGCGGAAGTTGCGCAAAGCAACGAGCCCATTACGCAACCAGCCGCCATCCGCTTGCCGGTCGCCGGACATGGCCTGGCGCTGACCATCCTGGCCACGGTGGCGGTGGTCTTTGCGCTGGAGTGGGCGCAGAGCTTCGTTATTTCCCTGCTCGTCGGCATCCTGTTCGCCTATACCCTCAACCCACTGGTGGTCTGGCTGGAGCGGATCAAGATTCCGCGTGTGGCGGGCGCCACGCTGATCATGGCGGCGGGCGTGGCTGCGCTCGTGCTGGGCAGTTTCGCCTTGCGCGGTCAGGTGCGGACCATCCTCGAACAACTGCCGGCGGCGGTGAGCGAGTTGTCGACCGGGGTCGCCAGTCTGCGTCAGGGCCGGGACAGCACGATGCAGAAGATCCAGACCGCCGCCAGCGAACTGGAGCAAGCGACCAGCCAGGCAGCCGGCATGGCGATACCGCAGAAACAGCGCGCGACGCGCGTGGTGATCGAGACGCCCGGCTTCAAATTCGGCGATATCCTGTGGTCGGGCTCGATGGGGGCGGCCGGGATGATCGGCCAGACCGCCATGGTGTTGTTCCTGACTTATTTTCTTTTGCTCTCCGGCGACACCTATAAGCGCAAGCTGGTGCGACTCACCGGACCTTCGTTGTCGAACAAGAAGATCGCCGTCCATATCCTCGACGACATCAACGCCTCGATCCAGCGCTACATGCTGATGCTGCTGGCGACCAACGTGCTGGTGGGCTTGCTGACCTGGTTCGCATTGCGCTGGATCGGCCTCGATAACGCCGGCGCCTGGGCGGTAGCCGCCGGTTTGCTCCACGTCATCCCCTACTTCGGTCCGGCCGTTACCGCCGCCGCCATCGGCATGGTCGCCTTCCTGCAGTTCGACAGCCTGACGCCGGCGTTGCTGGCTGCCGGCGTTTCGCTGCTGATCGCGACCCTCGTCGGCACCTTCATCACCACCTGGCTGACCGGTCGCATCGCCCGCATGAATACCGCGGCGGTGTTCGTTTCGCTGTTGTTCTGGACCTGGCTCTGGGGTGTCTGGGGCATGTTGCTGAGCATGCCGATCACGGTGCTGATCAAAGTGGTGGCGCAGCATGTCGAGCAACTTGAACCGGTGGCTGAATTGCTGGGGGACTAAAGGGCTCACCATGGTAAAGCTCCCCGAATATTGGCGACAGATCAAATCGCGGCTGCGCAGTCGCGGCATGCCACCTAATGCATCGCTTGATGAAGCACCGCTGCGCGCCGAGCTGTTCAGCGCCGACCAGATGGCGCAGCACGGCGCACGCCTGGCCGACGCGCACCGCATCGCAGTGGGACGGCAGCCGGACCAGTTGCTGGCGCGACTCGATGCCAACGAGGCGGTGCTGGTCGAGACCTGCCGCCAACTCACTCTGGCGGTGGCGGCGAAGCACCGCATCACCCCGGCCGCCGAATGGCTGCTCGACAACCTGTATCTGATCGAAGAACAGATACGCACCGCCCGCCGCCACTTGCCCAGGGGCTATAGCCGCGAGCTGCCCAGCCTGGCCGATGGCGTTTCCAGCGGCTTGCCTCGCGTATATGACATCGCGCTGGAAACCATCGCGCATGGCGACGGACGCGTCGACCCGGACAGCCTGCGCCGCTTTGTCGCCACTTATCAGACCGTGACGCCGTTGCGCCTGGGTGAGTTGTGGGCAATTCCGATCATGCTGCGTCTGGCGTTGATCGAGAATCTGCGCCGAGTGGCGGTGCGCATTTCGGCGGGCAGAAGGGAACGCGATCTGGCCGTCGGCTGGGCGGAGACGCTGAGCGAGATTTCGCATCGGGATCCGAAAAATCTGATTCTGGTGATCGCCGACATGGCGCACTCGAAACCACCGATGTCGCCGCCGTTCATCTCGGAACTGGCGCGTCGCCTGCAAGGCCAGGGTCCGTCACTGAGCCTACCGCTGACCTGGATCGAGCAGCAACTGGCCGATGGCGGGCTCAACATCGAACAAGTGGTGCGCGCCGGCAACCAGCAGCAAGCCGCCGATCAGGTTTCGATCAGCAACAGCATCGGCAGCCTGCGCCTGTTGAGCACGCAGGACTGGCGCGAGTTCGTCGAGGCGATGAGCGTGGTCGACAGTACGTTGCGCAACGATCCGGCCGTGGCCTACGCCAGCATGGATTTCGCCAGCCGCGACGGCTATCGCCACATGGTGGAGTCCATCGCCAAGGTGTGCGTCAACACCAGCAAGCTGGCGGAAGCCAGCGTGGCCGACAAGGCCATTGAGCTGGCACGAGCGAGCGCTGAAACGCTGGGAAAAACCGACCGCCGCTCGCATGTCGGTTATTACCTGATCGACCGCGGCCGCCACGAGCTGGAACAGGCTTGTGGCGCGCATTTGCCGTTCACCACCCGGCTGCGGCGCGGCGCCAGCCGGACCCCCTTGTTGTGGTATCTCGGCGCGATCACGCTGTTGACGCTGCTGCTCAGCGCCGGGCTGGTGGCGCGGGCCTGGCTGAACGGCGTCAACGTCTGGGTGTTGCTGCTGACCGGCCTCCTCGCCCTGCTCGCCACGGGCCAGCTTGCGACCGCGCTGGTGAACTGGCTGACCACCTCGCTGGCGTCGCCGCGGCCGCTGCCGCGCATGGATTTTTCCAACGGCATCCCGCCGCAATACCGCACGCTGGTGGCGGTGCCGACGCTGCTGAGCAGCCCGCAAAACGTCGAGCATCTGGTCGAGGCGCTGGAAGTGCGTTTTCTGGCCAATCGCAATGCCCATCTGCACTTCGCGCTGTTGACCGATTTTCGCGATGCCGCCGAGGAAACCCTGCCGCAAGACGCGTCATTGCTGGCCTTGGCGGCGGAGCGTATCACTGCGTTGAACACGCAATACGCGGCGGGCCGAGATGATGTCTTCTTTCTGCTGCATCGCCCGCGCCGGTGGAACCCGCATGACCGCATCTGGATGGGCTACGAGCGCAAGCGCGGCAAGCTGGCGGACCTGAACACCTTGCTGCGCACAGGTCGATCCGATGCTTTCTCGTTGCTGATCGGCGACATCGCCAGCCTGGCCGGCGTGAAATATGTCATCACGCTGGATACCGACACGCAGTTGCCGCGCGAAGCCGCGCAGCAATTCATCGGCGCCATGGCGCACCCGCTCAATCAAGCCATCTATGACCCGGTACTGGGCCGCGTCCGCGCCGGCTACGGCATCCTGCAACCGCGCGTCAGCTCCAGCCTGCCGGTCGCCAATCAATCGCGCTATGCCCGCCTGAATAGCGGCGAGCCGGGCATCGACCCGTACACGCGGGCGGTGTCCGATGTGTATCAGGACGCGTTCCAGGAAGGTTCCTTCATCGGCAAGGGCATTTACGACGTTGCCGCGTTCGAACAGGCGCTGTCCGGCCGCTTCCCGGAAAATCGCATACTCAGCCACGACCTGCTGGAGGGCTGCCACGCCCGCGCCGGCTTGCTCAGCGACGTGCAGTTGTACGAGGAATATCCGGCCCGCTACGGCGCCGACGTGGAGCGACGCTATCGCTGGATCCGCGGCGACTGGCAGCTCGTCGCCTGGCTGCTGCCCTGGGCGCCGGGGGCGAATGGGCGCTGGCAGCGAAATCCGCTGACCCTGCTGTCGCGCTGGAAGTTGTTGGATAACCTGCGCCGCAGTCTGGTGCCGGCGGCATTGACGCTGCTGTTGCTGCTAGGCTGGACGCTGTTTGCTTCGCCCCTGTTCTGGACCCTGGCGGTACTCGGCATTCTGCTGATACCGCCGGTGCTTTCCAGCCTGCTGGATGTGCTGCGCAAACCGACCGACATGCGCCCCGGCCAGCATTTCGCGGCAACTGCGCACGCCGCCGTCCAGCGCCTGCTGCAAACCGGATTTGCGCTGGTGACATTGCCGCATGAAGCGGCTTACAGCCTGGATGCGGCCCTGCGCACGCTCGGCCGATTGCTGTTCACGCAGCAACGGCTGCTGGAATGGAAAGCCTCCGGCGATCAAGACCCGAGCCGCCGCGACGATCCGCTCGCTGTATTGCACGGCATGGCGTTCGCGCCCGCGCTGGCCATCGCCACGGCAAGTTGGCTGGTGGTGATGAATCCGGCCGCGCTGCCGCTGGCCGGGCCGATTTTGTTGCTGTGGCTGCTGTCCCCCGCCATCGTCTGGTGGCTCAGCCTGCCGCTGCCGCGTCGTGTGGCGCGCCTGAGCGCGGAACAGACGCGTTTCCTCGGCCGCATCGCGCGCAAGACCTGGGCGTATTTCGAGACTTTCGTCGGCCCGGACGACCACTGGCTGCCGCCGGACAATTACCAGGAGTACCGCGCCGCCACGCTGGCGCATCGCACCTCGCCGACCAATATGGGCCTGTCGCTGCTGGCCAATCTGTCGGCGCATGATTTCGGCTACATCCCGACCGGGCAACTGCTCGAACGCACTGCCAACGCGCTGACCAGCATGGCCGGGCTGGAACGCCATCGCGGCCATTTCTACAACTGGTACGACACGCAAACCCTGCGTCCGCTGCACCCGGCTTACATCTCGACGGTGGACAGCGGCAATCTGGCCGGCCATCTGCTGACTTTACGCCCCGGCCTACTGGCCTTGCTGGACCAGCAGATCCTGTCGCCGCGCACGCTGGACGGCGTGCGCGACACGTTGGGAATCCTGATCGCGGCGGCGGGCCAACCGACACCGGCGACGGTGACGCAGTTCAAGATGGCGTTGGAATCCGCGCAGATCGTAGGGCGGAAAAGCAGTTTTATCGCGCCTTCCGCCGGAAGGTGGGCCGCTCATACGGCGGAAGGCGCCGGCCAAACCCCGCCGGCTTTTCCGCCCTACGAACTCACACTGGTAGCGGCTCGGCATCTGTTCGACCGGCTGGCGCGCTACGCCACTGCGATCATTGACGAATTCGCCGACGATTTTGCCAATGAGCCGGCAAACCAGGCCAACTGGTGGGCCGGCGCACTGTCCCGGCAATGTCAGGCGATGCGCGAGGAACTGATCTTTCTCGCGCCCTGGAGCGGCCTGCCGGAAGCCCCGGTCGGGCTGGGCGGTTTTGACGATATCAACCTGATACCGACCTTGCGCGATCTGGCCGGGCTGAAACTGGCCTGGTCGGACCGCCTGGCAAGCCGGCTCGATGCAAGCACATCTTCAGCCCAGACCCAGTGGCTCAATACCCTCGCCAATGATCTGGAACAAGGCAGCGCGCATGCCCGGGCGCGTATCGCCAGCATCGAGCAACTGGCGTTGCAGGCCGGTGAAATGGCCAACATGGAATACGGTTTCCTGTACGACAAGGCGGCACGCCAACTTGTCATCGGCTACAGCGTGGAAGAGCGGCGGCGCGACAGCAGTTTCTACGACCTGCTGGCATCGGAAGCGCGTCTCGCCGTGTTCGTCGCCATCGCGCAGGGGCAGTTGCCGCAGGAGAGCTGGTTCGCGCTCGGACGTCTGCTCACCCGCGCCGGCGGTGAACCGATTCTGTTGTCGTGGAGCGGGTCGATGTTCGAGTACCTGATGCCGCAACTGGTGATGCCGACCTACGACCACACCCTACTCGACCAGACCGCGCGCGCGGCGGTGGCGCGGCAGATCGAATACGGCCAGCAACTCGGCCTGCCCTGGGGTGTCTCGGAATCCGGCTACAACACGGTCGATCTGCAGCTCAACTATCAATACCGCGCGTTCGGCGTGCCCGGCCTGGGACTGAAACGCGGCCTCGGCGAAGATCGCGTGGTGGCGCCCTATGCTTCGGTGATGGCGCTGATGGTGGCGCCGGAAGCGGCCTGCCTGAATCTGCAACGGCTGTCCGCGGCCGGGGCTGAAGGCGCCTTCGGTTTTCACGAGGCGATCGACTACACGCCGCTGCGTCAGCGACGCGGCGAAAAACAGACGCTGGTGCGCTCCTACATGGTGCATCACCAGGGCATGAGCCTGCTGGCGCTGGCCTATCTGTTGCTGGATCGGCCGATGCAGAAACGTTTTGCCGCCGACCCGCTGCTGCAATCGACGCTGTTGCTGCTGCAGGAACGCATCCCGCGCGCTTCGCTGCTGTACGCCCAAACCGCCGAACTGACCGGCATCGATACCGGCACCAGCACACCGGAAATGCCGATCCGCGTTTTGCGCAATCTGGATACGCCGACACCGGAAGTACAGTTGCTGTCGAATGGCCGCTATCACGTCATGCTGACCCATACCGGCGGCGGTTACAGCCGCTGGAACGACCTGGCGGTGACACGCTGGCGGGAAGACAGCGTGCGCGATGCCTGGGGCACCTTCACCTATCTGCATGACGTGGCCAGCGGCGCGACCTGGTCCACCGCGCACCAGCCGACGCAGCGCCGCGCCACGCATTACGAAGCGATCTTCTCGGAAGGCCGCGCCGAATTCCGCCGGCATGATGTTGGCAGCCATAGCCGGGGCGAAGACTTCGATCTGGAGACCCACACCGATATCGTCGTCTCGCCGGAAGACGACATCGAATTGCGCCGGGTCCGCATCACCAACCGGGGCGACGCGCCGCGCACGATCGAAATCACCAGCTATGCCGAAGTGGTGCTGGCGACACCCGCCGCCGATGCGCTGCATCCGGCCTTCAGCAATCTGTTCGTGCAGAGCGAGATCATCGAATCGCGCCAGGCCATCCTCTGCACCCGGCGGCCACGCTCGCGCGAAGAGCATTCTCCCTGGCTGTTCCATCTGATGTCGGTACACGATGCCGAGGTCGAATCACTGTCTTTCGAAACGGATCGCGCCCGCTTCATCGGTCGCGGCCGTATCGCCGCGTCGCCGCAGGCCATGGAGCAGGATGGCGCGTTGTCCGGCAGCCAGGGTTCGGTGCTCGACCCGGTTGTCGCGATCCGCTGCCGCATCACGCTGCAGCCGGAACAGTCGGCCAGCATCGATCTGGTGTTCGGTATCGGCGACAGCCGCGCGGCGGTGCTCAATCTGGTCGAGAAATATCAGGATCGCCGGCTAGCCGATCGCGTCTTCGAGCTGGCCTGGACCCACGCCCAGGTGCTGTTGCGCCAGATCAACGCCAACGAGGCCGACGCCCAGCTTTACGGGCGTCTGGCGAATTCGATCCTCTACGCGCATGCCGGCTTGCGCGCCGACAGCGGCGTCTTGATGAAGAACCGGCGCGGCCAGTCCGGCCTCTGGGGCTATGCCATTTCCGGTGACCTGCCGATCGTGCTGCTGCAGATCGGCGACCTGGCCAACATCGAACTGGTGCGCCAGTTGATTCAGGCGCATGCCTACTGGCGGCTGAAGGGGCTGGTGGTCGACCTGGTGATCTGGAACGAGGATCGCGCCGGTTATCGCCAGGCCTTGCAGGACCAGATTCTCGGCCTGGTCGCGGTGGGCCTGGAAAGCCAGATCATCGACCGGCCGGGCGGCATCTTCATCCGTTCGGCGGAGCAGATTTCCGAGGAAGACCGCACGCTGTTCCAGACCGTCGCCCGCGTCATTCTGAGCGACAACTGGGGCACGCTGGCGGAACAACTCGACCGCCCCTTGCCGCCGGTGGTGCGCGTGCCAAGATTGCCGTGGAAGGTGCCAAGGCCAGAATTGCCCGCCGCCTTCAACTTGCCGCAACGCGAGCTGATCCTGGCCAACGGCATCGGCGGTTTCACGCCGGATGGTCGCGAATACGTCATCACCACCACGCCGGAGCAACTGACTCCGGCGCCGTGGGTCAACGTGCTGGCCAATGCGCAATTCGGCAGCGTCATTTCCGAAAGCGGCCAGGCCTACACCTGGGCCGAGAACGCGCACGAATTCCGCCTGACGCCATGGGACAACGACCCGGTCAGCGACACCGGCGGCGAAGCGTTCTATCTGCGTGACGAGGACACCGGCCAGTTCTGGTCACCGACGCCGCTGCCCCGGCGCGGTGCGACGCCTTACGTCAGCCGGCACGGCTTCGGCTACAGCGTGTTCGAACATACCGAAAGCGGCATCCATTCCGAGTTGTGGATCTATGTCGCCACCGACGCGCCGGTGAAGTTCGCCGTGCTCAAACTACACAACCAGTCCGGCCGCGCGCGGCGTCTGTCGGCCACTGGCTATGTGGAATGGGTGTTGGGCGATCTACGGCCTAAGACCGCGATGCACGTCGCCACCGAAGTCGATGCCGCCAGCGGCGCGATCTACGCGCGCAATGCCTACAACACGGAATTTCCCGACCGCGTCGCCTTCTTTGATGTGGACGACCCGCAGCGCAGCTTCACCTGCGACCGCGCCGAATTCATCGGCCGCAACGGCAGCCTGAAAAACCCGGCGGCACTCGGCCGCACGCATCTTTCCGGCAAGCTGGGCAGCGGGCTGGACCCGTGCTGCGCGCTGCAGGTCGGCGTCAATCTGGGCGACGGGCAGACGCGCGAGATCGTGTTCCGTTTGGGCGTGGGAGGCATACCGGGTGCTGAAGACGCCAATCGTCTGGTGCATCGCTTCCGTGGCAACGACGCCGCCCGTCGCACGCTGGAAGCGGTCTGGGCGTTCTGGAACCACAGCCTGGGCGCGGTGCAGGTGGAAACGCCGGATGAATCGCTCAACGTACTGGCCAACGGCTGGCTGCTGTATCAAACCCTGGCCTGCCGCATGTGGGCGCGCAGCGGCTATTACCAGTCCGGCGGCGCCTTCGGCTTCCGCGACCAGTTGCAGGATGCGATGGCGCTGGTGCACAACGAACCCGGCTTGCTGCGCGCGCAACTGCTGTTGAGCGCCAGTCGCCAGTTCAGCGAAGGCGATGTGCAGCACTGGTGGCATCCGCCCGCCGGACGCGGCGTGCGCACCCATTGTTCCGACGATTACCTGTGGCTGGCGCTGGCCACCAGCCGCTATGTGCTGTGCAGCGGCGACACCGGCGTGCTGGAGGAAGCTGTGCCGTTCCTGGCAGGCCGCCCGCTCAATCCGGACGACGAGTCCTACTATGACCTGCCCGGCTCAGCCTCGGGCACGGAAAGCCTGTATCAACACTGCCTTCGCGCCATCCGTTATGGCATGCGCTTCGGCGAACACGGCCTGCCACTGATCGGCTCCGGCGACTGGAACGACGGCATGAATCGAGTCGGCATCCACGGCAAGGGCGAAAGCGTCTGGCTAGGCTTCTTCCTGATCGAAGTGCTGCGCCAGTTCGGCACACTGGCGCAGCAACACGACGACCCCGATTTCGCCGAATTCTGCGCAACCGAAGGCCAGCGTCTGCGCGACAACATCGAACAGCACGCCTGGGACGGCGACTGGTATCGCCGCGCCTGGTTCGACGACGGCACGCCGCTGGGATCGGCCGGCAACAGCGAATGCCAGATCGACTCCATATCGCAAAGCTGGTCGGTGCTGTCCGGCATCTCGGTGGGAGTCAACAGCAGCGAGCGTTCCCGCCGCGCCATGCAGGCGCTGGACGCACGCCTGGTCCGCCGCGAAGCGGGCTTGGTGCAACTGCTCGACCCGCCGTTCGACCAGACCGACCTCGACCCCGGCTACATCAAAGGGTACGTGCCCGGTGTACGCGAAAACGGCGGCCAGTACACCCACGCCGCGATCTGGGCGGCAATGGCCTTCGCTGCACTTGGCGACAACCGCCGCGCCTGGGAAATCACCACCCTGATCAACCCCGCCAACCACGCCAAATCCACCGACGCCATCGCGGTTTACAAAGTGGAACCCTATGTCATGGCCGCCGACATCTACGCCGTATCGCCCCACACCGGCCGCGGTGGCTGGACCTGGTACACCGGCTCCGCCGGCTGGATGTACCGGCTCATCGTCGAATCGCTGCTGGGATTGCGCCTGGAAGTGGACAAGCTGCACATCACCCCCTGCTTGCCGGCTCACTGGCCGGGCTTCAAGCTGCATTACCGCTTCCGCGAAACGGTGTATCACATCAGCGTTGTGCAGGACGGTACGGCAGGTCTCAGCGTTGATGGGGTTGAGCTGAATACGCCGGCCATTCCCATGGTGGACGATCATCGGGACCACAACGTCGAGTTGAGGGTGAAAGCCCGGTGAATGTGAAGCGAATTCGTAGGGCTGACGCACCACTGCCATATCCTGGAAACCGGCAACGGAGTGACCGCTTCCGCAACCGCTCAACCCTGACCGGCAAGGCGGCTAAAACCAGAAAATCACTGCCAAGCTGAGCCGTACATTGGCTTATCCAGGTGGCTCAATATTCAGTGCAATCCCCGGGTCGGATTTGGGCGCAATTCAACCTCAATGCACCGTACATACCATGCACGGATCGAAAGACCGCACGACATGCTGCACCGCCGCCGGCATGGGGTCGTTCGCTTCGATTTCCATGCCGGCCAGGGCCTGTTCCAGTGCGCCGGGGTTGCCGGCCGTGTCGCGGGGCGAGAAGTTCCAGGTGGTGGGGGCGATGATCTGGTAGTTCTCGATGCGGCCGTGGCGCACGCTGAGCCAGTGGCCGAGCGCGCCGCGCGCGGCTTCGACGAGGCCGATGCCGCTGCCTGAATCCGGCAGGTCGGCGTGGTGGCACCAGGTTTCGCCGGGGGTCAGCGCGCGCGCCCAGCGTTCCATTTCCGGCAGCACGATGGCCAGCTCCAGCAGTCGCGCCAGCACCCTCGCCTGGACGCTGCCGCCATGCGTGGCGACGCATTCCCGGATCAGTGCATGACCGCTCACCATCTGCCGCGCCAGCGCGCCGGTTTCCATGACCTGCCCGGCGTAACGTGGCGCTTTGCACCAGGTATAGGCATCGGCCTTGTCCGGCAACGGCCGGGTCAGGCCCTCGGCCGGCGGCAGGGTTAGGCCGGCCATCCAGGCGTGGCTGACATCCTCGGCGATGGCGGCGGCATCAAGCGGAGCCGGGCCGGAATCCTCATTCCAGATGCCGGCTTCGAACAGGCCGTAGGCGCCGTGGCTGAGGAAACGGTCGCTGGCGCGGCCCAGTTTGTGCAATTCGAGATCGTCGGCAACGGCGAGAAAAAGCGCCAGATCGCTTTGCCGCCCCTGCCGCCAGTCGTTCAGCGCGGCGAGGCTGTCAAGGTCGGCAATCGCTTCCAGCACATCGCCGAAGGTGTGCCGTTCGAGAAAACGGCGGAAGCCTCGCAACAGCGTGATCAGGCGCAGGATTTCCGCCTGTTCCAGCGGCCGCGAGGTGCCGCCCGGTTGCAGGCTGAGGGTGTGCGGCCACTTGCCGGCCATCAGGCCCATCAGATGCATGAACTCGGCGCGCGCCGGCAGCATGTCCGCCGCCGCGCTGCCGGTCACCGCCCTGAAGCGGGCCTCGACCGTGGCGAACCAGGACCGCGCCCGATAAACCGGGCGGGCGAAATCCGGCATGAAGAACAGATAGAAGTGGGTCAGGTGATCGGCCAGGTTTTCACAGGCGCCGATCAGCTTTTCGGCGAGACGGCCGTTGGGCGGCGGTGTCAGACCGATCAGATCGCGCAGCGCGGCGACAGCGGCGGCGCTCTGCGACACGGAACAGATGCCGCAGATGCGCGGCACGATGACCAGCGCATCGAGCGGCGATTTTCCCGGCAACATCTGCTCGAAGCCGCGATACAGCGGCGAGTTGACGCGTGCGGCGGCAACGCGGCCGTCAGCAATGTCGAGATGCACTTCGAGATCGCCTTCGACACGGTTGAAGGGGCCGAGAATTCGCGTGGTCATTTCAGCCCTGTCTTCTTCACCGCCGGCGTCACCACGGTATGGTCCGCCACGGCGTTTTCGCGCACCCGCTTCGGCGTGGCGGATTTCGATAGCGCGGCGAGTGCGACGAACCAGGCTTTCGGCATGTCGGTGGGCAGGCCGATGGGGATGCCGGCCACTTTCGGCGTCTCGGCGAAGGGATGGCCGGGTTCCTCGAAGCGCGGTTCGGTGCAACTGACGCAGGCATAGCCGCCGCGCAGGCAGGAGCCGGCGCCGTTCCACAGGCGGGTGTTGCAGTCGGCGTGCGCCTGGGTGCCCTTGCAGCCCAGGTTCTCCATCATGCAGCCAAGGTCGGAGGCCTTCTCGGCGCTGGCCTTGAACTCGTAGAACTCGTTGCGCGGGCAGCCGTGATGCACCAGATGGTCGGCGTAGAACCGCGGCCGGTTGAGCGGGTCCAGATCGCTCGCCGTGAACCGCTCCAGGGCCAGCGCCAGCAGGGTATCCAGCACCCAGCCGGGATGCGTCGGGCAACCCGCGACGTTGATCACCGGCAGACCGTCGCCGGCGCGGAAGCTCTGCCCCAACAGGCCGCCGACATGCTCGCCGTCGTATTGCAGACCCACCGCGCCGGCCGGATTGCCGCCGCCGGCGGTGATGCCGCCGAACGCGGCGCAACTGCCCACCGCCAGCACATGGCGGGCGCGCGCGGCCAGATCGAGCAGCCAGGACATCATCGGTCGCCCCGTGCCGGACAACATATGGAAACGGCCCGTGCCGTGCGGGCCGGTCATCACCGCGCCTTCGACGCAAAGTATGTCGAGCCGCTCGCGCCCCTCGGCGCAGGCGGCCAGGATGTCGAGCGCCTCGCCGCCGGACTCCTGGCTGAGCGATGGATGCCAGAGCAGCCGGATGCCGGCTTGATCGAGCAGTTCGAGCACATGCGGCTGCTCGGCGTTGAGCAGCGACAGGGTGCAGCCGCCGCAGCCGCCGGACTGGAGCCAGAGGAGGTTGAGGGGGGCGGTCATGGCCTGCACTCAGCGGGTATTTCAGTAGGGTGCGCCATGCGCTCAATCATCCTGCGCCCCCTTCCCTGGCCGCTCCACCCCCAGCCGCGCCATCTTCTTGCGCAAGCCCAGCCGCGACAGGCCGAGTTCCTCTGCGGTGCGTGACAGATTGCCGCGATGCCGCTCCAGGGTCTCAACCAGCAGAGCGCTTTCCAGTGCATCGACGCGACCGCGCAGGCCGCCTGGGCTGCCGCCGTCGAGCACGGCAGCGAGTCCGGCCTGGCGGATGTGCGGGGCGAGCACATCGGGGGTCAGCACCGGGCCGTCGGACAGCACCAGCATGCGCTGGATCTCGTTCTGCATTTCGCGCACGTTGCCGGGCCAGGCATAGGCGGCGAGGCAATCCAGCGTAGCAGGCGCGAAGCCTTCGACCGGCCGGCTCAGGGCCTTGCCCATGCGACTCAGGATGGCGCGGGCCAGGGCGGGAATATCCATGCGCCGCTCGCGCAGCGACGGCAGGCGCAACGGCACGGTGGCCAGGCGGTAGTACAGGTCTTCGCGGAAACGACCGGCCTTCACTTCGGCTTCCAGGTCGCGGTTGGTGGCGGCGATCACTCGCACATCGACGCCGACCGTGCGGTTGCCGCCGAGCGGACGGAACTCGCCTTCCTGCAGCACGCGCAGCAGCTTGACCTGCAGGGCGGGCGAGGTCTCGCCGATTTCGTCAAGGAACAGGGTGCCGCCGTGCGCCTGCTGGAACAGGCCGACGCGGTCCTCGAAAGCGCCGGTGAAGGCGCCGCGCTTGTGGCCGAACAGTTCCGATTCGAGCAGGTTGTCCGGCAGCGCGCCGCAGTTCTCCACGACAAACGCCTGGTCGGCGCGGCCGCTGGCGTAATGGATGGCGCGCGCCAGCAGCTCCTTGCCGGTGCCGGATTCGCCGGACAGCAGAATCGATACATCGTAGCGGGCGGCGCGCTGCACCAGATCGCACACGTCGCTCATCGGGCTGGCCGGCGTGCGCACGATGTTGTCGAGGGCGAAGGCCTGCTTCACCCGCTTCCGCGTCGCCTCGACGCGGCCGCGCAGCACCGGTTCTGCGGCGCGCAGTTCCACCGCCAGTTGGCAGTTCTCCTGTTGCAGACGGAACAGCTCGGCGGCGCGTTTCAGTGTCAGCAGCAACTGTTCCGGATGCCAGGGCTTGAGCAGGTATTGGTAGATGCCGGCCTCGTTGATACCGGCGATGATGTCCTCGCTGTCGGTGTAGCCGGAAATGATGATGCGCACCGCATCGGGCCAGTCGCGGCGGACTTCCTTGAGGAATTCGACGCCGCTGACCTCGGGCATGCGCTGGTCGGTCAGAACCACCTGGATGCTTCGCTGCTCCATGATGGCGCGCGCCTGCGCCGCACCGGACGCGGTATGAACTTCGAAATCCTCCTCCAGCGTGCGGCGCAGTGCTTCCTGGGATCGGACCTCGTCGTCGATGACCAGAACGCTGGGGAGCATGGGCTCGACCGGTTCAGCGTTCGAGGCTGGAGTCGGCCTCGCCGCGCCGCGTCCCGCCAAGCAATCCGCCCAGGAATCCGCGCCGGCTCAGCGGCTGTTCCAGCTTGGCGGCGATGCCTGCGACAGGCGATGGCGACGCAGTCGGGGTCGGCTCGGCCGGTTTGAACAATTCGAGCAGCACTGCCAACGCCACTTCCCTGGCACTGGCCTGGTCGGGAAAGGCAAACATCGGGGAAAACAGCGAACTGGTCAGGTAAACGCCCAGTGCATCTTCATGCGCGTGGAGAAATTCGTACTCGCCGGCTGGCAGGGCTACATCGAGGCGCGTGCCGCTGGCGAGCGCTTCGCGGGCCGACGCCGGCGTCGGCAGGCAGATCAGGTTCATGAACCAGGGCGTGATCAACACACCTACCCAGTCATCGCGCCAAAGCCGGAAGCCGACAGCCTCGACCTGGAGCGCCGGGTTGAGCAGGGAAACACCTGCCATGCGAGTGGCGGCAATATCGCGGAAGACGGCTTCCAGCTTTTGCGCGGCGCGGTCCCGATCGGGTGCATCGATCAGCGCGTCAAGCATCCATCACCATGAATTGCTCTCTGGCGCCGTCGCAGTTCGGGCAACGCCAGTGTGGCGGCAGATCGGCGAAAGCGGTGCCGGGCGGAATCTGCCAGACCGGGTCGCCTGCAGCCGGGTCATAGACATGCCAGCATATCTTGCATTCCAGACGGGCATTCGGCGGCAGACGGCTGACATCGCCGAGGAAGGAACCTTCAAAGGTGTTCATGGAGGCATTCATGGCGACATGTTGGCCCGACTCGCCCCGCTTTGTCGCCCCCTTTCGCAAAGGGATTATTTCAACCGATCCACTCGATGACTTCGGCCAGACGTTCGGCGCTGTCGGCCAGATCGACATCGGCGGCACGGGCGACTTCGGGCACATCGGTGATTTCCAGCGTATTCAGGATCAGCGCGTCCTGCGAGTTGAAGTACTGCACCCACCAGACGCGGGCGACACCGGTGGCGGTAATGCGGCAGTTGCCGTAGCCGCGCGACAGCAGCGTGACCTTGCCGCGCCCAAGGCACTGATCGAGCCAGGCGGCGTCTTCCGGGCCGAACGGCAGCAGGGAAAGGTTGATGACGTGGCTGGGAGCGCTGGGCCGCGCGACCTGTTCGGCAATCTCGGCCAGCAACGCCGGTGCGTTGATCACGCCGGCTTCGAGCGGCACCCCGACCGGGCTGGCCAGGCCGCCGCAGGCGCGCACGGCGGCGGGCACGTCGCCCACTTCGACGCGGTCGGCATAGGTATAGCCGTCGTTGTCGCGACCGCGCAGGCGCCAGATGCCGGCGAACACGCTTTCCTGAATATGCAGACTGCCGCCCTCGCCGACCACCTGGGCGCCGACTTCGCCCTCGCCCAGCACCTGGTCGATCAACAGCCGATCCGCCTCGTCCAGCCCGCTCATGTCCAGGCTGCGCACGGACTGGCCGGGTTGCCAGTTCTGCACGGCATCGAGCAGGCAGCCCAGCCAGGCGCGCGCGGCGACGCGCTCGCGCACTTCTTCCGGCTCCGGCAGGATCGGTGCCTGATAGGTGCGCATGTCATGCGGCATCGGCAGGTAATCAAGCGCCTCGTCTTCCGGCTGGGAACCGGGTCCACGGGTTTCGCCAAAGGCGACGACGGGAATGGGAAAGGCGTGCATGGAGGGTTCCTCAGTGACAGTGGTTTGCCGTGTTGACGACGGCGACGCCGATGGACAGCGGCCGGCTGACCGGCGCGGCGAGCAGCGTATTGATGCGGGCAAGATAGACCGACCAGTCCTGGATGCCGGAAATGGTGCCGACATAGCCGCCATCGCGCAGGAACACCAGCGTCGGCCAGCGGTTGAAGCCGTAGCGCAGTTGCAGCGGCGATTCCAGTTCGGCGCAGGCGATGCCGGCACGGAATTGGTTGCCACCACTCGGACCGGGAAAGGCGCGCAGGATTTCCGGCAGCACCACCGCCACGTCCAGGCATTCCGGGTGCTGCACCGGATCGCCTGCGCAGAACAGCACGGCGTCGCCGGGCGCGTCGCAAAACGCATCCAGATTGTCGGCATCGAGCAGCGGGTAGCCGAATTCATCGATCAGGCGGTTGATCAGGGCGTGCATGGGGCGGTTCCTCTCAGGTGAGCGGGCAATTCGGGGGTACGGTCGAGCAGGTCGGCGAAGTGGCTGGAAATGTCGCTGGCACCGGCCATGACCGCCTCCAGACCATCGAGGGCTGCGTTGATCTGCGCCGCGCGCTCGGCGTCGATGACTTCACGCGCGGAATCAATGAACGCCAGCAGCCAGGTACCGGGCGGCTGCGCGCCGACCAGGGCGAGATCAAGTTGACGCCGCCCGCCGCGCCCCTGGCACAGGGCAACATAGCCGTTGCATTCGATGACTTGCATGGGCAGGCCTAGACACATGGGACGGCCGTCCCCAGAAACCGTCCATCACCCAGCCGGCAAGCCATTTCGGCACTGGGCCGCTGACCCTCGTAGCGGTCCAGCGCCAGGCTGTCCAGCGTGATGCGCTCGGCCGGGGCGATGCGGCGTTGCGGCCGGGCCATCCAGCCGTACAGCGTATCCAGCGCCAGTCCGAGCGCCTGCGGGATGCGGGTCTTGACCGTGTCGGACAGGCTGCCGCCATAGTCATCCAGGATTTCCGGCTGACAGCCGATCAGGGTGACGTTGAGCGGATTCCAGCCGCGCAGTTGCGCGACCGACAGCACTTCCTGAAAGCCGGTCTGGTGCAGGCTCATTTTCTTGACGCCCATGAAGCGCGGCACTTCCTCGTCGCGCACCACTTTCAGCGTGCCGCCCGGCAGACCGTAATCGACTGCGTCGAAGATCAGCAGGCGGCGGCAGCCTTCTACATGGGGCAGCAGATACAGCCCTTGCGTGCCGCCATCAAGCAGCCTGACTCCGGCGCGGAACTGCCAGCCGGCATGCAGATGTTCCAGCGCGCGAATGCCGAAGCCCTCGTCGGCCCAGAGCAGGTTGCCGATGCCGAGGATCAGCGTGTCGCAGCGGTAGTCGAGGTCAACGCTGGATACCGTGCTCATGGCTTGTCGTCCTTGAACATGCGCCAGCCGGACAGCATGGTGGAGACCAGGCTCTGGCGCGACATGATGTCTTCCCGGATCGCGGCGTAGATGTGCAGCAGGACGAACAGCAAAAACACCCAGAGGCCGACGTGGTGCCAGGTATGTACATCCTGACTCTGCCCGAACAGCGGAATCACCCAGGAAGTGAACAGCGTGTGCGCCCAGCTGCCTTCCTGCGCACCTTCGCCGTACAGCGCGAAGCCGGTGACGATCATGAACAGCGTGGTGGTCAGGAACAGCGTGAACATCGAAAACTGCGCCAGCGGGTTGTGGCCAACGTACTTCTTCGGGTCGCGCTCCAGGAACAGATACCAGCGCAGCTCGAACAGCACTTCCTTCCACCAGGTGCCGTTGAAGATCGGCAGCACGAACAACTGGCGGGCGTGATGGTTGCCGACGAAGGCCCAGTAGATGCGGCCGAGCAGGCCGATCAGCAGCACATAGCCGGCGCTGAAATGGGCGAAACGGATGTAGCCCATCAGAAAATTCTCGCTGGCTTCGCCCGGCTGGCTGGGCAACGGGCTGGCGATAAACCAGCCTGAAATCGCCAGCACGGTGATCGCCAGCGCATTGACCCAGTGCCACAAACGCACCGGCGCTTCGTAAACATAGACCGCCTTGACCGAACGCCCGTGGGCTTCGGCTTCCCGCATGTCTTGGGCTGAAAGCATGTGCTTCTCCTTGGCGAGTAGCGAGTGGCGAGTGGCAAGTGGCCACTGCCACTCGCCACTTGCGACTTGCCAGTTAACGAACCCGAACCCGCGTCATTTCCTGCCCGTCCGGCGCCATCACATGCGTCGAGCACGCCAGGCAGGGATCGAAGGAATGCAGCGTGCGCAGGATTTCCAGCGGCTGGTCCGCCAATGCCACCGGGGTGTTCATCAGGCTGGCTTCGAAGGCGCCGATCTGGCCTTTGCTGTCGCGCGGGCTGCCGTTCCAGGTGGTCGGCACGACGCATTGATAGTTGTCGATGCGGCCGTCCTTGATCCTGACCCAGTGGCCGAGTGCGCCGCGCGGCGCTTCGGTGAAGCCGACGCCCTTGGTTTCCTTGGGCCAGGTCGATGGATCCCACTTTTCGATGTTGGCGGTGGCCAGATCGCCGGCTTTCAGGTTGGCCATCAGCTTGTCCTGAAAGTAGCGCATCTTGTGCGCCGCCCAGGACGCTTCCAGACCGCGCGCGGCGGTGCGACCCAGCGTCGAGAACAGTGCCGTCAGCGGCAGGCCGAGCTTGGAGAGCACCATGTCGACCGGCTCCTTGAACTCGGGCTTCTTCTGCACGTAGCCGATGATGTAGCGCGACAGCGGGCCGACTTCCATGGCGTGGCCCTTCCAGCGCGGCGCCTTGATCCAGGAATACTTTCCGCCCTCGTCGATCTGCTCGATGTTGGTGGAGGTGCCTTTGGCGTTCTTGCCCAGTTCGTAATGTGCTTCGGTCTCGCCATCCCACGGGTGCAGGCCCTTGCCGGCTTCCCTGTATTTGAACCAGGAGTGATCGACGAACTCCTGAATCTGGCTCGGGTCGCGCAGATCGACTTCGTGCACTTTTGTCAGATCGCCGTTGATGATGGCGCCGCGCGGCAGCATCAGATTGGACGCGGAGTAGTCGTTGGCCTTGTCCGGGATGTCGCCGTAGGACATCACGCTCTTCGAAGACAGGCCGCCGCCGTGCGTCCAGTCCTTGTAGAAACCGGCGATGGCGAGCAGGTCGGGGATGTAGACGTTGTCGATGAAGTCGATGGTGCGGTCGATGATGTAGGACACCAGGTTCAGGCGTTCCATGTTGATCGCGCCGACCGCGCCGGTATCGTGAACATTGATTGCACACGGCACACCGCCGACCAGCCAGTTCGGGTGCGGGTTCTTGCCGCCGTAGATGGTGTGGATCTTGACGATTTCCTTCTGGAAATCGAGCGCTTCAAGATAGTGCGTCACCGCCATCAGGTTGGCTTCCGGCGGCAATTTGTAGGCCGGGTTGCCCCAGTAGCCGTTCATGAACGGCCCCAGCTGGCCGGATTCGACGAACTTCTTCAGCCGGTTCTGCACATCACGGAAATAGCCGGGCGACGACAGCGGCCAGGAGGAAATGCTCTGCGCCAGTTCCGAGGTCTTCTTCGGATCGGCCTTCAGCGCCGAAACCACGTCGACCCAGTCCAGCGCGTGCAGGTGATAGAAATGGACCAGATGATCGTGCGCCTGCAGGGTCAACTGCATGATGTTACGGATGCTGTTGGCGTTCTCCGGGATCTGGATGTTCAGCGCATCTTCCACGGCACGCACCGAAGTCAGCGCATGGGTGCCGGTGCAGACGCCACAGATCCGCTCGGTAAACGCCCAGGCGTCGCGCGGATCGCGGCCCTTCAGAATCACTTCCAGACCGCGCCACATCGTGCCGGTGGACACCGCGTTGCGGATCACGTTGTTCGAATCGAGATTGACCTCGACCCGCATGTGGCCCTCGATACGGGTCACCGGATCGACCACGACGCGCTTGCCTGAGTTGTCCAGCTTGAAGCCCTGCGTTTCGTATGCGCCCATGTCGTTCACCCTTGCTTGTCGTTGACGTCGGATTGCTTGCTACGGCTCTGCTTGATTGCGCTCACCGCCGCGTGCGCCGCCACCGCCGCGCCGACTACGCCGAGGGCTGCGCCGCCGACCCTGTCGGCATTCGATTCGACGCCGAACTGCTGGATGTCGGTGACCCGGTCGTAGAACGAGCCCTTGTCCCAGAAACCGTCTTCTGAACAGCCGATGCAGCCGTGGCCGGACTGGATCGGGAACGACACGCCGCCGTTCCAGCGCACCGTCGAGCAGGCGTTGTAGGTGGTCGGTCCCTTGCAGCCCATCTTGTAGAGGCAGTAACCCTTGCGCGACCCCTCGTCGTCCCAGGCTTCGGCGAACTGGCCGGCGTCAAAGTGCGGCCGGCGATAGCATTTGTCGTGAATGCGCTGGCCGTAGAACATCTTCGGCCGGCCCTGGCGATCGAGTTCCGGCAGGCGGTCAAAGGTCAGCATGTAGGTGATCACGCCGGTCATCACCTCGGCAATCGGCGGGCAGCCGGGTACCTTGATGATCGGCTTGTCATGGATGACCTTGTGGACAGGCGTCGCCTGGGTCGGATTCGGCTTGGCCGCCTGCACGCAACCCCAGGACGCGCAGGAGCCCCAGGAAATGATCGCCTTGCAGTCCTTGGCGACGTGCTTCAACTGCTCGATGAACGGCTTGCCGCCGATGATGCAGCTCATGCCTTCCTGATTCAGCGGCGGATTGCCTTCCACCGCCAGAATGTAATTGCCCTTGTACCTGGTCATCACCTCTTCCAGGATCGCCTCGGCCTGATGCCCGGCGGCGGTCATGATGGTGTCGTCGTAGTCGAGCGAGATCATCGACAGCACCGCGTCCTTGGCCAGCGGATGGCCGGAACGGATGAATGATTCCGAGCAGCAGGTGCATTCCAGACCGTGCAGCCACAGCACCGGCGTACGCGGCTTGGTTTCCATCGCATGCGCGATCTTCGGCACGAAGGCGGGCCCGAGGCCGAGCGAAGCCGCAGTCAGGCTGCAATATTTGAGGAAGCTGCGGCGAGTGATGCCCTGCCGCCGCATCACCTCGTAAAAGGTTTCCACCATGGAGGGTCTCCTCTCGATCACAAATGACCACCCCGGAAACGAATGAAACCGGTAGATGGCAGAGCTAGATGATCAAGAAGCGTGCCAGCGCATCGACAAACACATTAACTACAAATAATCATGTAGTTAGCGGAACAACATGGCGGTACCCGAGCGCTGCGACAGGCAACCATGTTAATCATTTAAGCAATGATTGATTACCTTGTTTCCACCTGTGGTTAGACACCCCGGCGATGGCCGGGGCCCAGGGGTTCAGGGGTAATGAAACGTCCCGATCTGGATCAGTTCGCCGGCATTGCGCAGCGGCACGCTGAAGTTTTGTTTCTTCTCCGACGGCGTGCTTTCCTGGGCAATGACCGTGACGTTGGCCACCGTCAGGTCTTCGCTGCCCTGTCCGCTGCCGAAGTAATTCACGTAAACCAGATAGGCGCCCGGAAGCGGTGCCGGCATGGAGAAGATTTCCGGGCCGTAACCGCTGGTGACGTCAACGTCCAGTGTGCCGCCGTTGTCGAGGACGCGGTTGCCGTAAAAGCTGTGCCCGCCATCCGGCGTGATGACATGCAGATCGAGATCGGTGCCGTCGCTGTCCCAGGCCAGCACCACGCGCAAGCGGGTCTGCGCGCGGCCGGCGTAGGACTCGTAAAACTGCACGCGGCGCGTGCCGCCTTCCGGTGAACGGACTTCGACGCTGTTGCTGCCCTGGCCGAAGCTGTACGGCCGGGAGAAACGACCATCCGGCTCGACCCGCTGCGGCAAGGGCACGCCGTTGACGATCACGGTGGCGGGTTGCGTGCCGGATTTCGGCGTCCGCACGATGTGTCCGGCAATCAGGCCGGCGCTCGACTGGCCTTCCGGCGTTGAAACCGATACAGCCGGATAGTTGACTGGCTGGGTGTAGCCAACCCGTTGATCCGCGCTGTTGCGCCAACCACCCAGCGGCGCGCTGAGCGAGACATCGGCGGCGTATGCCGAGGTGGTCAACACAGCGACACACGCGGCGGACAGAACGCGCAGCGGGATGAAATCTTGTTTCATGTACGTCTCCCGAATGGTGTTTCCGGCGTACGCATGGCGACCTCCGGAAAGAAGAAATTCATGGCTGTCCCTCCACTTGCAGGCGGCGAGCGGTGGTTTCGATGAATGTCTCGTCGAGTCCGCGCGGATGGTGGGCGAAGGCCAGATGCAGGTATTCGTGCGCCAGCGTCAGGCGCGCCTCGCGGCCGTCCAGGCCGTGAACGTGGATGCGGCCGCGTTCGGGATCGGCATACGGGTTGCCCTGGCGCAGCCGGCAGACCGCCGGCGCGGGCACCGGTTCGAAGCCGTCCAGATCGGCCAGCGCGCGTTCCCAGGCCGGCAGGCGGTTTTTCAGCCAGCGCTCCGCCGCGTCCAGCCGGGCGCAATCGGTGGCCAGCGGGCTGTCGGTGGAAATCAGGCTGGCACGCGGAAAGGCCTGGGCCAGGATGCGGTCGAACGGTTCGCCGCGCAGCGCCTGCGCCTCGGCTTGACGCCAGGCCAGCCGGTTGCGACCGGGTTGGTCGAGGTGATAGTTCACCGGTGTGGCATCCAGCACCAGACTATCCGACCAGGCCGCGATGTCCCGCGCGGCCTGTCCCGGCGGCGACGGACCGACGCGCTGGCTGGCGCTGCTGTCGTCGATGCGCAGGCAACTCTGCTCGCGGCGGGCGTTCTGATAGAGATAGCTGCGCGCGACGATGGCCAACGCGCGGGCGGCTTCGACCGGCTCCGGCGCGGCTTCGCGTTCGATGACACGGGCGACGTAGTCGTTGACGTCCAGCGTCGCGCGCAGACGTCCATCCGCGCCAAGTTCGATCTCGCCGGTGCTGCTGAATTTGAGTGTGTTGCCGTTGGCGAAGCGGGCCAGATGGCGGCCGCGCAGCACACCGGCCTGTGCCGGCCGGCCTGCGGCATCTTCCACGCCGCGCAGCGGATAGCGCGCGAACAGATCGACCCGCACGCAAGCATCGCCGGTTGCGGCTGAGGCCGGCGCATCGACGCGCAGCGCCGCCGGAAGCCGGCGCGCGGCCAGCGGCAACACGACGCGGCTGGTACCCGGCGCTCGCAGCCAGATCGGCGTGCCGTCGGCCAGCCAGCCGGCGGCGCCGCCGATGCGCGCCTCCGGCTGGCCGGGCTGGTGCCAGCTCCAGGTCTTGGCGCGCAGCCGGGCGCCGAACGCGCGCAGCCCTTCGGCATCGGCAGCGCCCAGCACGCTGGACAACAAGGCACCACCGGCGGCGCGCCGTGCCGGCGCCGGCACGACGGCGAGCGCACGCAACAACTGTTCGACTTCGACCTGGGTATCCGGCCGCATGGCACGCAGATCGTGCAGCCAGACCGGCGCGCCGCGCGCCTGCCAGTATTGCCGCCAATCGGCGGCGGCGATGCCGAGCCGACGCGGTTCGAAGTAGAGGCCGCAGGATCGCGCCAGCGCCGCATCGCGGCCAATGCTGCCGCCGGGCTGGCAGCAATAGACTTCCTCGCGGTCGCGGCCGCCGCAGACATAGTCTTCCGTCTCGATCTGCCGATCGATCAGGTAGACGTGGACAAACAGTTTCCAGACGCTGCCCAGCGGCGTTCGCAGATGCGGGTCCAGCGATGATTCGCGCGTCGGCGCGGTGTCCCGGGTCTGCCAATAGCGCGCCTCACCGCCGCGCAGCGCAGCATATTCCACCGCGCCGGCCGGCACGGCAGTCAGCAGCGCCAGCAGCACGGCAGTGAAGAATCGCAGGCGACGCATGGGCAATGACAAGACGGCCTCAACGAACCTGCCAACGCGACTGCGCGGCCTGCTCGTAGGCCTTGTCGTTGGGCTGGTACATGCGGAAATAGCGCGC
>CAMDGQ010000028.1 GCA_945897955.1 Tepidiphilus sp. J10 | reverse complement strand
CGCCGCGTCGAGCAAGGGCGGAATCAGCAAGTTGGACGCCATTCTTGCGGCCTTCGCGGCTCATCATCGACTTGTATGGATACACCCCTTCCTGGATGGCAACGGCCGTGTCGCGCGTATCGCTATCGACGCCATGTTGCGTGCGTGCGGCGTCAATGCAGCGGGCCTCTGGTCGATGTCCCGAGGCTTTGCGAAAGCAATGGAGGAATACAAGGCGAAACTGGCCGGAGCCGATCAGCCTCGCATGGGGGATCTCGATGGACGCGGCAATTTGTCCGAACAGCGGTTGGCGGAGTTTTGCGAATTCGCCATGCAGACTGCTGTCGATCAGGCCAAATTCATGAGCAGAATGTTTGCACTCGACAACTTCAAGTTTCGAGCTGAGCATTTTTTCCGAAAGGTGCGCTTCGACCTGAAGCCGGAATCCGCATACCTCTTCATCCATGCCTTCAGTAACGGGGCGTTTGAGCGGATGGAGGCGGGTCGCCTGAGCGGCCTCCCGGAAAGGACGGCGAGAGATGTGCTTAACGCGCTCGTCCTTGAAGGATTCCTGGTCTCGGATACCCCGCGCGGCAAAGTTCGAGTCGGTTTCCCGATGCACGCACTCGGCTCGCTCCTGCCCAACCTCTACCCGGCAGGCGATCTGGACGCGGACCCGCAAGAACTGAGACAGCTTGTCAAAGCGGCAAAAACCCATGCCGCAGCGAGAAAACCCCTCACCGACAAGTCGAATCGGGAATAGCGCAACCCACCCGGTGGGGTTCGACCTGAACTTCGGGAACCGGCACAGCACTCCGTCCCTTGTGCCTCACCAGCGCAAGCCTCAGCATGAAGCTCATGCAAAAACATGCGTTGAGTTGCGCATGGTTCATGTCTAGCATTTCGCGCATCAATTATGCAAAAGTAACTCATGGCAAATACACCCCAAACAGCAGACAGCGCGCGGCGCGCCACCAATGTTTCGATCAGCGCCCAATTGCTCGCCGAGGCGCGGGCGTTGGAGGTAAACATCTCGCGCGCGGCGGAACAGGGGTTGGCTCGGGCCATTGCCGAACGTCGCGCGGCGTTGTGGCTGGAGGAAAACCAGACCGCGCTGGAGAGTTCCAATGCCTATGTCGAGCAGCAAGGTTTGCCGCTGGCGCAATATCGGGGCTTCTGATGGCGCGCTTTGACGTTTACCGAAACCCTGCTGGCGCGGGTTGCCTGCTCGACATTCAGGCCGACTTGCTGTCGCATCTCAACACACGGGTGGTGGTGCCCTTGCTGCCCCTGTCGAGCGCCCCGCAACCGGCGCGCACGCTCAATCCCTGTTTCGACATCGCGGAAGAATCCCTGGTGATGAGCACGCAATTCATGGCGGCGGTTCCCGCCAACATATTGAAAAATCCACTCGCCAGCCTGAGCGGGCGACGCAATGACATCGTTGCCGCCATTGATCTGCTGATGCGGGGTTTCTGAACAAGGACAAACCGGAGGGCCGCGCCCTCTTTTCCCATTTCCCGAATACCGACCATGCCAAACACACTGCCCGTTATTGCCCCCGACACCCTGAACAACGCCACCGCCGAGGAACTGCTGGATCTGCTCATCGCGCACGCGGATCGCGCCCCGCGATCGCTGTTCGATGCCTGCGTGGCGCGCGGTGAAGGCATGGTGGCGGCGCTGGCGGCGTTTTACGACGCAATAGAAGCATTGGATGAACTGGATAACGGGCAATGGTGGGCGCAATTGCATGGCATTTACATCCTCGGCAAATTGCCGGATGAGGCGGCGGGTCAATTACTGGCGCATGTCCTGGTGATGGCGGATCGACGCGGGGACGAAAACCTGATCGACTGGGTGGCGGGCGACTGGGCGCACCTGTTCGCCAACAAGCCCGCCAGCGTGGTCGAACAGGTACGCGAGATCGCGCTGGATCGAACGCTGGACTGGTATACCCGGGTGCAGGCGCCCGACGTGATCATCAACACCGGCCTGATGGCGGGTGAGGCGGAACTGGAGGCCGCGCTGGACTGGGTCGTCGAGCAACTTACCGATCCGGAGGATGACCCGGATTACCGTAATTTGACCGGCAATCTGCTGCTGGATTTTCCCAGGGAGCGTTACCACGCGCGTCTCGAACAGCTGGCGGAAGAACAAGCCCGATACGGCAGCTTGAACGTGACCTTCGATCAGAACGATATCGCGCTCGCTTACGCCCGCTCTGGCGATCAACCGGATTGGCTGCGCCGTTGCGAACCCTGGTCGTTTTATGACGAGGATGAAATTCTGAAACGCCAGGCGCGTTGGCGCGAGAAAGACGAGCGAGAGGCCGCTCGCGCGGCGAACCCTCCCGCGTTGCCGTCTTCGCCGTCAGCCTGGGCCGGCCCGGTCGAGACCTTGATCCGCGCCACACCGAAGCTGGGCCGCAACGACCCCTGCCATTGCGGCAGCGGCAGGAAATACAAGAAATGCTGCATGGCAGCCGACGCTTTGGCCGCCATGCACTAACAAACGGCCCCTCTCGCGGGGCGAGGCCGAGTTTTCAGTGGCCACACGGACGTCTAGTTCCAAAAATTCATTACAGCGCACTCCGCGCTCACTTCACGAGCGCCGCCTCGACTGGCATCCTTTCGCCCTTTTCCACCACACCCCGCCGCCATGCTGACACTGCGCCAGGCTCTCGCCAATTTCACCGTTGACCAACTCAAGCAATTCAGCCAATTGTTACCGGATGCCGCTCTGGTCGGCCGCAAGGATGAGTTGGTTATGGCGGTCATGCACCAATATCAGGGCTTGGGTCTATCCAGTTTATGGCGGCGTCTGGACGAACTGGAGCAGGCTGCGGTGGCCGAGGCGCTTTACAGCATGGGCGGTTATTTCGATGGCCAAAAATTTCTGGCCAAGTACGGCAGGAGTGCGGCATTCAGCGTCAAAACGGATCGCCGCGATCGTCCCACGTTGCTTTCCCTGTTCTTGTTTTACGAAGAGGGTGCTCGCTGCGTGCCGCTCGATCTGCGCGAGCCGCTCAAGGCCTTCGTCAGCGCACCCAAGCCGGCCAGCCTGAAGACAGAAGAAGCGCTGCCCGATGCCTCGGATGCATCACCGTTTGTTGTACGGGTGATGGAAAACGAGGCGCTGGGTGACCTGCCCAGGGTTTTGCGCCTGGTCGAACAGGGCAAAGTCAAAGTGAGCGACAAATCTCGCATGCCAGGCGCGGCCACGACTCAGCTGCTGGCCAGTCAGCTACCCAATGGCGATTTCTACGCCGAGGCGCCGAAGAAAAACGCGTGGGATCAAGAGATTGGCGCAATCAAAGCCTTCGCCTGGCCAATGTTGTTGCAGGCCGGAGGACTCGCACAGCAGGAGGGCGCAAAACTGGCCCTGACTCGAGGCGGACTCAAAGCGCTAAGCGCGCAGCCTGCCGAAGTGTTGCGCGGGCTCTGGAACACATGGCTGAAGAACACCCTGCTCGACGAGTTCAGCCGGGTGGATGTCATCAAGGGCCAAAAAAGCAAGGGCCGCGTCATGGCGGCAATCGCACCGCGTCGCGCGGCAATAGATCAAGCCTTGGGCCACTGCCCGGTAGGCGCTTGGATCAAGGTCGATGAACTCGGCCGGTTCATGCGCGCGGAGGACATGGACTTCACGGTCTGCCACGACCCCTGGCGGCTTTATATCAGCGACGCGCACTACGGTGCGCTGGGCTACCAGGGCTTCCATGACTGGGAAATTCTGCAGCTGCGCTACCTGCTCGCGGTTTTGTTCGAATATGCCGCGCCGCTCGGGATGATTGACATTGCTTACATCAACCCGGAGGGCGCTCGTAAGGATTTCCGCCGCCTGTGGGGTATCGACGACCTGCGTTTTCTGAGTCGGTATGACGGACTGGCCTATTTTCGATTGACCGAACTCGGCGCTTATTGCCTCGGCCTGCGTGACGACTACACGCCATGCCGACCGCCCAGCTCGCTAAAACTATCCATCCTGCCCAGCCTGCACATCAAGGTGGCTGATGGACCGCCCAGCATGGAGGAATCATTGCTGCTGGACACCTGGGCGACCCGGGAAACGGAGACCGCCTGGCGGCTCAACCACTCCCGAGCTGTCGCGGCGGTGGAGCAAGGCCATGACATCGCGCTTCTGCACAATTTTCTGATCGCCAGCGAAGATCAGCCGCTACCGGACAGCGTCGAAGCGTTCATCAAGACGGTTGCGCAGCAGGGCGGCGCGCTGAAAACCGTCGCCAGCGCCGTACTACTGGAATGCGCCAGCCCGGAGATCGCCCGCCAGATTGTCGAGCACAAGGAAACCGCCAAACTCTGTCTGCCCGCCGGCCCTCGCCACCTGGCGGTGCGAACAGACCAAGCCGAGAAATTCCGGGCCGCCCTGCATGTTTTGGGTTTTGGCTGGAAAATCTGAATGGTCCGTTGAAGCGAAGGCGTCGGAAGCTGAGTAGCTGAGTAGGTTGGGCAAAGCGCAGCGTGCCCAACATTGCACGCCCGGAGGTTGGGCTGTTGGGCACACTTCGTTTTGCCCAACCTACAACTGCTGAGGCAGCTTGCTAATCAGGTTGGGTTTTGGCTGGAAAATCTGAATGGCCCGTTGAAGCGAAGGCCTCGGAAGTCACCCTGTTATTACTCAACGCCAGCACCGCCCGCTTGGCAGGTACTATCCGCCCTCCCCCATTCAACAGAAGTTATATGCAAAAAGAAGTCCAGGACAAAACCCAGTACGCCATCGCGGCTGCGGTGCAACTGCCGGGGGTGAGCGATGCGGAATTCGAGGCGTCGCTGGCCGAGTTGCGCGAGCTTGCGAAGACGCTGGGGTTCAAGGTCACCCGCACCTTCGTGCAAAAACGTACCAGCTTCGACAGGGCAGCGTATCTGGGCGTCGGCAAGCGGGCGGAGATACGCCGCTTCGTCAACAACATCGCCGACGACGAATTCGAGTACGCGCTCGATGAAGCCGGGATCGACGCTGACACGCCGGTCTCGGCCGAGCCGATCGACGTGATCTTCGTCGACCATGAAATCACGCCGTCACAGGCACGCAATCTGGAGAAGGAAGTCGGTTGCGAGGTGATGGACCGCACCATGGTTATTCTGGAAATCTTCCACCGTAACGCGCGTTCTCCCGCCGCGCGCGCGCAAGTGGAAATCGCCCGTATCGGCTACATGGCGCCGCGTCTGCGCGAGGCGGCGAAGCTGGCGGGGCCGCAGGGACGGCAACGCAGCGGCACCGGCGGGCGCGGCGCTGGCGAATCGCACACTGAGCTGGATAAACGCAAGTTGCGCGACCGCATCTCCGAACTGCAGAAAGAGATCCTTGCGCTGGAGCTTGAGCGCAAGACACAGCGCGCGCGGCGATTGGCGAACGAAAGTCTGGCCAGCGTGGCGCTGGTCGGCTACACCAACGCGGGCAAGTCAACCTTGATGCGTGCGCTCACCGGCAGCGAGGTGCTGGTCGCCGACAAGCTGTTCGCGACGCTCGATACCACCGTGCGCAGCTTGTACCCGGAGAGCATTCCGCGCGTGCTGGTCAGCGATACGGTCGGCTTCATCAAGAACCTGCCGCACGGCCTGGTTGCGTCGTTCAAGTCGACGCTGGAAGAGGCGCTCGATGCATCGTTGCTGCTGCATGTCATCGACGCCAGCGATTCGGGCTACCAACGCCAGCTCGAAACCACCGACCATGTCCTGCACGAAATCAATGCGCACGAAGTCCCGCGCATTCGTGTGTTCAACAAGATCGATCACGTCGGCGACGCCGCAGCGCAGGCCGAATGCGAGGCCGCGCTGCGCGCCCGCTATCCGGATTGCATCGTGATGAGTGCGCGCCGGCCGGACGACATCGCGAAATTGCACCAGGCCATCGTGGCGTTTTTCCAGCGCGATCAGGTCGAGACCGAGCTGTTTCTGCCCTGGTCGGCGCAGCAACTGCGCGGTGAAATATTCGCGCGCTGCGAGGTGCTGGCAGAGCGTGCCGACGATGCCGGCGCCTTCTTCAGCGTGCGCGGCGAGCCGGGAACCCTGGAAAGCCTGCGCGCGCAGTTCGGTCATCAGGCCACCTAGCAGCCGTCGGATACAGAATCCGTAGGGTGCGTACGGCGCACCGATTGGCCGAATGGGCGCATGGCGCACCTTACGCGCTAATTCATTTCAATCCGGGCCGGAGACTTTGGCGAGAAAGGGGTGTCCACGGCAGGGTTTCTCGGATATGCAAGCTGAAACTATTCCTATAATCTGCGCAGCCCGCCAAATGTTTCTTTTCCGCCACATTCGCATGTCCGCCTCGTCCCGCAAATCGCGCTTTTCCACCGCCCTGCTCTGGCTGGGCGTGCTGGCGATCGTGCTGCATTCGCTGGCGGGCATAGCGCATCCACGGGTCGGGACGTCGGCGGACGGTTTGATCGAGTTTTGCACCGCGCAGGGCATGATCAAGATCGATGCCACCTCCGGTATGGTGGTTGGTCAACAGCCGGCGTCACCGCAAGACGACAGCCAGATGCGTTGTTGCGATCTATGCGCCGCTTGCGGCGCGCCGGCCATCGCAAACAGCCATCCGTTCATTGTCTTCAGCGCCGTTTTTGCCTCGATTGACGCGCAAGCGCCGCAGGTCGTCGCGTTCTTCCCGGCGGATCACCCCGCCCTCACTCCGCTCGTCCCGCGCGGCCCGCCCGCGCGCTCCTGATTCGCACGTTTTAGCCGGGGCACGCGTGCTTGCGCGCGCCTCGGCTTCGTCTTGATTTGGCCATCCCGCCCAGGCGGCGGTGGCCTAGCGATGTTCAGGAGTACCTCATGTTGCAAACCGCAAGCCATGCCGAGGGCGCGCCCGCCTCGGCCTGGCCGTCGAGCGAGCGAGCCGGGAAGGCGCGCGTGGCTGAAACATCCAGCGCGCCAAATGCGCCTGCCGCGTTTGCTTTCCGCCATCGGCTGCGCCCCGAGCAGGTGTTCGGCCTCGTTTTCGTGGTCGGCATCCACATCGTCGCGCTGTACGCGATGTGGAACTATCGCCTGTTGCCGCTGCCGGCGGAGGCCGCGACGGTGTTCGTCAATTTCATCTCGCCGCCGGCCAAACCGGAAACGCTCCCGCCTCCCCCGAAGCCCGAAGCACCAAAGCCGGTAAAGCTGGAAAAACCGCTTCCGGTCACGCCGCAACCGCCACCGCCGCAACAACTGGTCGCCGAGGCGCCGATCCTGGCGCCTTCTGAACCGGTAGCGCCAGCGCCACCTGCCGTACCGCCGCCCGCCCCAACCATCATCGCACCGGCACCGGTCTTCGCAGCGTCGGCGCCGGCCGCGCCGCCCAAACCCGCCGGGCCGGTCAGCCTGAGCGACGATCTGTCGGTCAGTTGTCCGGATCGCTCACCGCCGTCCTACCCGCTGGCGGCGCGCCGCAGGGGCGAGCAGGGGCGCGTCGTGCTGCGCGTCGAACTCGACGAGCGCGGCAGCATCGCCCGCGCCCAGATCGCCAACAGTTCCGGGTCCAGCCTGCTCGACGAAGCAGCCCTGGCGGCGGTGCGGCAATGGCATTGCAACCCCGCCCAGCGCGGCGGCCAGGCGGTGCGCGCGGTCGCGCTGCAACCATTCAATTTCACTCTCGAAGGACGTTAAACATGGAAAACTCTCTTGGCCTCGCACATTTTCTCGGCCAGTCCGACGCGCTCGGCAAAGGCTTGCTGGTCACGCTGCTGCTGCTTTCGGTGGCGAGCTGGTATCTGATCGTCACCCGCGGTATCGCCAATTTTCTTGACCGACGGCGCGCGGAGATTTTTCTTCAGCGCTTCTGGAGCGCCAATTCGTTGCAGGAAGTGAAGGCCACACTGCAAGCGCATCCGGCCGACAACCCCTTCGCCCGGCTGGCGCAGCAGGCGCTGGAAGCGACCGCGGACTCGGAGCATTACGGCCTGCACAAGCTGGCGGCGGCCGGCGGCGCGGGCGAATTCCTCACCCGCGTGCTGCGCAACGGTGTCGATCAGGAAGCCGCGCGCGTCGAATACGGCCTCACCGTGTTCGCCTCGGCCGGCTCCGCCTCGCCCTATATCGGCCTGTTCGGCACGGTCTGGGGCATCTACCACGCGCTGGTCAATATCGGAATGTCCGGCCAGGGCACGCTGGACAAGGTCGCCGGCCCGGTAGGCGAGGCGCTGATCATGACGGCGCTCGGCCTTGCCGTCGCCATTCCGGCGGTGCTCGCCTACAACGCATTCACGCGCGGCAACCGAATTCTGCTGGCGCGGCTCGATGCCTTCGCGCATGACCTGTTCGCGCTGATCACCGTCGGCGCCAAGGCCAACAGCTCGGCGGGCGAAACGCGCACCCTGCGCGTCGTCGGACAGCGCGAAGGAGGCCTGTGATGTCCATCGGCAGCCTGGGAACCCGGCACCGGCAAGCGCCGGTCGCCGAAATCAACGTCGTGCCGCTGGTCGATGTCATGCTCGTCCTCGTCGTCGTCTTCCTGATCACCGCGCCGCTGCTGACGCACTCGGTCAAGATCGACCTGCCGAAGGCATCGAGCAGCCCCAACCTGACGCGGCCAGACCATGTCGAATTCGGCATCCGCGCCGACGGCTCGCTGTACTGGAACGGCGAGATCGTCGCGCTAGAACAACTGGCGCCGCGCTTTGCCGCCGAGGCACACAAACAGCCGCAGCCGGAATTGCATATCCGCGCCGACCGCTTCACGCATTACGACAACGTCGCCAAGGTCATGGCCGTGGCGGCGAAGAGCGGCATGGCGCGCATCGGCTTCGTCAGCGATCCATCGGATAGCCGGTGAACGGCCGCTGATTGGCCACTTCGTGCGCAAACGATTACCCCCTATTTCCCGAAAGAACACTACATGAACTCGATTCACACCCCCGTCTGCTCAATCAACACTCGCCGTCTGGCGCCGCTTTTCCCGCTCAAGCCACTCGCCGTCGCACTGGCCTGCGCCGCGCTGGCCGCGCAGCCGCTGACGGTCTTGGCCGCCGGCGAGCAGCAAATGGATGAAATGTCGATCAAGGCGGAAATGCCCGCCATTCCCGCCAATCTGCCGGCAACGGTGGAGAGCGTGACCGCCCGCCAGATCAGGGAGAGCGTAAATGCCGTGACCTCGGCGGAAACCATTCAATACCTGCCCAGCATCCATGTCCGCCAGCGCTATATCGGCGACCGCAATGCCATCCTGGTGATGCGCGCCAACAGTTCGATCGCCAGCGCGCAGACCCTGGTCTATGCCGACAACCTGTTGTTGTCCAACCTGCTCAACAACAGTTTCAGCACGCCGCCGCGCTGGAGCATGGTGTCGGCCGAGGAAATCGATCGCGTCGATATCATCTACGGCCCGTTCTCGGCGCTCTATCCCGGCAATTCGATGGGTGGCGTGGTGAAAATGAAAACCCGCATGCCGGAGAAATTCGAGGCGCATGCCTCCGTCGATGTATTCGGCCAGAACTTCAAGATGTACGGCACCGACGACAACTTCAACGGCAAGCACGGCAACGTATCGCTCGGCAACCGTTTCGGCGACTGGTCGCTCTGGCTGAGCGCGGATCACCTCGACAATCACGGCCATCCGCAGACCTTCGGCGCCGCGACACGGCCCGCGCAACCGGCTGCCGGCACGCCGTTCACCCCGGTCAGCGGCGAGATTCGCGACATCGACACCAGCGGCCGGCCACGCATCATCGGCAGCGGCATCGGCGCCGACCATACCGTGCAGGACAACGCCAAGATCAAGCTGGCTTACGACATTACGCCGAAGATGCGCGCCAGCTATACGCTGGGTTTCTGGCAGAACGATGCCGACACCCGCGTCGAGAGTTACCTGCGCGACGCCGCCGGCAATCCGGTATTCAACACCACCGCCGCCGGCGCCACTCGATTCGTCCAGTTCGTCGGCGATCCGACCTATTACACGCTGTCCGGCGTCAGTCCCGGCCACAGCGAAAGCGAACACTGGATGCACGGCCTCGCGCTGAAGACCACAACCAACGGCAAGTGGGACTGGGAGGTCGTCGCCAGTCTGTATGACCAGGGCAAGGAACTCTCGCGCTCGGCGACCAACACCGGCTCCTTGCTCGATTCCGGCACCGGCGCGGTGCGGCCGCGCGGCACGCTGACCGTGGGTGACGACACCGGCTGGACCTCGCTTGACCTGCGCGGCGACTGGCGGCCGGGCGGCGATCTGAGCAGCACGCATCAATGGAGCTTCGGCTATCACTACGACCGCTACAAACTGGTTTCCGACACCTATGCCGTGCCGACCGACTGGCTGGAGGGTGCGGCCGGCACCTTGGGCAGCAACTCGCGCGGCAAGACGGAAACCCAGGGGCTGTACTTGCAGGATGCCTGGCGTCTGGCGCCGGACTGGAAGCTGGTCGCAGGTGGGCGGCTGGAACGCTGGCGCGCCACGGAAGGCAGCAACTTCAACACGGCCAACGTCGCGCCGACGCCGCTCAACGTGGTTTATGGCGATCGCTCGGAGACCAACTTCTCGCCCAAGCTGTCGCTGTCCTGGCAGGCAACGCCGGACTGGAGCCTGCGCGGCTCGCTCGGCAAGGCCTACCGCTACCCGACCGTGGCTGAACTGTTCCAGTTGATCAATTTCGGCGCCGGCGCGCAGCGCACCAACGATCCCAACCTGAAGCCCGAACATGTTCTGTCCGGTGAATTCTCGGCCGAACTCGGACTGGCGAAAGGCCTCTGGCGCAACTCGCTGTTCTGGGAAGACAAGCGCGACGCGCTGATTTCCCAAACCGACACGACGGTGACACCGAATATTTCCAGCATCCAGAACGTCGACAAGATTTTCACCGTCGGTTTCGAGACCGTGCTGCAACTCAGTGACCTCTGGATTCAAGGCTTCGACCTCAACGGCAGCATCACCTACGTCGATTCGGAAATCCGCCGCAACGACCGCAATCCCGCCGTGGTCGGATTCGACCAGCCGCGCGTGCCGAACTGGCGCGCGACCCTGGTTGGCGTCTATCGTCCGACCAATCGTCTGTCGCTCAGTCTGGCGGCGCGCTACAGCGGCCAGCAGCACAACAGCCTGCTCTACAACGACGTCAATCCGGATGTCTATGGCGCGGTCAGTTCCTACACCGTGATCGACGTCAAGGCGGTTTACAAAGTGGCGAAGAACTGGACCGGCTCGCTCGGTATCAACAATCTCGGCGACTACGACTACTTCGTCAACCCGAACCCGTACCCGCAGCGGACGTATTTTGCCAATCTGAAGTACGACTACTGAGCGGCGAGACCGGGATGTTCATCAACACCTACACGAAACCCATTGGCAAGCGGCTGCTTCGGCTCGCCGCGCTGGCCTGCGCGCTGTCGTTGCCGGTCGCGACGGCCAACGCCGCCGAAGCCGGCGCGGCGATGAAAAAGGCGCGCGTCGAACTCGGCGCTTCGGCGGCATTCGACCGCGCCGGCCAGGTCTGGGCAGCCGGCAAGGACGGCGGCCATGTCGTCGTGCGCAAATCGACCGACGCCGGCCAGAGCTGGTCGCCGCCATCGCGGGTCAACGCCATTCCGGAAGCCATCGCCGCCGACGGAGAAGGCCTCCCGAAGATCGCCTTCGGGCCGAACAACGAGATATACGTCAGTTGGACGCGGCCGCTTTCGAAGCCCTACAGCGGCGAAATCCGCTTCGCGCGTTCGCTCGACGGCGGCGCAAGCTTCGACGCCCCCCTCACGGTGCATGCCGACCGGCAGGAAATCACACATCGCTTCGACGCCTTGAGCATCGCCAGCGACGGCAAGATCTTCGTCGCCTGGATCGACAAACGCGACCTGCTCGCCGCCACGGCCGCCAGCCGCGACTATCGCGGCGCGGCGGTGTACTACACGGTATCCGCCGACCGGGGCGCGACCTTCCAGGGCGATTACCGGATCGCCGACCACACCTGCGAATGCTGCCGAATCGCCGTCTCGGCGCAACCCGATGGCGACGTCATTGCGCTCTGGCGGCATGTGTTCGAGCCCAATATTCGCGATCACGCGCTCGCCCGCCTGCATGCGGATGGCCGCGCCGAACCGTTGCAACGCGCCACTTTCGACAACTGGCGCACCGACGCTTGTCCGCACCATGGCCCGGCGCTGACGACCGATGGCAATGGAGACATGCACGCGGTCTGGTTCACCCAGGGCGAAACACCCGGCGTGTTCTATGGCCGCCTCGCCAGCGACCGCGTCGAAGGCCGCCGCAAGCTGGGCGGCGCGCGCGCCGCGCACGCCGACATCGCCGCGCAAGGCAACGCCTTGCTGGTTGCCTGGAAGGAGTTCGACGGCGAACGCACCCTGCTGCATGGCGAGTATTCCGCCGATGGCGGCAAGCACTGGACGGCGCGCGAGCTGGCCGGCACGGCGGCCGCGTCCGACCAGCCGCGCGTGCTGGCGCGCGACGGCCGCCTGGCCGTGTTCTGGAACACTCAGAACGAAGGCATGCGTGTGTTCGACATGGCTGCGGGGACAACCCGGTGAGCGGCGGAAATCGCATCGCCGCCGCTTTTCTGGCGCTGGCCTCGGCGCTGCCGCTGGCGCCTGCCGCCGCCGTCGGCGCGCGTGAATTCGACGCCGCCAGCATGGCCTCCATCACCGCGCGCCATTGCGGCAAGGGGCCGTTTGCGCTGGCCCTCTGGTCGCTCGAATGCCCGCATTGCAAGGATGGCCTGAAGACGCTGGAAGCGCTGCGCCGCCAGCGCCCCGATGTCCGCCTGGTGCTGGTCCAGACCGACGCGGCGGAGCAGGCCGAGGCGGGGGAAGACCTGCTCAAACGCCTGGGCATCAACGCCAGCGAGCGCTGGACATTCGCCGATGAGGCGCCGGAGCGCCTGCGTTACGCGGTGGATCGAAACTGGGCCGGCGAACTGCCGCGCACTTATCTCTACCACGACGACTGTCGCCGCATCGGCATCAGCGGCGTGCTGAAAACCGACCAAATTCGCGTCTGGCTGCGAGGCGAGCAGCCGTGAATCTTTTGCGCCCGGCCCCGCCGCGCCGAAGCTCATGCTTCTCCGCCGTCCTGCTGTGGCTGGGTGTGCTGGCGATTGTGTTGCATTCGCTGGCTGGGGTCGGGCATGTCCGGGCGGGAAAATCTGCCGACGGTCTGATCGAGATTTGCACCGCCCAGGGCATGGTCCGGATCGATCCCGCCACGGGACTGGTACAGGATCAACCGGCGCCGCAACAGAATGAAGGCAAGTTGCCTTGCTGCGACCTGTGCGCCGCCTGTGGCGCACCAGCCATCGCCAACAGCCATCCGCCGGCAGTTCTGACCGTCACTTCCGCAACGCTCGAAGCGCCAGCGCAACTCCACCTCACGTTCTACCCGGCGGATCACCCCGCGCTCACGCCGCTCGTCCCGCGCGGCCCTCCCGTCCACTCCTGATTGTCACGATCCTGCCGGTTGGCGCGTACCTGCGCGCCGACCCGCTTCGCCATGATTTCGCCAGGCGCGCCCTAGCGCGCTGGCCAGACAATCAAAGGAGTTTCCATGTATCGCACCGTAACTTTCGGTCCGAGCGTATCGGCCATTGCTGATCTTGGCGCCTATCGCATGCGTGGCGCAGAACTGGCCGTTCGGCAGCAACTCGGTCGGGACTGGAGCGTATTCAGCGGCTTCACACTGCTTGATCCGAGCATCAACAATTTGCCCTATGCCCCTGAGAAGGCGCTCACCCTTGGCGTGAATGGTCGCATCGGGCCGTTCAGCATCGCGCTTGACGGCCAGTACCAGTCCGAGGTTTGGGCGCTGAACCGCGCTCGCGCAGCGGCGGCGGTCAACAACCAGCGTTTGTCCGCTTTCACGGTAGTGAACGCCCGATTCGGCTACGCCGTGCCGATGCTGGGCAAGGCAGGCGAGGTGTTCGTCGCGCTGGAGAACCTGTTCGACCGCGACTACCAGTTCCGCCCCGGCTATCCGATGGCCGGTCGCTCGGCGCAACTGGGCCTGGCCGCGAGCTTCTGATGATTACGCGTAAAGAGATTGAGCAACTGCGTCTGACCGATGTCTTTGATTTCCTCAGCGCGGGCGCCAATTGGCGGGTGACCGATCAAAGGAAGACCAGCGCGTGCTACGGCACCAGCACGCAGGAGAGCAACCGCCTGAACCCGATGCCGGGCGACACCCTGAGCGACGAGAACTACGAGACCTCGAACGGTGTGCAGGATGTGGGGCGCGTCCTGGGTATCGAAGTGATGGCCAAGTTTCTAATCCTTGAAAACGGAGACAACCATGTCAAATAAATGCAAACCCTGGACGGCGCGCCGGATTCATCTCTGGGTCGCCATCATCCTCGCCATTCCGATGGTCATCATGGCGGTCAGCGGCATTCTCATCGCGATGCGCATCGTTACGCAGACTCAGGTTCCGATGCTCTGGCTGGGCGGCGAATCGGTTCCCGAACGCCTGCCGATCACGGCCTATCTGGAGCTTCCGGGCGGAGAAAGCGAAATGTGGTGGCGGCGCGAAATGCAGAAGGCGCAGCAGCAATCCGCGCAAGCATCGCCGCTGATCGCGACAGAGGGGGCATGAGCATGGTTACCATCCTGATCGTTCTCGGAATCGGTATTTCCGTCGCAGCTCTGATACTGACCCTGCTGGGCTGTGCCGCGTTGATCAAGCAGGCGCGCGCCGGCGCGGCCCCGGCTGCGGAAATGATCGACACCATGCCGACCATCGCCCTGATCGGCAAGGGAACCTATCCGGCCGAACCCGGCGTCCTGCTGAATACCTTGTGGGAACACCTGCCCAACGCCGAATGCCAGGCCGGCGAGTGCGGTGGTTGCAAGGTGCGTCTGGTCGAAGGCCGGGTGCGCTGGATTCGCGATCCGGTGGCCGAGGTGGACCGCAGGACGCATGTGCTGGCGTGCAGTTGCGAAGCGCAAGGGTCGGTACGGTGCGCGTTGAATTAGCCCGCCAGGCCCAGCCCGTGAAGAACGACCGGAACGACGGGCTCGGCCGCCTGTTTCGCGATGTGGGTCGCGATCTGACCGACTTCGTCAGCGGGCGCGTGGGGCCGCAGGATGCGGCGGACCTGGTGCAGGACAGCTTTCTGCGCCTGCTCGAACGCGACGCGGCGGCGCTGATGCGCGAGCCGCGCGCCTACCTGTTCGGAATTGCCGCCAATCTGGTCACCGATCGCTGGCGCGCCCTGCAACGCCGCAATCGGGTCGAAATCGAGGATCAGGATGCCGCCGCCATCGCCGACCCGCGTCCTGATCCGGCCAATTGCTGCGCGCTTGGCCGCGAAGCCGCCGCCATGCTGGCGGCGCTGGAAGAGCTGCCGCCAGCCTGTCGCGACGCCTTCGTTCTGAATCGTCTGGAAGGTCTCGGGCACGCCGAGATCGCGCGCCGCATGGGCGTATCCAGCAAGACCGTGCAACGCCACATCGGCCGCGCGCTGGAACACTGCATGCTGCGCCGCATGCAGGACCGCTGACCCGCTGCAACAGCGCGCCCGGCGCGGAGGCTGTCCTCGCGGCGGGGTCTCGGTCGTCGTATCCTCAACGACATGGAACAGCCGAACCCCAACCCCCATCCATCCGCGCCGGGCGATCCAGCCGCGCGTCGGGCCGCCGCGCACTGGCTCGCGCGGCGGCATTCGGGCGACTGGCAGGCCAGCGATGCAGCCGCGCTGGAGCGTTGGCTCGCCGAGCGTGCCGAACATGCCACGGCTTATCAGGATGCCTGCACTGCCTGGGAAGCCATGTCGGCGCTGGAGCCGCTCGCATTACCCCGACACGTCGCCGCGCGCCGGCCGCCGCTGCGCCGCGCGTGGCGCGGCGTCTGGTCGGGCGTGCTCGCCGGAGGCGTGGCCGCCATGCTGGTAGCGGCGGCGGGTCTGCATTGGTGGCGCGGCGACGAACTGGTGGTTCTGAGCGCGCACGGCGAACAACGCGCCATTACGCTGGCCGATGGCAGTCTGCTGCGGCTCAACGCCGATAGCCGGGCCGTGGTCCGCATCGGCGGCGGCATGCGCGCTGTGCTGCTCGAACGCGGCGAGGCGGCCTTCAACATCGCGGCCGACCGGCGGCCGTTCAAGGTGGAGGCCGGCGGTGGATTGATTCGCGACATCGGCACCCGCTTCAATGTCCATGCCGGCGTGAATGAAGTCGTTGTCAGCGTCAGCGAAGGCCGTGTCGGCGTGAGCACCGCGCTGGTGCCGGAGGTCGAAATCGGCGCCGGAGAAAGCGCGCGCTACGATGCCGCCGGCCGCATCGGCCCGGTAGGCGTCGCCGATATCGAGGCGGTGGAAGCCTGGCAGTCCGGCCAGATCGTGTTCCGCGATCTGCCGCTGCGGCAGGCCCTGGCGCAGTTGCAGCGCTACCACGCGATCGAGTTCGAACTGGCCGATGCGAGCGTGGCGCAAGTTCGCGTCAGCGGCCGCTTCGGCATTGGCGATCCGCAATTGTTTCTCGCCACCCTGCAGGCCGCGTTTCCGATCCGCGCCGAAGTGCTGTCGGCGCGGCATGTTCGCTTGACCATGCGCTGAAACCTGCCGCGCGTCCGGCGGCATGTCCACTTTTGCGGCGCTCGTTCGTCGTACAGGGAGTGGCCCGAACAGGGCCGGTATTTCAATTTCCTGGAGAAGAACCGATGCGCATGCGCAAACCCATCAGCACTCTTGTTCTGCTCGTCCTGGCCGCCGTTTCGGCCTCGACGCAGGCGCGTTCCACCAGCTTCGACGTGCCCGCCGGGCCCCTGGCCGATGCGCTTGATAGCCTGGCCCGGCAGGGTGAACTGCAAATCCTGTTCGACCGCGCCAGTCTCGCCGGCAATGCCAGCGCCGGCCTGAAGGGCGAATACGAGCCGCGCGCGGCGCTGGAACGGCTGTTGGCCGGCAGCGGGCTGAAAGCGACCATGACTGCCGACAATGCGGCGGCAGTAGCGCCGCTGCCGCCGATTGCAGGCAAACCCGCCGTGGAATCGGTGACGCGCATGCCGCAAACGCTGCCGGAGATGCAGATCACGGCCACCATGGAACCGGCCGGCTACAGCGTGGCGAGTGTCGTGGCGGCGACGCGCACGGAGACGCCGCTGGAACATGTTCCGCAGTCGGTTGTGGTGCTGCCGAAAGCCCTGTTCAACGATCAGGGGGCGATGACGCTGTCCGATGCGTTGCGCAATGTGAGCAACGTGAATGCGGTGGATGCGCGCGATTCCAACCTGACCGGCTTCAAGATTCGCGGCTTTTCCTCCGCCACCATAGTCGATGGCGTCGCGGTGCCGGGGGTGTTCCAGAATCAGGAATCGCTGGCCAATGTCGAACAGATCAGCGTCATCAAGGGGCCTTCGGGTGGTCTCTATGGTGGTTCTCAAGGCATGAACTATTCGACGCTGGGCGGCGCCATTGTGCTGACCACGGCGGAACCGAGGAATACGCCGATCCGGCGGGTGAGCGCCAGCCTGGGCAGCCATGACCACAAGGGTGCCAGCTTCGACTTCAATCAGCCGCTCGGCGCGAGCGTGGCGTTTCGCCTGATCGGCGAGTATTCCGATACCGACAGCGAAGTGGATCGCATCTTTTTCAAGCGCACGGGGCTGTTTCCCAGCCTGTCGATCACGCCGAATGCCGATACCAGGGTTGTGCTCCGACTGCGCCAGAGCGAGAACAAGACGCTGGATTACCCCGGTCTGCCACGCGCCAACGCGGCCTCGCCGGCAGTTATTGGCGGTGTTTCGCGCAAGCGATTCATTGGCGCGGAGGGCATGCCGGAGACCAGCAATGAAAACCGGGGCATCAATGCCCAGTGGACGCAGCGCCTGAACGACAAATGGGATTTCGCGCTGACTGTCGCGCGCAACCGGCTGGAACTGGATCAATACGGCGCATTCAACGCCTCGGTGATTGATGCTTTCCTGGCCGGTTTTGCATTGCCGGCATTCGGTTCGTTGACACAGGACATCTATGGCTACCGGCTCGGGCAGGAATTCACCTCGACGGTGTTTTCACCCAGCCTGAGCGGCAAGTTCGAAACCGGCAGCCTGAAACATCGGCTGAGTCTGGGCATCGATCACGAAAAGTCGAGCGAACAGGCTTTCCTCCGCTTTTCCGATCCATTCGGCCTGGGCATCTCGCCACTCGGCGGCAGCGCGCTGCTGGGCGGGGTCGGCGTCGATCTTTCCAGCGCGATCTATCCGGCCTGGATCGAGCCCGCCGGCAATTCGCTGTTCGATTCCGCCTATCGGCGCAATTTCAAGGCCACCACGACCTATGTGCAGGATCAGATCGACGCAGGCAACTGGCATGTGCTGGGTTCGCTGCGCATGAACGACATCGAGTTCCACCAGACCCAGGCTGGCGTCGCCTCAACCGACGCGACTTCGAAAGCCTCGCCGCGCCTGGGCGTTGTGTACGAGGTGACGCCGCGCCATTCGCTGTTCGTCGGCTATGGCGAGGCGGTGCGCACGCCCGCGCTGACCGCCTATGCCGCCGGCGTGACGCCGAAGCCGGAAGAAGTCACGCAGATCGAGGCGGGGTTTCGCGTCAAGGATGTCGCGGGCCTGAACGCCAGCGTGGTGCTGTTTGATCTATCCCGCAAGAACGTCGCCACGGCGAGCGCGGCATTCCTCAATTACCAGGCCGATCAGTCCTCGAAGGGCATCGATATCGACCTGCGCTGGCAGGTGAATCCAGCCTGGCAGTGGATCGCCGCATTCACCTCGCAGACCGCCGAGTACAGCGGCACACAGTACGCCGCCATCGCCAATGTGGTTGGGCAGCAGTTGTTCATGGTGCCGGAACAGTCGTTCCGTCTGGCGACCCGCTATGACATCCGGGGCGGCGACCTGAACGGCCTCGGTCTGGGCCTGGGCGTGACGCAACACGCGCGTCTGCCGGGCGATGCCGCGAACAGCTTTTTCACGCCGGCAGCCTCGGTCTGGGACGCTCAGGTGTCCTATCAGACCGGGCAGGCAAGGTTCGGCTTGAACATCAACAACCTGCTGAACAAGCAATATCTGATTCCATCCGCCTACTTCGGCGGCGGCCAGGTGACGCCGGCCGCGCCGCGCACGCTGACGGCAACCGCGAGCTTCTCGTTCTGAAAGCGGAGGCGGCATGGACCGACGCCATTTCGTGAAAATCGCCTCGCTGTTCGGCATGACCAGCGTGATCAACCCGACCGCGCGGGCGGAATCCCCGGCCGATCCGGCCGGGGCGAGCAAGGCATCGGCGGAGCAACATCATCTGGAGGCGATGCAGCGCTACGACGATCTGACCGGCGGCGCCAAGCTGAAGATCGGCATGCTGCTCTATCCGGGCATGTTTCTGCTAGATCTGGCCGGTCCGCTGGCGGTGTTCGAGGCGCTGATGAATCGCGATATCCATCTGCTCTGGAAGAACCTCGATCCGGTGGGAAATGAAAACCCCGCCCAGCGCGCGCTGATTCCGGTCACGCCCACCACCCGTTTCGCCGACTGCCCGGACGATCTTGATGTGCTGTTCGTGCCTGGCGGCGTGCCGGGCACGCTGACCATGATGGAAGACCCCGAGGTGCTCGCCTTCCTTGCCGCACAGGGCAAGTCGGCGCGCTTCGTCACCAGCGTCTGCACCGGCTCGCTGATTCTGGGCGCAGCCGGGCTGCTGAACGGTTACCGCGCCACGTCGCATTGGGTAACGCGCGATGTGCTCGCCGAACTGGGCGCGCTTCCTACTGCCGGCCGCATCGTCGTTGATCGCAATCGGGTCACCGGCGGCGGCGTCACCGCCGGCATCGACTTCGCGCTGCGCATCGTCGCGCTGCTGCGCGGCGACGCCTATGCGCAGGCCGTTCAGCTCTACCTCGAATACGACCCGGAGCCGCCGTTCAACGCCGGTTCGCCGGAGAAAGCGCCACGCAAGGTCAGGTTGTTTCTGGAGGACATGTTCGCCGGCATGCGCGAGACGGCGCGCGCCACCGCGATTCGCGCCTTCGGCCGCCTGGGTTGATCGCGGCGCGGCGCCAAACCGCGAAGTGGCGGGCTGGCGTGCGGGTTACAGATCCTTGCGCGGATCCTTTGCCAGCAGCGCGCGGCGTTGTTCGATGCGATGGGCGGCGGCGTCATCGGTGAAACGAATCGAGGACTTGTCGAGCCGACCGGCGTAGCGCTGCGCCTGCAACGAGCCTTCCGGGCGGGTCCAGCGATAGATGCGATCCTCGAACACATCGCCTTTCAGACTCTTGACGCTGTCCGACTTGAGGCTGGGCTTGCCGAATTTTTCGCTGAGCGCGTTGACCACCGGCTGGAAGTGTTTTTCCGCCAGGCTGACGACGATGCCGGTCAACGTGCTCTGGTCATAGAAATAGAACAGCAGGTCGATCGGCGCCCCGGCGATGGTTTCCTTTTCGTTCGGACGCAGGCTGCACACCATGTCGGCGATCGGGGTGCTGACGATGCGGCAGTCGTATTTGGGATTGCTGGCGATGCGGGTCAGGCTGGAGCCGAGTTCGACACCCTTGAAGCCGAGTTTTTCGCCCGCAGCAAAGGCGGGGATCGCCGAGAGCAGGATGGCTGCGGCCAGCAGGGTGGGGTATTGCCGCCGCGCGATCAATCCATTTCCTCGATCCAGGCCATCTGAATGGCTTCCAGAATTTTCTCGCCGGAGCGATTGGCGTCATCGGCAAACTCCGGCAATGCCATGACCCAGCGATGCAGGTCGGTGAAGCGAATCGTGCGCGGGTCAACGTCGGGATGATGCTCGACCAGTGCGATGGCGATATCGAGCGTGTCGGTCCATTTCATCTGCATAACCTCCGGTCAATGTCCTTCCTTGACCATGTTAATCGTGTATTTCGGAATTTCGATGACGATATCATCCCTGCCCATCAAGGCCTGGCAGGACAGCCGGGAAGTCGGTTCCAGGCCCCAGGCCTTGTCGAGCAGATCGTCCTCGGTTTCGGTCGCTTCGGACAAGGTCTCGAAGCCTTCGCGCACGACAACGTGGCAGGTGGTGCAGGCACAGGATTTCTCGCAGGAATGTTCGATCTCGATACCGTTGTCGAGCAGGAGGTCGCAGATCGATACGCCTTTCTGTGCATCGATGACTGCGCCATCGGGACACAACTCGACGTGGGGCAGGACGATCAATTGAGGCATGGGGTTTCCTGTCGGATGGATTTGTTGATCTGGCTGGGCAGCGCGGCAAGCACGCCATCCCAGAATTCGACGCGTGCCTCGACGGCTTGGATCGCGGCGGCACGCGCTTCGGCAACCTTCACCGGATCGCCGTCGCACAGACCGTCCAGCAGTCGCAAGGACAGCGGTGCATGAAAGTCTTCATCCAGGTGAATGTGGCGCTTCAGGTAGTAGTGAAACACCGGCGCCTGCGCTTCGGTGACCGCCATGCGGTCGAGGAAGGCGCGGAACATGGCCGGAATGATGTGCTCGCGTCCCAGCGCCAGCGCAGCAGCGACGTTATGCGGCTTGGCGGCGTCGATAAAGGCGAAGGTGGTGCGGTTGAAGTCGGCGGATGGCGTCGGGGCGAGACCGCTGGCCAGCGCGGCAGCGATGCCTTCGCGGCCGGCTATCTCGACGAAGCGGGCAGGGCGGTCGGCGTTGGCGCCGATTTCGCGCATGGCGCCGAGATACAGCGCGAAGTGGCTGGAGAATTCCCCCGCTGCGCCGGGGCCGGCTTCGTCGGTTTCTTCTTCCAGCACCAGTTCGTTGATGAACCGCTGCACAGTGGCGTCGGCGCCCGGCGTCCATGGCCAGCGGGCCGGCGCGACGGTGTGTTGCAGGTACTTGATCAGGGACATGAAATCCCAAACCGAATGAACGTGGTGCTGCATGAATACGCGCAGGTCATCCACACTTTCCACCGCTGCATAGATCGGGTGCGAATCCAGCCGCGCCTGCAGGGAGGCGATGAATTCGGGTTCGAACAAGCTCATGTCAAAACTCCAGTTCGTCCAGTTTGTGGCCCGTCAGCGCCTTTTTCACACTCTGGTCCATGCGCCGGGCGGCGAATTCCACCGTGCCTTTGTTCAGTGCTTCGGTTGCTCGCTTGACGCTGGACAGATCGCCTTCTCGCAAAGCCAGTTTGAGGTCGGCGATGCGTTTTTCAATCGCCAGCAATTCTTCGGCGGCCAGCAGCAGCGCGCCGTTTTCGGTCAGCGCGGCCTCGGCAGCCTCGACCAGGCGCTGACCATCGACGCGGGCTTCCGCCAGGTTGCGCGCGGTCATGTCGTCCTGGGCGTGGGCGTAGGAATCGCGCAACATGCCGGCGACTTCGTCGTCGGTCAGGCCGTAGGATGGTTTCACCGCGATATGCGATTCGATGCCGGTGCCCATTTCGCGCGCAGTCACCGACAGCAGTCCGTCGGCATCGACCTGGAAGGTGACGCGGATGCGCGCCGCGCCGGCCACCATCGGCGGAATGCCGCGCAGCTCGAAGCGCGCCAGGCTGCGGCAGTCGGCCACCAGTTCGCGCTCGCCCTGGACGACATGAATGCTCATCGCGGTCTGGCCATCCTTGAACGTGGTGAATTCCTGCGCCCGCGCGGTGGGGATGGTGGCATTGCGCGGGATGATCTTTTCGGTCAGACCGCCCATGGTTTCCAGGCCCAGCGACAGCGGCACCACGTCAAGCAACAGCCAGTCGTCGCCGGCCTTGTTGCCGGCCAGCACGTTGGCCTGGATCGCGGCGCCCAGCGCGACAACCTTGTCGGGGTCGAGGTTGGTCAGCGGCGTCTGGCCGAAAAATTCGCCGACCGCCGCCTGAATGCGCGGGATGCGCGTGGAGCCGCCGACCATGACGACGCCCTTGACGTCGCCGGCCTGCAAGCCGGCGTCACGCAAGGCCTTGCGGGTCGGGGCGAGGGTTTTCCTGACCAGGCTGTCGGTCATTTCGTTGAACGCCTGTTCGCTCAGGTTCAGGTCGATGACTTCGCCGCTGCCGAGCACGGCAGTGACCTGCGCCTGGGCATGGTCGGACAGGGTTTCCTTGGCGGCGCGGGCGCGCGCCATGAGCAGCGTTTTGTCATGATCGCTCAGCGTGTGCAGACCGGCCTGTTCCAGCATCCAGCAGTACACGCGACGGTCGAAGTCATCGCCGCCGAGGGCGGAGTCGCCGTTGGTGGCGAGCACTTCGAACACGCCCTTGGTCAGCTTGAGGATGGAGATGTCGAAGGTGCCGCCGCCCAGGTCGTATACCGCGTAGATGCCCTCGGATGCGTTGTCGAGTCCGTAGGCGATGGCGGCTGCGGTGGGCTCGTTGAGCAGGCGCAGCACATTCAGGCCGGCGACCTTGGCGGCGTCCTTGGTGGCCTGGCGCTGGGCGTCGTCGAAATAGGCCGGTACGGTGATCACCGCACCGACCAGTTCGCCGCCGAGCGAGGCTTCGGCGCGGGCTTTCAGAACCTTGAGAATTTCGGCGGAGACTTCGACCGGGCTTTTGACGCCGGCCACGGTCTTCAACTGCACCATGCCGGGCGCGTCGATGAACTGGTAGGGCAGCGTGGAGAGATCCGGAATGTCCTTGACTCCTCGACCCATGAATCGCTTCACCGAGGTGATGGTGTTGTGCGGGTCGAGCGCCGCCTGAGACTGCGCGGTGAAGCCGACGCTGGTAACGCCATCCTTGTGATACCGCACCACTGAGGGCAGCAGGCCATGGCCGGCGGCATCGTTGAGCACGACGGAAACGCCGTTGCGTACCGTGGCGACCAGCGAATTGGTGGTGCCCAGGTCGATGCCGACGGCGAGTCGATGCTGGTGCGGCGCAGTTGAAAGACCGGGCTCGGAGATTTGCAGGAGGGCCATTGCGTGAGCGGTGAACGAGTTGAATACGAAAATGAAACCGACGGGTAATGCTGTATCAGGACTTACTCGATGGCCTCATAGGTCGCGTCGATTTCGTCGAGCAGCTTGTCCATGAAACGAACCTTGCGCAGTACGTTGCCGGCTTCGATGTAATCGCGTTGCGCATCAAGCAGGCTGGCGAGTTGGTCCTGCAACTGGCGGGCATGCGCTTGCAGATCCTTTTCCAGTCCTTGCAGAGCCTTGATGTCGCGCCCTTCGCGCGCTTCCAGCAAGGCTTCGCGCCATTCCATCTGCCGCATCAGGAAATCCGCCGGCATCACCGTGTTCTTCGCATCCATTGCGTCGATGCCATGCAGTTGCAGCAGATAACGGGCGCGCTCGAACGGTTTGCGCAGGGTCTGATAGGCCTCGTTGACGCGCGTGCTCCACTGCATCGAAAGCCGTTGTTCGGCTTCGCCCGCATGTGCAAATTTGTCTGGATGAATCTCGGTTTGGATGTTGCGATAGGCCTGATCGAGCTGCTCGGCATCTATGCCGAACAGCATCGGCAACGCGAACAGTTCGAAGTGGTTACGGGAGAAGTCGAGCATGGCTGGCTGGTCGCGAGTGGCGGGGCGCAAGCCGCCGTCCGCTGCACTCAGACGTTAAACGACTCGCCGCAGCCGCACTCGGATTTCACGTTCGGGTTGTTGAACTTGAAACCTTCGTTCAAGCCTTCACGGACGAAATCAAGCTCGGTGCCTTCGAGATAGCTCAGGCTTTTCGGGTCGATGAACACGGTGACACCGTGCGATTCGAACTGGATGTCTTCCGGGTCGGCGGCATCGGCGAATTCCAGCTTGTAGGCCATGCCGGAGCAGCCGGAAGTGCGCACCCCCAACTTGAGGCCGACGCCGCTGCCGCGCTTGGCGAGAAAATTCTTGATGTGCGTGGCGGCGCGCTCGGACAGGGTGACGCCAGTCGTTACGGTCATGATGATCTCCTTGCAGTTCAGGCCGTGACCGGCGGGTTGCAGGCGGTGTACTCCGAGCTGCCGGCGCTGTTGCCGTGCTTCTGCTTGTAGTCGGCCACCGCCGCCTTGATCGCATCCTCGGCCAGGATTGAACAGTGAATCTTCACCGGCGGCAGCGCCAGTTCCTCGGCGATCTGGGTGTTCTTCAGGTTCATCGCCTCGTCCAGCGTCTTGCCCTTGACCCATTCGGTGACCAATGAGGATGAGGCGATTGCGGAGCCGCAGCCGTAGGTCTTGAATTTGGCATCCTCGATGATGCCCTGATCGTTGACCCGGATTTGCAGCTTCATCACGTCGCCACAAGCCGGAGCGCCGACCATGCCGGTGCCGACGCCGATATCGTCCTTGCCGAAGGCGCCGACGTTGCGCGGATTTTCGTAGTGATCCAGAACCTGTTCGCTGTATGCCATTTCTAACTCCTTAGTGTGCAGCCCATTGCACTGTGTTCAAGTCGATTCCGTCTTTGTACATTTCCCAGAGCGGCGACATTTCGCGCAGCTTGCCGATCTTTTCGTGCAGCAACTTGATGGTGTAGTCGATCTCTTCCTCGGTGGTGAAGCGGCCGATGGTGAAGCGGATCGAGCTGTGCGCCAGTTCGTCGTTGCGGCCCAGCGCCTTCAGTACATAGGACGGTTCCAGACTGGCCGAGGTGCAGGCCGAACCGCTCGAAACTGCTAGATCCTTGATCGCCATGATCAGACTCTCGCCCTCGACGAAATTGAAACTGACGTTGAGGTTGCCGGCGATGCGGCGCTCGAAGTCGCCGTTCAGATGCACTTCTTCCATGTCCTGGAAGCCGCGATAGAGCTTGTCGCGCAGGGCGCGGATGCGTTCTGTCTCGGCGCCCATTTCGAGTCTGGCGATGCGGAAGGCTTCACCCATGCCGACGATCTGATGCGTCGCCAGCGTGCCGGAACGCATGCCGCGCTCGTGGCCGCCGCCGTGCATCTGAGCTTCCAGTCGCACACGCGGCTTGCGCCGCACATACAGCGCGCCGATGCCTTTCGGGCCATAGGTCTTGTGGGCCGAGAACGACATCAGATCGACCTTCAGCTTGCTCAGGTCGATTTCAACCTTGCCGGTGGCCTGCGCTGCGTCGACGTGAAACAGGATGCCTTTCGAGCGGCACAGTTCACCGATGGCGGGGATGTCCTGGATGACGCCGATTTCGTTGTTCACATACATCACTGAAACCAGGATGGTGTCCGGGCGGATCGCTGCCTTGAGCTCTTCCATGTCGATCAGGCCATCGGCCTGCACGCCCAGGTAGGTCACCTCATAACCTTCGCGTTCCAGCTCGCGACAGGTATCCAGCACAGCCTTGTGCTCGGTTTTCACGGTGATCAGGTGCTTGCCCTTGCCGTGGTAGAAGTGCGCCGCACCCTTGATGGCGAGATTGTTGGATTCGGTCGCGCCCGAGGTCCAGACGATTTCCTTCGGATCGGCATTGACCAGCGCCGCGACATGGCCGCGCGCTTCTTCGACCGCCTTGTCGGCATCCCAGCCAAAAACGTGCGAGCGCGAAGCCGGATTGCCGAACATCTCGGTCAGGTACGGAATCATCTTCGCGGCAACGCGCGGATCAACCGGCGTGGTCGCGGAGTAATCGAGATAAATGGGGGTCTTGACCATCTTTGTTTGCTCCATCAACTGGTGGCGGCGGCTTTGTGCGCCATGCCGATTTTCAGTTCGGCTGAACCGACCACGCGTCGGGTTTCATTTCTGTGGCCGGCATGGCTATGTCCGGAAACGGCGCCTTCGGCCTGCTTTTCAAGTTGCTGCCGGACCAGTTCGTCCAGGCTTACCGAATCCAGATAGTCGTAGATGCGCGAATTCAGGCTCATCCACAGATCGTGCGTCATGCATTCGCGGTCGTCATGGCAGTTGCCCAGACCGCCGCATTGCGTCGCGTCGATCGGCTCATCGACGGCGCGAATGATGTCGGCCACGGAAATGTCCACCATGCTTTGCGCCAGGGTGTAGCCGCCGCCGGGGCCGCGCACGCTGTCGACAATACCCTGTCGGCGCAGACGGCCGAACAACTGCTCCAGGTAGGACAGGGAAATCCGCTGCCGCTCGCTGATTCCGGCCAGCGTGACCGGTCCGCGTTGATGGCGCATGCCCAAATCGATCATTGCCGTTACCGCAAAACGTCCTTTGGTGGTCAGCCGCATGATGTGCCTCGTTGTTGATGGATGGATGGCGACACTCTACTAATCCCGATTAAATTGGTCAACTATTCAATTCGATAGATTGTCAATCAACCATCTTGTTCAACGAGGCGGGGTCGAAATTGTCCCTCGTCCTGTCTACTTCCTGGCCGCCGCCAAGCCGCTCCAGTTCGGCCATGACCCAGGCCAGGCGCTGATCGGTATGGGCGGAATGGTCGATCAGACCGTGAATCGCCTTGACCATCGGATCGTTCATGTCGCTCGACACCGCGTAGGCGGAAAAGCCCAGCTTTTTCGCCACGGCCTCGCGCGCCTTGTCCACTTCCGCATCAAGAATGCGCGCTGGAATGCCGATTGCCGTCGCGCCTTCCGGCACATCTTTGACCACCACGGCGTTGGAGCCGACCTTCGCGCCCGCGCCCAACGTGATCGGCCCGAGAATCTTTGCTCCGGCGCCGACAATCACGCCCGGCATCAGGGTCGGATGCCGCTTGCCCTTGTTCCAGGAAGTGCCGCCCAGCGTGACGCCGTGATAAAGGGTGCAGTCGTCCCCGATCTCGGCGGTCTCGCCGATGACTACGCCCATGCCATGATCTATGAATACGCGCCGGCCGATGGTTGCACCCGGATGAATCTCGATGCCGGTGAACCAGCGTGCCAGGTGGCTGGACAATCGCGCCAGCCATTTGAATCCTGCACGCCATAACTCATGCGAAACCCGATGCCAGATGATTGCATGCAGGCCCGGATAGGTGGTCAGCACCTCGAAAAAGGTGCGCGCCGCCGGATCCCGGTCGAACACAACGCGGATGTCTTCCCGCAATCTGGCGAACATTTGAATATTCGAGAATTATTAAGAGGCGCGAGTATGCAATTCCCGAGTAATCGGGTCAATTTCATGCCCCGCCGCTCCTGCCCGCCGCATGCCGAACGTAGCCGCGACGCTGCGAAACCACTCCGCAATCGCCAGGTCAGGCCACGATAGTCGGTTGCTCATCAAGGCGGCTTGCTGCATGGTTCGGGCCGCCCCATTTTTCTGGAGAAATACATGTCCTGGCTGATCCCCCTGTTCCTGGTTCTGCACCTGCTCGCCGCCATCGGCTGGGTTGGCGGCATGCTTTTCGCCCACCTGGCATTGCGCCCGAGCGCAATGGCGCTGGAGCCGCCTGTGCGGCTTGCCTTGTGGAATCGCGTGTTCTCGCGTTTCTTTCCGCTGGTCTGGGTCTGCATCGCACTGCTTCTGGTTACCGGCCACGGCTTGACCGGACTGGGTGCCGGGCGCGGCTCGCACACCGTGCTGAGCATGATGGCCATAGGCTGGGTCATGGCCATGCTGTTCGCCTTCCTTTATTTCAAGCCCTATGCCGCCTTGCGCGCCAGCCTTGCGGCGGGTGACATTCCGGCCGCAGCAGCAGCGCAGAACACGATCCGGCAAATTGTCGCGACCAATCTCGTGCTGGGCCTGATCACCAGCGTACTGGGAGTGCTGGCGCGCTTCTTCGGCTGACCTCGCGTGGCGGGAAATTTTCTGTCGCATCCGCACACCCGGGCTCGAATGGATTTACATTTCGCAGCCTTTCCCCAACCAGCAAGGAGAAAAACATGATGAAACATGGCTTCGTCGCACTTCTGTTAAGCGGTCTCGTGATGTTCGCTACCGCAACCGCGCCGGTTCAGGCGGCAGACAAGGAAAAGCTGGTCATCCAGGTCAGCGATAACGACAGCGCCAAATGGAATCTGGCGCTGAATAACGCGAAAAACATCCAGAAGGATGTCGGCAAAGCCAATGTAGAGCTTGAAATCGTGGCTTTTGGCCCCGGCATCGGCATGCTCAAGGCCGAATCGGAAGTCGGCAATCGCGTTGCCGAAGCGGTCGAATCCGGCATCAAGGTCGTGGCCTGCGAAAACTCCATGCGCAACCAGAAGCTGACGCGGGACGACATGCTGACCAGCGTCGGCTACGTCCCCGCCGGCGTGGTTGAAATCATGCGCAAGCAACAACAGGGATACGCTTACCTGCGACCCTGAACGGACATGGGCGGCGCAAACCCGCGCCGCCGGCCCCCAACCGGTACGAGCCAAACGCCATGACCACATATACCCGCGACGATCAGCTCGCAGTCCAGCCCGAGACCAATGTCGGCGGCAAGATCGAAACCTCCGGCGCCTATGTCGGCCACTTCACGCTGGCCAAGGAACGCACCGCCAAGACCGGCACCAAAGGCATCGAATTCAACTTTGAAGCCGAAGACGGCCGTGTTGCCCGTTACCTCACGCTTTGGCTGACGCGCGCCAACGGCGAAAAAATCGAATATCCCTTCAGCCTGCTCTCGGCGCTGATGGCCTGCCTGAGCGTCAAGAACATCGAGTCAGAGTCCGCCACCGTTGATGAGTGGAATGTCGCCGCCAGCATGATGATGCCGGCTGAAGTGCAGTCATTCCCTGATCTGATGAACAAACCCATCGGCGTCCTGCTTCAGCGCGAAGAGCGCCTTTGGGAGGGCAAGACCTACGTCAGCATGCGGATCGCCCAGTTCTTCGATCCGAGCGACCGCAGCACGCCCGGAGAAATCATTTCCGGCAGCCGCGCCGGCCAGGCGCTGGACAAGCTGGTCGGCAATCTGCGGGAAACCGTCGTCCGCAACGACGCGCCGCCCACCGAAGCCACCCCATCCTCGAATGGCGCAGCCAGCGGCTTCGGCGACATCACCGATGATGACGTGCCGTTCTAGCTTCTTGTCAGGTTCGACATGATTGAAGTGATCATCCTCGCCATCGCGCTCAGCATGGATGCGTTTGCGGTATCCATCGGCCTGGGCGCGAAGAAGAATGTGCCCGGCCTGGCATTGAAAGCGGGGCTCTTCTTCGGCGTGTTTCAGGCCTTGATGCCGTTGATTGGTTATCTGGGAGGCAAGGGCGCTCTGGGCTGGATCGAAAGCTATACGCACTGGATCGCTTTCGGTTTGCTGGTTCTGATTGGTGCAAAGATGATTTATGAAGGCGTACAGGAAGGCATCGAAGAGGACATCGAGACCATTACCAACAAGGTGATGTTGATCCTGGCCATCGCCACCAGCATTGATGCCATGGCCGCCGGGTTCAGTCTGACTTTGCTCGATGCAAATCCCTACCTCGCCTGTCTGGTCATCGGTGTCATTACCTGCGTTTTCAGCATGGCCGGCGTCCATGTCGGCAGAAAAAGCGGAACCTGGCTGGAAAGCAAAGCGGAAATATTCGGCGGAACCGTGTTGATCCTGATGGGTTTCAAGTTCCTTCTGTTCTGACCCGCGTCGGCAAATCAGATTGAATACGGCTCGCGCAGCCAGCCATACAGCAGCGCGGTGTCGAGATCGCCCAGGTAGCCAAAACCGGATTCGATATCGTGCAACGCGGTGAAGGCGATGTTGCGCGGGGTCAGGCCGCCGCTGACCAAATGGAAATACCAGGCGCTGCTGTAGCCGGCGGCGCGGTCGAAGGCTTGCAACTGGCGGCCCGCTTCAAGACCACTCAGTGTGTCGTTCCATTGAAAAGTCTTGAGTTGGCGGGCATGGCGGGATACCGGCGTGGCGCTGAGCACGATGTTGTTGTACTGATCGTGATGTTCGCGCAGCGCAACGATCCAGTGATCGCTGAAATGATTGCCGCTGTCGGCGCGGCTGGCGCGCCATTCGCGCATGAAGCGGAGCATCGGGTGCATGCCGCCGATCGGCGCTTGCAGCCTCGCAATGACCTGTCTGATATCGGTCAGTCGCCGGAAACGGTAATACGGCGCGCCCACCACCTGCGGCGAGGCCGGCGCCGGGTTGATCGGATCGCTCAATTCCTCGGTGTCGCTCGGCGGCGCGGCGGCATCCCACAACTTGCGGTCGACTACTTCCTGCAATTCTTCGACTTCCAGTTGCAGAAATTCCGCCGGGTCCGGGCCATAGGGTGCGACCAGATAGTGCGTACGCCCGGTATGGCGGGTAACCAATAGCGCTTCGTCGGCATGGCGGTCGAGAAACTCGCCAAGGTCACCGCCACAAGCATCGAGTTCCGGTTCCAGCCAGTCTGCCAGCGTCACGGCCATACGCTCGCCATCGGCCCGGATCAGGCCGCCGGCCCGATACCAGCCACCGCGCGTCAGCGCGAAGCGAAAGGCGCAATCCGGCAGCAGACGCTCCACCGCCGCGAGCAGCCCGGTCTGGTGCGGGCGTGGCGCGCAGGCCTCGATTTCGGTGATCAGGCTTTGCAGGGTGGCTGGGTCGGGAACGCAACAGTTCATGTGGATTCATCCTGTTTCAGAAATTCTTCCAGGCGGGCGTACACCAGCGTGCGCACATCCGGTTCGGGATCGTCGATCAGTTCGGCGATGGCCTGCATCGGCGCATGGCGGACGGCTTCCAGACGCACCAGCCAGTCCGGATCGGTCAGCAGGCCGGCGGCATCCTCGGGCAGCAGGCGTGCAGCGACGATTCGGCGCACCTCGGCTTCCGGGTCGCCCGCCATGCGTTTCAGCGCGAAGGCCGGTAGCCGGCGCGCGACCGCCTTGCGCACTTCGCGGTCAGAGTCATCGGCCATGCGCGGCAGGCGGCCATGCGGCAGACGTTCGGCGACGTGCTGGCGAACAAGGTAATCGGTGTCGTCGATCATGCGTTCGAGTTGGTCCACCGGCAGTCGCGCGGCGACGGTGATGCGCACCTCGCGATCCGGGTCCTGGCGAAGCGCGCCGAGTTCTTCAATCGGCAAGCGAATGGCCACTGCGCGCCGTACCACTTCATCAGGGTCATGCACCAACTCGGCAACGCGTTCCCGGGCTACATAGCGCACAGCAATGGCGCGGCGTTCCCAGAACAGGTCATTCAGGCAGGCTTCGGCATACTCCGGGTTGCGGCTGAGAAATCGGTCGATCTGGCGTCCGCTGTGCGCAATCAGGCAACTGTCGCCTGGTTGACAGCGTCCCGCCTCCAGCACGGTTTCCCGGTGCGGGCAGCGGCCGCAATCGGGAGGCGCGATTTCAGCGGCAACCAGATGCAGGCCGGGGCGACGGCTCTGCTCAGACATGGTTGCTGTCGGGTTTGAGGGTGACGGTTTGCATGGCTCCAGTTCCGTGCGGCCGAGTTGCACGCCCGGCGCGATCCAGTCAAGGCTTTGCAATCGCCATGCCAGCGTTAAGTCCTTGATCCGGCATGTGTTGCCGAGAACGCCGCGACGAGTCCTACAAGCGCCTGGCGGATATTGTCGGGAACGCGACAATTTTCGTGCCGCGCACGATCCGGCAGACACAAGCCGACAGACACAAGCCGACAGACACAAGCCGATTGGTCTGAATGCAGGCTGGCAAGCGGCGCGGCTCCTTGCCGGTGGACTGTCGCGAAAGCTATGCTCTGACCGCGCGTCCGGCCGATTACGAAGCCGGGTTCGTCGCCCAGCTCGCCACAATGCGGTGTACAAGCTGCAAACGAATGTGTTCGTTCAATAATCCTATTCACGATGGAGGCAACCATGCAAAGACGAGATTTTCTGAAGGCCGGTGGCGCGTTGCTCGGCGCCGCGCTGATTCCCTATTCACAGACTTCGAAGGCGGCATCGCTGCGCGAGCAGGGCTGGCGCATTTTCGAAGTCACCACCAAGGTCGATCTACCGGCCGACGGCGTCGCCCGCGCCTGGGTGCCATTGCCGGCGGTGCGGGAAACCGACTGGATCGTGCCGATGGGCAATCTCTGGCAGGGCAACGCCGCCGATATGCATGTCATGCGAGACGGCAAGTACGGCGCCGAAATGCTGTTCGCGGAATGGGGCGCCGACAGCAAGTCGCCCGCCGCGCTGGAAGTGGTCAGCCGCTTCGCCGCGCGCGACCGCAACATCGACCTGAGCCGGCCCGGCAAGGCCGCGTCGCTGGATACCGCCTCGCTCCAGCTTTACACCCAGCCCACCAGACTGCTGCCCACCGATGGCATCGTTCTGGACACTGCGCTGAAAATCACCCGCTCTGCGCGCGGCGATCAGGAAAAGGCTCTGGCAATCTATGAATGGGTGGTGGAAAACACCTTCCGCAACCCAAAAACGCAGGGCTGCGGCCTGGGCGATATCAAGTTCATGCTGGAAACCGGCGACCTGAGCGGCAAATGCGCCGACCTCAACGCGCTTTACGTCGGCCTCGCGCGCGCCGCCGGCCTGCCGGCGCGCGATGTTTACGGCGTGCGCGTGACCGAATCGCGCCTCGGCTTCAAGTCGCTCGGCAAGAGCGGTGACATCTCGAAGGGCCAGCACTGCCGCGCCGAGGTGTTCCTGAACGAATTCGGCTGGGTGCCGGTGGACCCGGCCGACGTGCGCAAGGTTGCGCTGGAGGAGCCGCCAGGCAACCTGAGTCTGGCCGACGAGCCGGTCAGCAAGGCCCGCAAGCTGTTGTTCGGGGCCTGGGAAATGAACTGGCTGGCCTACAACTTCGCGCACGATCTGGTGCTGCCTTCGGCGAGCGGGCCGGAGGTGCCGTTTCTGATGTATCCGCAGGCCGAGGTTGCCGGCAAGCGCCTGAACAGCCTCGACGCAGCCAGATTCAAGTACCAGCTCACCTCGCGTGAACTGACCGCTTGACCCGATGATCATCTGCGCCGCCGGCATCCGCGTCGGCGGCGAACTGATACCAACTGCCGATGCAGAGTTGCGTACGTCAATGCAGTTGGTTGACAGAATCGAAAGTAAATCTTACGGTAAGGATGTAATGCAATCCTTACGGAGAGAATGTGATGAGTGTCATCGCCAAAGTGACCAGTAAAGGCCAGACCACGATTCCCCAGGAAATACGCGCGCTGCTCAACGTCAAGCCGGGCGATCTGCTGGTCTGGGAAGAAGTCGGCGCCGGTGAAGTGCGCGTGCGGCGGGTGGAAGCGCTGGACCTGGAATACCTGCGCGCGCTGGAAGGTACGCTGTCGGAATGGGCGGGCGCGGCTGATGAGGCGGCTTACGATGCACTCTGAACAAGCGCTCGCGGCCTGGCAGGTGGTGCGGGTGCCGTTCCCGTTCACCGACCGGATGGCGGTAAAGAATCGACCGGCACTGGTGCTTTCCAACGCGGCAATGTTCAACGCGCCATCGGGACATGCTGTCATGGCGATGATCACCTCCGAAGCCAACGCGCCGTGGCCGCTGGATTGCCCGCTTCTCGACCTTGCCATGGCCGGCCTGCCGGCGCCTTCCAAGGTACGTTTCAAACTGTTTACCCTGGATCAGCGCCTGGTACGCGGCGTGCTGGGCCGGTTGGCAGCGGAAGACGAGGCACGCGTGCGGATAGGGCTGGAGCACCTGCTGGCGGCGGAGTCGCCGCGTTCGATGCAGCAGACGCGTACCGATTACACGGGCCGGAAATAACTAGCCGATCAGCGCCACCGCCTTGATCTGGGCATAGACGATCTGGCCGGGGGTGAGGCCTAGATCGTGCGCCGAGCGCCAGGTCAGTCTTGCGACCAGCGATGCGCCGCCGACATTAACCCGCACGAGCGCCAGCGCCGGATGGGTGTCGTTGGCCAGTTCGGCGACCACGCCGGGCAGGATGTTCTGGATGCTGGTGCCGGTGTGGCGGGTGACTGCCAGGCTGACGTCGCGCGCCAGGATGCGCACACGGACATGATGACCAAGGGCGTGACCGCCATCGCGTACCCAGACGCCGGCATCCGGGTTGTCGGCAAACGTGGCGCGCGCCAGATGCCATTGCGCATCGCGTTCGCTGACCATCGCATCGAGTACTACACCGGCATCCTCGCCGAGGTGAATCGGCAGATCGAGCCGCGCCAGCGTTTCGGTCAGCGGCCCGGCGGCGACGGCGCGGCCTTCCCGCATGACCACGATGTAATCGGCCAGTCGGGCGACTTCGTCGGGGGCGTGGCTGACGTAAAGCACGGGAATTTCCAGTTCCTCATGCAGGCGTTCCAGATACGGCAGGATTTCCTGCTTGCGCGCCAGATCAAGCGCGGCCAGCGGCTCGTCCATCAGCAGCAGCTTGGGCTTGACCGCCAGCGCGCGGGCAATGGCGACGCGCTGCCGTTCGCCGCCGGAAAGCGCCTCCGGACGTCGATCGAGCAACGCGCCGATGCCGAGCAGATCGACGATGTGATCCAGCGCAGAGCGATCCAGCGCTTTGGCGCTGCGTTTCATGCCGTACTCCAGGTTGCCGCGCGCGCTCAGGTGCGGAAACAGGCTGGCTTCCTGGAAGACATAGCCGATGGGGCGGAGATGCGTCGGCAGAAAGGTGTTCGCATCCTGCCAGACCTCGCTGTCCAGGCTGAGCCGTCCGCCGGGTGCGCGTTCCAGCCCGGCGATACAGCGCAGCAGTGTGGTCTTGCCGGAGCCGGAATGGCCGAACAGGGCGGTGACGCCGCGCGCCGGCAGGTCAAGATCGACATCGAGTGAAAAGCCGGGGCGATCAAGTTTGAAGCGGGCGAGGAGCAGTGAAATCGGGGTGTTCATTTGCGCCGCCCGCTTGGGTTCAACGTGTACAGCGCCAGCAACACGATGAACGCAAACACCAGCATGCCGGCGGCCAGCCAGTGTGCCTGGGCATATTCCATCGCCTCGACGTGGTCGTAGATCTGCACCGAGATCACCCGTGTTTCGCCTTCAATATTGCCGCCGATCATCAGCACTACGCCGAACTCGCCGACCGTATGCGCGAAACCGAGCACGCTGGCGGTCAGATAGCCCGGCCGCGCCAGCGGCAGCACGACTGAGAAGAAGGTATCCAGCGGCGAAGCGCGCAAGGTGGCGGCGGCTTCCAGCGGCCGCTCGCCGATCGCCTCGAAGGCGTTCTGCAATGGCTGCACGACGAAGGGCATCGAGTAAAACACCGAGGCAACCACCAGGCCGGCGAAAGTGAACGGCAACACACCGAGCCCGAGTGACTGGGTGAACTGTCCGACCGGCCCGTTCGGTCCCATCGTCACCAGCAGATAGAATCCGATCACCGTCGGCGGCAGCACCAGCGGCAATGCCACCACCGCGCCAATCGGCCCTTTCCACCAGGAACGTGTGCGCGCCAGCCACCAGGCGATGGGTGTGCCGATAAGCAGCAACAATGCCGTGGTGACACCGGCCAGTTTCAGCGTCAGCCAGATGGCGGCGAGGTCAGCGGGGTTCATGGTCAGTCGAGACGTTCAACCCAGTAATCCGGATCGCGATGTTGATGGGCTACTGCCAAGACAACGATGCGTTCGGCTCGAATGACATAGAGCATTTTGTATGGGAATCGGTTGAAGATGAATCGTCTGACCGGTTCAATCTCGATCTGCCATGCGAGCGGTTGCTCAAGAATTCGTATGGCGGATCGCTTCGCCTCATTCAGAAACTGCAAGCCAAGGCCGCGTTGCTGTCGCTCGTAATAATGTTTTGCTTCCAGCATTTCGGCTTGAGCAAGCTTGGCAAGGATCAGTTCCATTACAAATCCCGGAACGCCTCCTGCATCGAAACACACTCCAATCGACCTTCGTCATAAGCCTGCAATCGGCGTAATGCCTCCTCCTGCCAAACTCGGTCGATTTCAGGGTCGGGTTTATCCAGGCTTTGATGCAAAAGCTCAAGCAGGACATAGCGCTCAGACGCTTTCAAATGCAGCGCCTGTTCAATGATTTCAGCGGTGCTCATGGGGTTTTCCTTTTCCACAAATCGAAGCGCGAGGCAGTCTGCCTGCTTTTCTCGTCATTAGACATCAGAGGTCGTAGCCGTAGGCCTTGATGATCGTCTTCGCCTTGTCGCTCTTCAAATACTTCATCAATGCTTCGGCGGCGGGATTGCCCTTGCCAGCGGCCAGAATCACCGCATCCTGGCGGATCGGCGTATGCAGTTTTGCGGGCACGATCCAGCCCGAGCCGCTACCGATCTTGCCGTCTTTCATGACCTGCGACAGCGCGACGAAACCGAGTTCGGCGTTGCCGGTGCTGGCGAATTGCCAGGTCTGGGCGATGTTTTCGCCTTGCACGAATTTCGGCGCCAGCGTGTCCAGCAATCCCATGCCGGTCAGCACTTCGATGGCGGCCTTGCCATAGGGGGCCAGCTTGGGATTGGCCAGCGCGAGCTTGTTGAACTGCCCCTTATTCAGCACATCGCCCTTGCCATCAACGAAACCGGGTTGCGCCGACCACAGCACCAGTGTGCCGATGGCGTAGGTGAATCGGCTGGCGGGGTCGGCATAGCCTTCCATTGCGAGTTTGGCCGGCGTTTCGTCATCGGCGGAGAGCAGCATCTGGAACGGCGCACCGTTTTTGATCTGGGCGTAGAACTTGCCGGTGGCGCCGAATGCCGGTTTGGCGACATGGCCGGTGTCCAGGGCGAATTCGGCGGCGATCGCTTTCATCGGCGCGGTGAAGTTGGCGGCGACGGCGACACTGACTTCGGCGGCGTGAGCGGAAACACTGAACAGCAGGGAAAGCACGGGGGCGATCAAACGGTTGGGGTGCATTGCAAGACTCCTTGCGTGATAGGAACGGGTTCGGGCGGATTCAGGCGGAAACCGCGAGGATGATGTGCGAAGCCTTGATCAGCGCGCAGGCGTGCACGCCGACCTTGAGGCCGAGGGACTCGATGCTGTCATTCGTGATGATTGCCGCGACGGTCTTGCCGCCGGCCAGTTCGAGGATGACCTCGCCGCTGACTGCACCTTCCTGACAGCGCACCACGGTGCCGCAGAGGCGGTTGCGGGCGCTGGTTTTCAGGCTGTCGTCGGTGGTCAGGATGACCCAGGGCGCTTTCACCAGCGCGTAGGCTTCCATGCCGGGTTCGAGCGCGAGGTGTTCGACGCTGTCATTGGTAATGATGGCGGCGAGCGAGTCGCCGCCGCCGATGTCGAGGATGACCTCGGCGTTGATCGGGCCGGTTTTTACACTCCGGACTATGCCGAGGAACTGGTTGCGGGCGCTGGTTTGCATATCGAATCTCCTGATCATCCGGTAGTACTGGTCAAAGTCGTCCATGATCCGGCCCAGGTTGGCGAGCACGCGTTCCCGTTCCTTCTCCAGACGGCGGTAGGCGGCCACCACGCGGCGGCCGTATTGGGTGAGGGTGGTGCCGCCACCGTGTTTTCCGCCCGGCTGGCGTTCCACCAAAGGTTCCTCGGACAGGTTGTTCATCGCCTCCACCGCCTGCCAGGCCGCCTTGTAGCTCATGCCCATGCCATTGGCGGCGGCCGAGATCGAGCCGGATGCGTCGATCCGTTCCAGCAATTCCAGGTGGTCCCAGCGGCGGCCGCGCGAGGTGGGGGATTGCGCCAGTTTCAGTGGGTCGGGCAGGGCGTTCATGCTCAGTTCCTGTGGTTGCACGATGCCGCGTTATGTCTCTTTACGACATAACGCCGGGCAAAAAAAAGCGGATGCGAGTGCATTGCCCGCACCTCAGTCTTCGGAAACCGTCGCCAGTACGATGCCCGTTGCGGCTTCGATCTGGCTGGTGAAGGCGACGCAGTGGTCGGCGTTGTTGACCAGGTAAATGTTGAATCCATCTCCCGCCAGAAACGGGGTGAGCCGGGCGGGGACGTCATCCTCGCCGCAGAAGGTGAAGTGGACGCCGGGCCATTCCCGCCGCAGATGGCTGATGCTGGCTTCACTGAGTTCCAGTTCGGCGGCGCGAGCGGCGACTGCGGCGAGGGTGTCGGCATCGATGGCAACAACGCTCATGGTGTTCAGGCCTCTTCCGCTTCTTCGTCGTATTCAAACTGCGCCAGCGACTTGGCTTTCACGCCCATGATCCGGGCCAGCCAGGGCGGCGGCGACTCCAGCGTGCCTTGCAGACGTGCGAGCGCTTCGCGCGCGGGCAAGGGTTGCGGGAACTTGATTGGATGTACGTTGGCGCGCACTACCTTGGCCGCAGCAGGGCCGCCGATGGATTGCACATAGACGATCTGGCAGTCGTTGATCAGTTCGGAACGGGCGACGTTCTTGTCCTCTGCATCGTCGGTGAGCAGTGTCGGGCGCACGTCGATCAATTTGATGGCGTCCTTGCCGACCTGATAGATCAGGAAGCGCGGTGCGGAACCGAAATGGCCGTCGAGGTTGTCGGCGGAGTTGGAGGCGACCGCGACACGCAGACTGCCGGGCATTTCGCCGTCGACGTAGGTTTCCGGCTTCGGCACGCTGTCGTCGGCTTCCCCGTTCTCGCCCCAGAGGAAGCGCACGGCGAGTTTGATGCTGGCGGTATCGACATCGGGCTCGACCGTTTCTTCACCGCCCAGAATCAGCTTGAGATCGGCGACTGTGATGGTAGCGAGCTTTTCCTCGGTCAGCGGCAGCCCGAGCTTTTCCGCGAGCTTGATCGTGAATGCCGACAGATTCACCTCGGCCAGCGCCTTGGCGGCGAGGGTGATGCGAAACGCGGCGGCTTTGGTGATGGTGGTCATGGTGGGCCTCTCGATCAGTAGGGTGCGTCATACGCACCGTTTCACGTTCATCGGTGCGCATGGCGCACCCTACATAGCCAGGGTTGTTTAAGGGTTACGCCGCCAGCGGGATGATGCAGTTGTCGATCGGACACAGTTGAATGCACTTGGGCTTGTCGTAATCGCCCTCGCATTCGGTACAGGTGTCCGGGTTGATGATGTAGACGCCTTTCTTTCTCCGGATGGAGGCGGTCGGGCAGTCTTCTTCGCAATCCGCGCAGGCGGTGCACAGGTCAGCAACGATTTGCAGTGCCATGATGGTTTTCCTTTCGCGTGGTTCCGTCGGTTTCTAGTAACTATTCCGCTGCATCCAGGCGCTTGGCGCGCACCGAATAAGGCAGACGTTCCGGGGCAGTCTGGGGCTCGATGAAATACGCGCCGCCGTTGTTCAGCTTGATCTCGCCGCCCCACTTTTCCGGGGTGTCGAACTCCATCGAAACGATGGTGTCTTCGAGGTCGCGCTTGGGCAGGTAGAACACGTAGTCACCCTTGTCGCTGCGCCGAATCATGATGTTGGCCATGTTTATTTCTCCAGGTGCAAGGGACAAGGAGCAAGGTGCAAGGGATGCGCTTGAGCCTTGTTCCTTGAACCTTGCCCCTGTCCGCGTCAGCGGACCAGGTCGTAGTTGTAGTCCGTCGTCCCCATGCCTCGGGTCTCTTCGTCCAGACGCTCCAGAACCGAGTTCACCAGGGTGGTGAGGATGTACATGGCGCCCTCGTAACCCAGGGTGGTCATGCGATGCAGGTGGTGACGGTCGAAGATCGGGAAGCCGAGGCGGATCAGCGGCACTTCAAACGCCTTGCCCAGGTGCAGGGTGTCGCGCTGGATGAACTTGCCGTAACTGTTGCCGATCAGGAAGTCGGGCTTCTCGGTGAAGCACAGGCTGCGCATGTGCCACAGGTCGGCGCCGGCGTAGGTCTTGCAGTTGACGCCGTAGGGCGACTCGGCCAGCACCTTCTGCATCGCCTTGTTCCACTTCTTGCTGCCGTTGTTGCACAGCACATGGATCGGCTCGGCGCCCAGTTCCAGCAGGAACTTGCTCATGCCCATGACGAAGTCCGGATCGCCATACAGCGCAAACTTCTTGCCGTGCAGCCAGGTGTGGCTGTCGGTCATCATGTCCACCAGGCGGCCGCGTTCTTTCGCCAGGCTGGCGGGAATCGGCTTGCCGGTCACTTCGGACACCTTCATCAGCCACTCGTCGGTCCACTCCAGGCCCATCGGAATGTTCAGCTTGGGCACTTCGTGGGTCCAGGTGGTTTCGACCAGTTTCTTGGTCTTTTCCAGTTGCATCGGCTGCAGCAGGAAGGTGGTGATGGCGTTCGGCGCATCCTTCATTTCGGCCTGGCTGGTGCCGCCGGCATACATGCGGAATTCGCCATCGGCCGGGGTGTCGAGCACTTCGGTCGGGTCGGACAGCAGGTTATGTTCGACACCCATTTCGTCCAGCATGCGGTGAATGACGCGGAAGTTGCCCAGGTAGGTTTCGAAGCCGGGCACCAGGTTGATCTTGCCGTTGCTGCCGACTTTCTTGTCCGCCATGTAGTTGAGCGTGAAGTAGCGGGCGATGCCTTCGAACATGTTGTCCCAGCCGGTGACATGGCTGCCGACGAACGACGGCGTGTGGGCGTAGGGCACCGGGTAATCCTGCGCGATGTGGCCGGCGTGCTTGGTGTTGTTGATGAAGGCGTTGAGGTCGTCACCGATGACTTCCGCCATGCAGGTGGTGGACACCGCGATCATTTCCGGCTTGTACAGCGCCAGCGCATTTTCAAGGCCGTCGAACATGTTCTTCTGGCCGCCGAACACCGCTGCGTCTTCGGTCATCGAGTCGGACACGCAGGCGATCGGCTCCTTGAAGTGGCGATTGAAGTAGGTGCGGAAGTAGGCGACGCAACCTTGCGAACCATGCACATAGGGCAGGGTCTTTTCAAAGCCCAGCGCGCACAGCACGGCGCCGAGGGGTTGGCAGGCCTTGGCCGGGTTGATGGTCAGCGCTTCGCGCTTGAAGTTGAGTTCCTGGTATTCCACCGTGGTGGTCCACTGGAAGGTTTCCGCCAGTTTGGTTTCGTCGATGCGCTCTTCGAACAACTGCTGCTTGTTGTGCAGCATGTCCTTGTAATAGTCATCGCGGAACAGCGGGTAGGACGGCTTGATGTCTTCAACGACTTGCATGTTCATCTCCTGGCCCGAGCCGCCAATCTGCGGACACGGGCATAGGTTGATCTGGGTTCTACGCCCCCCTCGCGGGGCGGCGTAGGTGCGAATTCATTCGCACTGTTTTCCGCTGGGGTCGTGCGAATAAATTCGCACCTGCAACCTCACGCGGCTTTCGCCATTTCCTCGGCCACTTCCGGCTTCTTCAACCAGGGCGCTTCCATCTTCTTCCAGCAAGGGTTGTTGATGGTCATGTCCATGTCGCGGGCGAAGATCGCGAAACCGTCGTAGCCGTGGTACGGGCCGGAGTAGTCCCAGGAGTGCATCTGGCGGAAGGGAACGCCCATCTTCTGGAAGATGTACTTTTCCTTGATGCCGGAGCCGATCAGGTCGGGCTTGACGCGTTTGACGAACTCTTCGAATTCGAAGCCGGTGACGTCGTCGTACAGCAGCGTCGCATTGCCCATCTCCTTGATGGTGCGGTCGTAGTCGTCGTTGTGGCCGAATTCGTAGCCGGTGCCGACCACTTCCATACCCAGGTCTTCATACGAACCGATGACGTGACGCGGGCGCAGGCCGCCGACGTAAAGCATCACGCGCTTGCCTTCCAGGCGGGTCTTGTACTTGGCGACGATGGCATCGACCATCGGCTGGTACTTGGCGATCACCGCTTCCGCGCCGGCCTTGATCTTGTCGTCGAAGTGGCTGGCGATGGCGCGCAGCGACTCGGCGATCTTGGTCGGGCCGAAGAAGTTGTATTCGATCCAGGGAATGTTGTACTTCTCTTCCATGTGCCGGGCGATGTAGTTCATCGAACGGTAGCAGTGGATCAGGTTCAGCTTGACCTTTGGGGTCAGTTCGATCTCGGCCAGGGTGCCGTCGCCGGACCACTGTGCGACCACGCGCAGACCCATTTCTTCCAGCAGGATGCGGGAAGACCAGGCATCGCCGCCGATGTTGTAATCGCCGATGATCGACACGTCATACGGACCAGGCACGAATTCCTGCTTGATGTCCTTGCCATCGCGGCCGAACACCCAGTCGCGGATCGCGTCGTTGGCGATGTGGTGGCCGAGGGATTGCGACACGCCACGGAAACCTTCGCAGCGTACCGGCACCACCGGCTTGTCGAATTCGACAGCGGCTTTCTTGGAGACGGCTTCGATGTCGTCGCCGATCAGGCCGATCGGGCATTCGGATTGCACCGAGATGCCCTTGTTGAGGGGGAACAGGCCTTCGATTTCACCGATCAGCTTGGCGAGTTTCTTGTCACCGCCGAAAACGATGTCCTTCTCCTGGAAGTCGGAGGTGAAGTTCATCGTGCCGAAGGTGTTCACGCCGGTCATGCCGACGTAGTAGTTGCGGCGTCCGGCGCGGGAATACTGGCCGCAGCCGACCGGGCCGTGCGAGATGTGGATCATGTCCTTGATCGGACCCCAGACCACACCCTTGGAACCGGCATAGGCGCAGCCCCGAATGGTCATCACGCCGGGCAGCGACTTGCGGTTGGAGGTGATGCACTTCTTCGATTGTTCGATGCTCTGGTCGTTGACGGCCAGGTGCTTGGTGCGATCTTTCTTGGCTTTTTCGGGATAAACCTCAAGCACCTCGGCGATGAGGGCTTCGGCCTGCTCTTTAGTCAGATTCGACATTTCATTCTCCTTTCACGCCGCCACCAATCTGTGGAAGGCATGCTGAGGTTGATTGGTACGATTCCCGGATTTCGCTGCGCTGCACCCAGGCTACATGTAGCCCGGATGCAGCCGAAGGCGTAATCCGGGGCAGTCTTCAGGCTGCCGCCGCGACCGCTTCTTCCGCCGCCGTCTTGCCGACGATGGATTCGTCTTCCGCTTCCATGATGCCGAAGCCCATCAGCAACTCTTCCAACTCGTCCATCGTGATCGGGGTGGGAATCACGAAGTTCTTGTTGTTGATGATCTTGCCGGCCAGATCGCGGTACTCCTGCGCCTGCTTGGCGGTCGGCTCATACTCGATCACGGTCATGCGACGGATCTCGGCACGCTGCACCACGTTGTCGCGGGGGACGAAGTGGATCATCGTGGTGCCGAGCTGGCGGGCCAGTTCCATGATCAGCTCGTCTTCACGCGCCGTGTTGCGGCTGTTGCAGATCAGGCCGGCCAGACGCACACCGCCGGAGTTGGCGTACTTCACGATGCCCTTGGCGATGTTGTTCGCCGCGTACATGGCCATCATTTCGCCGGAGCAGACGATGTAGATTTCCTGTGCCTTGTTCTCGCGGATGGGCATCGCGAAACCGCCGCAGACCACGTCGCCCAGCACGTCGTAGAACACGAAGTCGAGGTCTTCCTCGTAGGCGCCTTCTTCTTCCAGGAAGTTGATGGCGGTGATGACGCCGCGACCGGCGCAACCAACTCCCGGCTCGGGGCCGCCGGATTCGACACACTTGATGTCGCGATAGCCCACTTTCATTACATCTTCCAGTTCCAGGTCTTCCACGGAACCGGCGTTGGCAGCCATCTCCATGATGGAGTTCTGGGCCTTGGCGTGCAGGATCAGACGGGTCGAATCCGCCTTCGGATCGCAGCCGACGATCATTACCTTCTTACCAAGTTCAGCCAGGCCAGCCACCAGGTTTTGCGTGGTGGTGGACTTGCCGATACCGCCCTTACCGTAAATTGCACATTGACGCAGAGCCATGATCTTTCTCCTCAGGTCTCGAAAACAGGGTGCGATTGAAAAAACTCGCTCGCAGTTCTGTTATCGCAAGGCCTGTGCCACACCTTGTTGATGTGGTTAAGTCATTGATATTTATGAATGCGTGGAAGATATAAAGACATCCATGTCGCGTGTCGTACAACACAAATCCCCGGGCATTGTCGGGGTGGCGACAAGATAGGAGGGGGGTGTGTGGCGTGGCGTGGTGCTGCGTCCAGGACTGCTAGACTTTCCACGTTTCCTGTAAGGATTCCGCCATGTCCGCTGTACCGCCCTGCTCCGGCGCTTGCGCGTGCGGAGCGAAACCCGCCGACCTTGCCAACCTTCCTGCCGCGCAAGCCCGGCTTGGCGAGCAGCCATTGGTGCGATCGTTGTTCCGTTCGCGGTTCCGTTCGTTGTTCCATATTCCCGGCATGGACTGCGCAGCGGAAGAACAGATGATCCGCCTGCGTCTGGCCGACGCGCCGGTTGCCGCCTACGCCTTCGACCTGCCCGGCCGCGCGCAGACGCTCGATCATGACGGCGATGCCGGCGCGATCCTCGAACGCCTGCTGCCACTTGGTTACGGTGCCGAACTGGTCGAATCGCGGCCACTCGACGCCGCGACACCGCTGCTGAACGGCAACCTCGATCCGGCCAGCGAACAGCGCGTGCTGATCTGGCTGCTGGCGATCAACGCGACCCTGTTCGTGATCGAACTGGGCGCCGGCTGGTGGGCGCATTCGGCCGGATTGATCGCCGATGCCATGGACATGTTCGCCGACGCAGCGGTCTACGCTGTCGCGCTGTATGCAGTCGGTCGCGCCGCACGCCACAAACTCACGGCGGCGCGGCTGTCCGGCGGCTTGCAGATGCTGCTTGCCTTCGCCGCGCTGGCGGAAACTGCGCGGCACATGCTCACCGGCGCAGCGCCGGCAGGAGTCGCAATGGTCGGCATCGCAACCCTGGCGCTCGCCGCCAACATCGCCTGTCTGCTGCTCATCTACCGCCATCGCCACGCCGGCGTGCACATGCGGGCGAGCTACATCTTCTCGGCCAACGACGTCCTCGCCAACCTCGGCGTTATCGCCGCCGGCCTGCTGGTGAGCTGGACCGCCTCACCCTGGCCGGACTGGATCATCGGCGCGCTGATCGGCGTGCTGGTGTTGTCCGGCGCGCTGCGCATCCTGCGCTTGCGCTGAAGTAAACAGGTTGATGTACGCATTTCTCGCCGACGCCCTGGTGGTCCTTCACCTGCTGTTCGTGGTCTTTGTCATGACCGGCGGATTCCTGTTGCGTCGCTGGCCGAAACTGATCTGGCTCCACCTGCCCGCCGTGCTGTGGGGCGCATACATCGAGTTCAGTGGTGACATTTGCCCGCTCACACCGCTGGAAAACCAACTGCGCGCCCACGCCGGCGAAACCGGCTACCACGGCGGCTTCGTCGAACACTATCTGCTGCCGGTCCTGTACCCGGATAACCTGACTGCGCCGATCCAATGGCTGCTCGGCGGCTGCGTGGTCGTTGTCAATCTGGTGGCGTACGGGCTGGCGTACCGTGATTGGGCGCGAAGACGACTGAGCTCAAAACACGGCGAGACATCGCCGGATTGACGGCGTGTTGAACGCAGGCCGAATCGGCGCAACGGCCGCGCAGAAACCGAGCTTCGGAGTTCCAGCTGCGGTTCTGATGGTTGTAGAGACTGCTGTCGGCCAACTGCCGCCCCTCATCTACCCGGCTGCGCGGTCACTTGAATGACTTCTTAACTCAGGATCCGGCCCAATCGCCTACCCGTTATCTTCCGACGGGTATTTGCGTGCGGTATGCACCACGCTCAGCACCGTAACCGTGTCGTGGCCGACATCGATGACCGCGATATAAGGCAAACGGCTTATCACGCATTCGCGCGTGCCAGGTACACGTCCGACCCGGGTACTTTCCGGAAACGTGTCGAGCTGACCAACTTGCTCCCTGATCCGGTTGTAAACCGCTTCCGCGACGCGCAGGCCTGCCTCTTCGAGGTAATACAACAGAATGTTTTCGAGGTCTTGCTCGGCCTCTTCCGTCCAGTTGATTTTGAACATAGGGACTGCGTTATGCCAATGCTGGCTTTGTCCTGGACTGGAGACGCTTCCATACCCGCGCCATCACGTCGTCATGCCCAGAGGCTAGGCTGTTTCCGCTTTTGAAGGCTTCAAGTGCGCCGCCTACCTTGGCCTGGAACCACTCGTCATAGCCTGGCTCCTTATCCATGAACATCTCCGGGATGAGCGTATCCGCTGCATCTTCAATGGAGATCATGATGCCTACCGGACGGTTGTTCTTTGTCACAATCACCGGCTCGCGCTGCATGGCGTCGAGCAATTCACCAAAGTGGGTCTTCGCTTCACGGGCGGTTACGGTCTTCATGGATATATCCTGATAGTTGATGGCTGATGTGTTCATTGTAATCATTATGATTAATTTAGAAAACCTGCTACTACGGGCGATTTGCAGCGGCAGCTTCCAAAACCAGCGTCAGATTGAACCCGCCTTACTGCGGCCCTTCAGGTTTGCGGCCTGAGTGGCTTTTAATCGGCCTTATGTGGAACTCCCCATATGGCCGATGACCCAGTAACGGCCTCGAATAATCGAATGGCCGCTTAACCCCAGACAGCCACCCGCCGAGGCGTCTGCGGCCGACCGTCTTTTCCGGGTCGACAGCGGTCGCCCACTCCAGCAACAGTCGATGACAGCAATGGCCGTGTAAGGAATTCGTGGTGAGAAGGCCCCTGTGGATTTCAGTGCTGCCGGTCTCGCGTTATCCACCCTTCGTCCGACCAGCGGGGCGACTACCGCCGCGAAGCAACAGCCGCAACCTGATCCATCGCCAGTTTTCCCAGCCGCTTGATGGCGTCTTCCACCTGCGCATCCCAGGGCAGGGCGACTGACAGGCGTATGCAGTTCGCGTATTTCCCATTCGGCGAAAACAGCGAGCCCGGTGAAATGCTGATGCCCGCCGCCAGCGCGCTCTGCTGCAAACGCATGGCATCGCAGTCTTCCGGTAGTTGCAGCCAGAGCAGATAGCCGCCAGTCGGAGAACTGATCTGCGTGGCATGCGGAAAGGTGCGGGCGACCAGGGCTTGCGCCTGTTGCAGGTTCGATCTGGCGGTGCTGCGCAGACGCGTCAGATGGCGTTCGTAACGTCCGGAGGCCAGGTATTCGGCCAGCGCAAGTTGCGGCAGGGTGGCGGTGGCGAAAGTGCTGTCGTATTTGAAACGCTCCACCGCCGCTTTCCAGCGTCCGGGCGCCAGCCAGCCGATCCGGTAGCCGGGTGCAAGGGTCTTGGAGAACGAACCGCAATACAGCACATAGCCGTCCAGGTCATAGGCCTTGGCGGCGCGCGGGCGCTCGCGACCATGCGCGAGGTCGCCGTAGATGTCGTCTTCGATCAGCGGAATTTCGTGTTTCCGCAGCAGCTTCACCAGTTCGCGCTTGCGTGCATCCGGCATCAGCGAGCCGGTGGGGTTGCTGAAATTGGTCACCGCCATGACCGCCTTGATCGGCCAGCGCTCCAGGGCCAGCGACAGGGCTTCCAGGCGGAGGCCGTTGGCGTCGCTCGGCACTTCCAGCGCCTGCAGCCCCAGCGATTCGATGGCCTGCAAAGTGCCGAAGAACGCCGGGGATTCGATGGCGACAATATCGCCCGCCTGGGTGACCGCGCGCAGCGCCAGATTGATCGCCTCCTGACAGCCGCTGGTGACCTGGATGTCGTCCGGAGAAAAGGCACAGCCCGCTTCTACGCCACGCCGCGCAATCTGCACCCTGAGTGCAACTTCGCCCGGCGGAAAACTGTAGCGGCTGCCGGCATCGGGCGAACGCCGCAGGGCGCGCGCCATGGCTTCGCGCAAATCCTTCAGCGGCAATAGCGCGTGCTTCGGTACCGCTGCGCCGAGGGAAACGAGGTTTTCCCGCTGGGTGGCCTGATACAGCCGGATTACCAGATCGGACACCCGAACCGTACAGGGCGCCGAAGTCTCGCCACTGGGTTGACTCGGCGACGAGGCCACGCCCGATACGTTGACGAAAAAGCCCGATTGCGGCCGGGCTTCCAGCCAGCCCTCCGATTCCAGCAAGCGGAACGCCGACACGACACTGGATTGGCTGACCTGCTGTTGCGCAGCGAAGCGCCGCACCGAGGGCACTTTGTCGCCCGGACTGTAGATGCCTTGCTGGATGCTGGCTTTCAGCCGTTCCGCCAAATTCTGATAGAGGTTCAAGCTGCGCTCCTGTGTGATGTGGCCAGTGTAGAAGCCGCCATTTGCCCAGATCAATACAGTTTGAGATAAATACTTGAATACAGTCAATCTGATTGGATGACTGTACTGCTTGATTGTCGATATGACTGAACGCCGATCACGCGGCGTTGCGCCTTAGCATGTCCGAACCTCGAATCAGTTCGCGCAAAGGCCACCATGAACTTCCCCGCAGAATCGCTACCGGTGCTGGAATATCTGCAGCGCCAGATAGACGGCACGTTGAACACCAGCCAAACCACCCATATGCGCTATCCCACGGCGATCTCGCAGACGCTGGCGATACGCGTCGTCGAGGTGGCAGCGGGTCATGCCACCCTGGAGATCGACGCGGATGCCGACATTCACGGCAACCAGCAAGGCACGGTGCATGGCGGACTGCTGTGCGAGCTGGCCGATGCCGCCATCGGTACCGCGCATTCCACCCTGATGGCGCCCGGCGATTCGTTTACCAGCATCGAACTGAAGGCCAGCTTCTTCCGGCCGGTGTGGAAATCCACCCTGCGGGCCGTGGTGCGGCCGGTGCAGATGGGCAAGACCCTCACCCATTACGTCTGCGATATCCTGCGTGAAGACGGCAAACAGGCCGCGATGATCGTCAGTACCGTGATGACCCTGCGCGGCGATCAGGCACGCGATCGTTGAATTTAAGGCTCGTTGATCAAGAGGAAATGGCATGCCACACGTATTGATCATGCATCAGGTCGAGTCGTATCCGGCCTGGAAAGCGGTGTTCGACCAGGCCTCGGCCATGCGCAAACAGGCGGGCGAAATCAGCTACCGGTTATTGCATTTCGACAATCAGGCCAACCGCATCGTCCATTTCTCCGAGTGGTCGTCGCTGGATGCTGCGCGACGATTTTTCGAATCGCCGGAACTGGTCGAAATCCGGCGCAAGGCGGGTGTACATGCGCCGGAATTCATCTATTTGCATGAAATCGAACGCGGTGTTTTGTAAACCCGTCCGCCACCAGTTGAAAGCATGGAAATCGATACCTTCCGCAGCGCCAGGCCGGACGATGCCGAGGCCATCGCCCGGCTCGTCAATCAGGCGTTCCGCCCGCGAACCGGCATCGCCGGCTGGACGCATGAAGCGCATCTGGTCGCCGGCGACCGGATCGACCCGGATCGGGTGCGGCAGTTTGTTGCCGCCGAAGGCTGCGTGCTGTTGCTGGGCATGGCCGGCACGGAGATCGTCGCCTGCGTGCAGCTTGAACGGGCTGGAACTCGCGTCAGCATTGGCATGCTGGCAGTCGCCGCCGACTGCCAGGGAGGCGGCC
>CAMDGQ010000027.1 GCA_945897955.1 Tepidiphilus sp. J10 | reverse complement strand
TCGGTATGGCTGCTGCTCAGAAAGAAGCGCAGCCGCGCCGCGCCTTCCTCGACCGCCGGATAGGTGATCGGTTGTACGTTGATGCCGCGCTGGAACATTGCATTGGAATATTTTGCCGCCTTCAGCGAGTTCTTGATGATTGCCGGAATCACCGAGTAGCCGGCGCTGGTGCCGACGTTGATGCCGCGCGCGCGCGCCTTGTCCAGAAACAGCTTGCCGCGCGCCTGCAGGCGCAGCACGCGCTCCGGCTCGGCTTTCAGGATGCGCATGGCCTCCAGCGCTGCTGCTGCGATCGGCGGCGAGATGCCGACGCTGTAGAGAAAACCCGGCGCGGCGTACTTGAGGTGTTCCACCAGCGCGCGTTCGCCGGCGATGTAGCCGCCGCAGGCGGCCAGCGTCTTGCTCAGCGTGCCCATCCAGATATCGACGGCGCGGCCTTCGAGGCCGAAATGTTCGCGGATGCCGCCGCCGCGTGCGCCCATGACGCCGAGCGAGTGCGCCTCGTCGACCATCAGGAAGGCCTTGTGGCGCGTTTTTACCTCGATGAAGCGGGGCAGGTCGGGGAAGTCGCCGTCCATGCTGTAGAGGCCTTCGACGACGATCAGCACGCGCTCGTGGCGGCCGCGAATCTCGCTCAGCAACTGGTCCAGGCTTTGCCAGTCGTTGTGCGGAAAGGAGCGCCGTTGCGCGCCGGAAAGCTGGATACCCTGCAGGATGCTGTTGTGGATCAGTGCGTCGTGAACGACCAGATCCTTGGGGCCGAACAGATAGCCGATGCTGGTTACATTGGTGGCATGGCCGCTGACGAAGACGATGCTGTCCTCGACGCCGTGAAAATCGGCCAGCGCCGCTTCCAGATCGCGCTGGATGGCGCGTTCGCCGGATACCAGGCGGCTGGCGGAGGCCGAGGTGCCCCAGCGGTCGATGGCGTCGCGGGCGGCCTTGCTGACACGCGGATGGCCGTTCAGGGCGAGGTAGTTGTAGCTGGAAAAATTGATGTAGGGGCGGCCTTCGATCAGGCTGGTGGCGCCGGCAACGCCGTCATGCACCTTGAAGAACGGGTTGTCGACGCCCATCCGCCGCGCCGCCGCCTGCGGCACCAGCAGCTTTTCGTAGCCGGGAAAACGGTCGAAGCGGCAGAAGGCATCGGGAATGCTCTTCGCGGAAGCGCGTGCGCGCAGCGCCGCAGCCTGGTCGGCTTCGGCTGTCGGCGCATTGCCCACGCCGGCCTTGCGATTCAGAAAGCGCTTGATCAGATCATCCTTGGCCTGGCCGGAGAGGCCGAATAGTCCGCCGGGCGCTTTTTCCTTGTTCATGGTTGAACCTTGAATCCTCTGTTGAACGCGTCCAAGTGTCGGCCTGCCGGGCTGGCTGGCAAGGCGCGACGACGCGCGTGGCCGCTCCCCGCAAGGAGGAGCAACGCGGCCAGACGGCCCGGCAGGCCGACAATCGGGCGCGTAGCGGGGGCACCCAATTGGTAAGCGTGATCGAAGGCGCTAACACTGGTGTTAATGAGACATCTCGAAGGCTGTGAAGCGGTCAACAGAGGATTCAAGGTTAATTCCTCATGAAATGAGACGAGCGCCCTGGCGAACCTGCTGGCGCATGTCATTCATGGTGTCGTCTATCTGCTCGGAAGAGACTGTTTCCGCATGTTGCGCCGCCAGGCTCTGCACCATTTCCTTCAAATGCGCGTCTTCCGCCTTTTCCGCTTCCGGCGCCGCCAGGCTGGCGCTCAGCCGCTCGGCGATACGCTGGATGCTGGGGCCTTCATTGAGCGCCATGACCGGCAGCGCGACACCAAACCGCTTTTCGATACCCAGCACCAGTTCCATGCCCATCAGCGAATCCATGCCCAGGTCATACAGCGAGCGGGTGCGGTCGATGCGGTCAGCCGGAATCTGCAGAATCTGGGCGACTTCGCCCGCCAGCAAGCCGGCCACGATCTCCTGAACCTCCTCGGTGGAACGTCCGGCGATCAGGTTGTGGATATCCTCGGTCTGCTCGTCCGCGCCGCTGTTCAGACCGGCGCCGCGCCGAACCATATCAAACCGTGCCGCCTGCGTTGCGGGCAGGAAGCGCTGCAGGGTATGCCAATCGAAATCCAGCACGGCGAGTCCGTTCAGGTCGCACGCCAGCATTGCACCGAGCAGTTTCAATGCTTGTTCGGAAGCTAGGGCTTCGCCGCCAAGACGGGCTTGCAGGCCTTCCTTGACCGCCGTGTGGCGGCTCAGATAGCCGACATCGCCGATGGCGCCCCAACTCGCGCAGGTGGCGGCGAGGCCGTCGGCGCGGCGCAATGCGGCGAGTGATTCCAGAAACAGATTGGCCGCCACATAGTTGGCCTGGCCCGGATTGCCGATGTAGGTGGTGGCGGAGGAATACAGAATGAAAAAGTCCAGCGGCAGGTCGAGCGTGAGCTGATGCAGGTTCCAGGCGCCCTGCGCTTTCGGCGCCAGCACGGCACGGAAACGTTCGGCATCCAGATTTCGGATCAGTGCGTCATCCAGCACCATGGCTGCATGCAGCACGCCGCGCAGCGGCGGCAGATCGTGCCGGACCTCGGCCATGACGGCGGCAAGCTGCTCCCGTTGCGTGACATCGCAGGCATAAACATGCACCTGCGCGCCCAGCGCTTCCAGTTCAGCTGCGGCTTCAGCGATGCCCGGGGTGGCGAGGCCGCGCCGGCCGAGCAGCACCAGATGGCCGGCGCCAAGGCCGGCCAGCCAGCGCGCCGACTCGAGGCCGAAACCGCCGATGCCGCCGGTGACCAGATAAGTCGCATCCGCCGACAATGCCGGCGCAGCGGGGAGCGCGGTGCGCCGGGGCTGGCTCAGGGGGATGTCCACGTCGTTCAGGGTCAGCACGATCTTGCCGATCTGGCGCGCCTGCTGCATGTAGCGGAAGGCATCCACCACCCGCGTGGCCGGGAAGGCGCGATAGGGCAGCGGGCGCAGCGTGCCGTCGGCGAACAACGCCATGACTTCGCGGAACAGTCGGGTAGCCAGAGCCGGGCGAGCCAGCATGAGCTGGTCCGCGTCAATGCCGAAATAGCTGATGTTGTCCTTGAACGGACGCAGACCGATCCGGGTGTTCTCGTAGAAGTCGCGTTTGCCCAGTTCCAGGAAACGTCCAAATGGCCGCAGGACACGGAAATTTCGGTTGATCGCCTCGCCGGCCAGCGAGTTCAGCACCACATCGACGCCTTCGCCGCCGGTCAGGGCGAGAATCTCGTCGGCATAGGCCAGCGTGCGTGAACTCATGACGTGGTCGGCGCCCATCAGATGCACGAAATCCCGTTTCTCGTCGCTGCCGGCGGTGGCGAAGACTTCCGCGCCGAGATGGCGCGCCACCTGGATCGCGGCGATGCCGACGCCACCTGCCGCGCCATGGATCAGTACCCGTTCGCCGGGTTGCACATTGGCCAGGTGCTTGAGGGCGTAATAAACCGTGAAGAATACCGTCGGTACGGTCGCCGCCTGTTCGAACGACCAGGACGCCGGCTTGGCGGCGGCCGATCCGGCCTGGGTGACGACATGGCTGGAGAAGCAGGCCGGCGCGAAGGCGACGACTTCGTCGCCGACGCTGAATTCGTCCACGCGCGCGCCGACGCGGGAGATGCGGCCGGCCAGTTCCAGACCAAGGGATGCACCGGAAAAGCCGTTCTCCACGGCTTCATCGGAAAGCAGACCCATTGCATACATCACGTCGCGGAAATTCAGGCCGACGGCGGCAGGGCGAATCTCGATCTCGTCATCCGCCAGCGCGCGCGGTACCAGCGGTCGCCAGTGCAGGTTGCGCAACTGTCCCGGCATGCTGAAGTCGAGCCGGTACCCGGCCTCGGATGCTTCCGGGGCCGGCAGGGTCGGCTGCGCCACGCTCACCATGCGTGGAACGTAGCGACCACGGCAGGTCAGCACGATCTCGCTTTCTCCATCCGGTGTCAGCAGTTCACGGCTTAGCCAGGCAGCCGCTTCGTTATCCAGACTGTCGGTTTGCAGGTCGATCAGCACGCAAGCCCGTTCCGGGTATTCGTTCATGATTACGCGACCGAGACCCCACAACGGCGCTTGCGCCGGTTGATGTTGCCAGGCATCGGATTCGCCGTTGAAGGCAGAACCGCCCGTGGTGATCAGCCAGAGCCGGGGTTGATTTTCCGTTCCACGTGCTTCTAGCGCATGCAGCAGATGCAGGGTGCTTTCGCAGCGCAGCGTCTGCAGCGACATGATGTCAGGCGCGGAAGCTTCCGCCATGTCGCGCAAGCCGAGGCAATGCACAATATGGTCGCAGCCGCCCAGTTCGGCATGGACCCTGGTCAGCATGTCGCGCCAGGATGACTCGGTGTCCGCATCGAATTGCACGCCGCCGGTTCTGCCGATACCGCCCGCAGGAGCGGCCAGAACCACGCGCTGGCCCTGGCTGCGCAAGCGGGCTGCCAGACGTTCGGCCAATACGGCCGAGACACCGTCCGCGTCGGACAGGAGCAGCCAGGCATGAACCGGGGTATCCAGTGTCTCGGGGGCGGCATCAATGTTTTTCGCCAGTACGGCGTAAACACCGGTATCAATATCCTCGCTGGCCGGTTCGCGCAGAATCTCGACCTCGGCATAGCCTTGCTGTTCCAGGAAGGCAGCCCAGCTGGCCGGAGCCAGCAGACTCGATTGCATGCCGCGCGCGCCGGCATCGTGCCACCAGCCGGCATCCAGACCACGCTGCAGATCGGCGGCCCGATCGGGATGGCGCTCCAGCAGAAGCAGCAGGCCGCCCGTCGCCAGTTTGCGCTTGAGTGCGGCCAGGATGGGCGGGATTTCCGCCGCGCGGTGCAGCCAGTGATGCACCAGAACGATATCGTACTGAGCCGGTAACGGGGTGCGGCCGGTCAGTCCCAGTCCTTCGGAGAGATCGAGCGTGGCGACATTCACCACTGCATGATTGGCGTATTCCGACTCCAGCCGGGCAAGCTGATCCCCATCGGTTTCGGCAATGACGTAGTCGCAGCGGTCAAGCGGCAGATCGGCCAGCAACTGGCGCGGCAGGTCTTCCGAACCGCCGGAAATTTCGAGCACCCGCAGGCGTCGCTGCGGCGGCCAGTTGGCAACCACTGCGTGAACGATTTCGATGGCGGCCTGATTGATGCCGAAGTAGGTCGGCGAGGCGTCATGAAATTGTTCGAGCAGATGGCTGCCGGCGAGCGCAGCGCTGAACTTGGCGGCATCGACTTCGCCGGTCAGCAGGTCGGCCAGATGACGACCGACCTGGCCGACGAAGACCAGGTCCGGCAGGGCATTCGGGTAATCGCCCAGAATCGCTCGCCAGATCGCCTCAGCCGCCGGAGGTGCGTTTTCGGTAATCAGTTGCCAGCATCCCGCTTGATGGGTCAGCAGTCCTTCCTCTTCGAGCAGGCCGATCAACCAGGCAAACAAAGGTCGTACCTGATCCGGAACATTGGCAGAGTCCTCCAGTGCAGCCTGCAGCCAGGCCCCGCTTTCCTCGGACAAATCACGCAGAGCCTCGAAGGCAAACGTGCTCACCAGTGCATCGAGCAGGGGAACGGCGCCGTGAAAATGGTCGCGCCGATGCAGCCGGGGCTCCTGGTCGGCCAATGTTCGGCAGGCTTGCCGCACCAGATCCTTGCTGGCTGCGATCGGGATCGGCTGCAAATCCTGAGGGTGCGGCTGCAAGCGGAATGCGTGCCGCCACAAGGCAGACTGCCCTGCGCCGCGCTGACCAAGGGCGGCGGCGCGGAAGCGGCAGCCGTCGAGTCGCGCCACGGTTTCGCCGGCACTATCGAGCAGTTCGAACTCGGCCAGCACCGAACGCGGGTTCTGCTTGATCAGTCGAGCCCTGAACCAGGCGGGTTCGCCGCCAAAGAACCGCAAGCGACCGACACGGACTGGCAATAGCGTGGCGCCATCTCCCGCTTTGATGTCGCGGTGAAAGAGATCCAGCAGCGACTGGAAACAGACATCCAGCAAGGCGGGGTGCAGGATATGGCTGGCCATACCGGCCTGGATCGACGCGGGAACTTCCAGTTGCGCCAGCAATTCGCGGTCGTTGACCCAGACTTGCCGCATGCCCTGAAAGGCCGGGCCGTAGTCGAGACCCATGCTGCCGGCGAGGGCGTAATGTGTCGCGGCATCCAATCGGATGGCGTCGGGTTGGCTGTTCTCGACGGGAAACTGGTTGGCTGGCCGCTTTGCCAGCGGTTCGCCGATCAGCCGGCCGACGGCGTTCAATGTCCAGTCATCGTTGCTCAGGCGCGGCCGGCTGCGAATCTGGAAGCCGCCATCGGCGGGATTCAGTTCGAAGCGCAACAGGCGGGCATGTTCGCCGTCAAACACCACCGGCGCGACGATGTCCATTTCTTCCATCTCGTGGCGGCCATGGTCAGCCCCGTTGCCGAACCATTCGCGCGAAGCCGCGAGGGCCATCTCGACATAGGCTGCACCCGGCAGCACGATGCCGCCGCCTACCTTGTGATCGGCCAGATACGGCAGCACTTGCGGGTCGAGCGGATTTTCCCAGATCGCCTCGCCATCCTTCAGGCGGTATCCCAGCAGCGGATGCACGCGCTTCCGGTTGATCAGGTCATAGCCTTCGCTGGTTTCCGCATGCCAGAAGTGCTCGCGCTGCCACGGATAGTTGGGCAGGCGCACGATGCTGGCGGGTCGGGAAAAACAGGCATCAAGCTTGAATGGCGCTCCAGCCAGACAGGCCCGCCAGGCGGCTTCGAGAACCCGGTCCGGTCCGTCGTCATCCTTTTTCAGGGTTGCCAGCACGCGGCCGCTGATGCCCGACACTTTCAAGCTGTCGCCGATGTAGCGTTGCAGGATGGCATTCGGGCCGATTTCCACAAATACCCGACAACCGGCTTTCGCAAGCGTGTTGATGGCCTGGTTGAAGCGGACCGGCTGGCGAATGTTGTCCCACCAGTAAGTCGCCCCCAGTTGTTTGCCGGGCAGCACGTCCCCGGTTACGGTGGAGACAAATACAGCCTTGCCGGAAGCGGGGGCAAGCCCGGCAAGTTTCTCCAGCAGGGGGGCCTGGATCGGGTCCATGGCGCGACTGTGGAATGCGTAGTCGAGATCGAGCAGGCGATAGAAGACGCTCTGCTGCTCCATCCGCACGCGCAACGCGTCAAGCGCTTCGAAGCTGCCGGTTACGGTGACCGCGCTTGGGCTGTTGATTGCGGCGATGGTGATCGAATCGGCCAGACCGGCCTCCGCCAATGCCGCGAGGGCGTTTTCCTCGGACAAACCCACCGCCGCCATGCGGCCGCTGCCTCGCGTTGACGATTGTGCGGCGCTGCGCTCGCAGATGACCTGCACCGCCTGCTTCAGGCTCAGCGCACCGACCGCCCAGGCGGCGGCGACTTCACCGACGCTGTGGCCGGTCGCGGCGGCAGCGTCGAGTCCATGCGTACGCAACAATCGGGTAATACCGACCTGCATCGCGAACAGCATGGGTTGCGCCACCTCGGTCAATTCCAGACGTGACAGTTCGGGTTCGGCGCGCAATTCCTGCAGGATCGAGAAGCCGGCTTGCTTCTGGATCATGCCGTCCAGTTCAGCCAGTGTCCTGGCGAAGGCGGGCGACTTGTCCAGCAACACCCGGCCCATGCCCAGCCACTGGGCGCCGTTGCCGGTATAGACGAAGGCGGTTTTGCCGGCATCGGCCAGGGCCTCCCCGGAGACTACGCCTGGGGTGGATTCGCCCCGTGCATAGGCAGACAGACGTTCCGCAACCTGCGCGCCGTCGCGGCCGAATATCGCCAGACGCTTTTCCAGCCATTGCCGGCGATAGGCGGCGGCATGGGCCAGATCGTGCAGGCTGGGCGGATTTTCGTCGCGCAAAAGAGCGGCATACTGGTCCGCCAGATCACGCAGGGCTTGCGGTGCGCGTGCGGAAAGAATCAGGGGCGGCGCCGGAAGCGGTTTCCTGCGGCCGGGTTGTGCCGTGCGGGCGCGATGCTCCTGCAGTACCACGTGCGCGTTTGCGCCGCCGAAGCCAAAGGAGTTCACCCCCATGAGCAGGCGACGTTCGCTGGCAGGAAGTTCGCGACAGGTGGTGACGACTTCCAGATTGAGGCCGGAAAAATCGATGTTCGGGTTGGGGGCTTCGACATGGATGGAAGGCGGCAGACAGCGGTGCTTCAAAGCCAGCACGGTCTTGATCAGTCCGGCCATGCCGGAGGCCGGCTCAAGATGCCCCAGATTGCTCTTGACCGAACCCACCGGCAGCGGCGCACCGGCTGCGCGCGCCTGGCCGATGACGTGGCCGATGGCTGCGGTTTCGATCGGGTCGCCTACAGCCGTGCCGGTTCCATGGGCTTCCATGTAATCGAAGTCGGCAGGGGAAATGCCGGCCTGGCGCATGACCTGGCGCAGCAGGTCGGACTGGCCTTCGATACTGGGGATGGTGATACCGCTCTTGCGCCCGCCATCGGAATTGGAGCCACTGGCCAGAATGACCGCCTGGATGTCATCGCCATCCGCTTCGGCCTGGGCGAGCGGTTTCAGCACCAGGATGGCGCCGCCTTCCGAGCGGACATAGCCGTCGCCCGATGCATCAAAAGGTTTGCAGCGTCCGTTGGCCGAAAGCATCGAGGCCTTGGTGAAACCGACGAAGGGATAGGGATGCAGCAGCAGGTTGATGCCGCCGACCAGCGCCAGCGAAGACTCGCCATCGCGCAGGCTCCGGCAGGCCTGGTGGAGTGCGACCAGGGAGGAAGAACAGGCGGTGTCTACCGCCATGCTTGGGCCATGCAGATCGAACACATAGGATAAGCGGTTGGCGGCGATGCTGAGCGTATTGCCGGTCATGGAATAGGCATCCATTCCGCTCATGTCGTCCAGCGCGCGCATGCCGTAATCGAGCCCGGAAATGCCGACATAGACCGCGCAATCGGAGCCGGCAAGCGCGGATGGCGCGATGCCGCCATTTTCCATGGCCTCCCAGGCAAGTTCGAGCAACAAGCGCTGCTGGGGATCCAGTCGCGAAGCTTCGCGCGGCGAGATGCCGAAGAATGCTGCGTCAAACTCGTCCAGTCGTGACAGCAGGCCTGCCGAGAAGGTTATCGCGCGGCCAGGCTCGGAACGCCTTGGATGCGACAACACATCGGTTGCCCAGCGATCTTCACCAATCCGGCCAACCATGTCGCGGCCATCCTTGAGTACCTGCCAGAACGCTTCCTCGGTGGAAAGGTCACCCGGGAAGCGGAACGCCATGCCTACGATGGCGATTTTTGTATTTTCTTCAGGCAAACCACATCCCTTTAAGCAATTGCGTCTTGCGCATTTCGATCAGGCATCCAGTCGCTACAGCGGGGAATGAACAATTGTCATGTTCGATCCTGGCGAGTCGGTTGAGTATCCGGGAGTTCCACTTCAAGCGATGCATGGAAATTGAGTGTCTTGTGTTGCCTGCCTGTTCGTCGGTAATTATCCTGGGTCGCCGCAAATAACAGCCACAAAAGACCCGTTCGATCGCACAGTTGATCGTCCGTTACTTAAGAGACGATTAAATTTTACAAGGCAATGAAAGGGTTTGTCATAAACCGGGTTAGTTGAGGGGGTCAGGTCAGGCAGGCCTGGACGAGATGGCGGAGCTTGCGTCTGAACGAACCATGCATCGGTTTTGCGAGGTTTCCGCTTGTTTCCAGTGCGTTACGTTGCGCGAGGATGCGCTGCATCACCGCTTCGCAGGTCGTATGGCCTTTCAGTACCGGATCCCAGTACACCGGGTAGCGCAGCAATGCCCCGGCGACCAGTTCATCCAGATTCAGGCGCCGCTGCCGCCGAGGTATGGTCAGATGGTCCACGGTTAGTCCCCAGCCGGCATAGAACGGTCGCCCATGCACCACAACCCGCTTGCCGCGCAACAGCGCGTCGAACCCGGAAAGGGACGTCATCGTATGCACTTCGCTACAGGCATCGATGCAGTTGACCAGCGATACGCCGGTTTCCAGGTGGTCGGCGAAATCCAGCGCTCGCGCCAGCGCCGCGCGCCCGTCGCGATTTCCGGCGAGGACATCGGGATGCGGCTTGTAAACGATGAACGCTTCCGGGTGCGCCGCCCGAGCCGCTTCGAGCAAGGCAAGGTTGCTGCGCACCGCTGCACAGCCCTGAAGGATCGAGGCATCGTCCTCGACCTGGCCGGGAACCAGCAGCACGGGTCGCCCCCGATTCTCCCAGCGTGGCTGGCGCAGCGGCTCGATGTTGTACTTGGTGATGCCGTGGTCGACGATGAATTTCCGCACACGACGCGCCCGTTCCAGTTCCTCGGCGGAAAACAGCGTGCTGTTGAGTATTTCCTCCAGGTCGGAAGGTTCACTCGGATTGAAATACAAGCCGCGTTGATCAAGCACAAAGGATTGCGGCGGCACCAGATCCGAACCGAGACCAACCGAGCGAATGAAACCGTCCTCCATATGCAGCAGGCGCGCTTCTGTGTTGACGGCCAGGGCGTCCAGCCAGTCCGGCGCCGGATGCCCCCAGTGCAGCAGGCAATCGCGCGGCCCCGGCTGCAAAGCCGCCAACTGGTGTGCGTTGCGGGCGAATGCGATGTGTGCCTTGTCCGGCCCCAATAGCGAGGCTTGCGCCAAGCGCCGCACCATCGAAAAACCCACGGCGATTCTTCTGCCCGGACATTGCAGGGCGGCCTTGCGCTGGCGCAGCAGCCATTCGATGACATCGAAGATCGTGCCGCGCTGGTGGGTTTCCGGATTCAGATAGCGGGCGTAGTGGAAATACGCCGCCGCGAACAGTTCATCGACAGAGCGCCCGCGATTGCGGCGCGGGCAGGCCTGCCGGTCATCCGTCACGCCCCAGCCGGCATACCAGGGCAAGCCGAAAACCGACACCGGCTTGCCCGCCAGCACGGCCTCGAAGCCCAGCGTCGAAGACACCACATAAACCTGGTCCATCTGCTCGATCAGGCTGAGCGGATTGATCGCCTGGCGCAGCAGCACGGTGTTCGCGTCATCCTGGATGGCGGTCAGATAGCCGCGTTTGCGGCCCGAGCTGACTTCCGGATGCGTTTTGACATAAATGACGGCTTGCGGATTTTCCGCGCGCGCGGCGGCCAGCATGGCGGCAAAGGTGTCGGCGTCGGCGCCGCCCAGCCGAACGCTCAGGTCGCCTGCGGTCTGGTCCACTACCAGTACGCGGCGGCGAGCGGGCGGCAAATCCGCCGCCAGTGGCGGCGCATGGTTGTACTTGCTCAACCGATGCTGAAGGATCAGCGACCTGGCCCGGGCGACCTCCTCGGCGATGCCGGCCAGCAAGTCGGCGGGCGAATTGAGCAGATTTTCCAGCGCGCTGGGGCGGCTGCTGTCGTAATAGATACCGACTTCATCAACCACCAGAGACAGCGCCGGATAAAGATTGCCGGCGCCCCAGGAGCGCAGAAAGCCGTCTTCCAGCCGCAGCAGTCGACCGCCGGATTTCCCGGCATACCAGCCGGCGCGGCGAGCGCTCGGCTTGCAGCCCCAACCCAGCCAATCCGTGTTGTCGGCATGACCCCAGGGCAGCCAGGCCGGTTTTACCGGGTGGCCGAGCAATGCGGCGAGAACGGGCGAACGCCACAAGCCGATATTCAGTACGGGAATTCGGAGTTCCTGATTTGGCGGCATTTTCGAAGGAGGCGTGGATTTTTCGGACATCAGCTACGAGCGGAATCAATCAGATCGCCGAGACTTGGTATCGGTTGCTGATTGCCGATCCACTCCGCCGCGCGCGCGTACTGTTCAAGCCGGCGCGCGTCATCCGTCAACAATGCCACGATGGCGTCGCTCCAGGCGCGCGGATCGTCATCAGCGTATGCCGCGCCGGACGCCTCCAGGGCCGGGAAATAGGGCGCGCGCCGGGCGTAGACGCCGATTGCGCCACAGTGGGCGATATCGAAAATCTTTACATGCGCGCGCGCCGCATTGAAATGGCCCGGCAACAGGGGCGCGACGCCCAGCGAGATGGCGGCGTTTTCGCAGTAGGCCGCATAGTCCCGCCAGGGTCGCGGCGCCAGCACGCTGACCCGGGGAATGCCGGCGAACAGGCGTTTTATCGCCGCTCCGCCCATGACTTCGAATTCGGCATCCGGCACCCGGTTCTGCACGACCTGAACAACCGGTTTCAGCCAGCGCATTTCCAGGTTATGCGCGCGGGTACCGTGATAACACCAGCGGCGCACACCGGCGGCGGTGGCGGGGCGCATCCTGAATGGGTTGAGTGGCGGCAGGATGGTGGCATGCCAGTCCGGATAACGCGCGCGCAAAACCTCCGTCGAGACCCAGGCGCGATCGCATACGCGCGACAAGCCGCGCGCCACACGCAGAAAGCGGCCGCTGGTGCGCAAACGATAGTCCAGCGGCAGTTCGCGGCAGCGCCAGGCGGCGGGAATGTCGTCGTCCATGAAAAAGGCGACGCCGCTCCAATGTTCCCGCCGCTCGGCGAGAAAACGCAGCCAGGCATTCGAGGCATGCCGCGCGATGATCACAAAAGTCCCGGCCGGCAGCATGTGCGCGGCCGTGTCCCAGGCGCGCGAGTCGAACTGGTGCAATGCGCCTGGCACCAGTTCGGCCAGGCGGGGTGTCAGATAGAAATCGACACTCGGCACCGCGCCGGGCGACAACAGCGCCACAGCGCCGGACCAGGCCTGGTGATAGTGAGCGTTAATCACGCGCTTTTCTCCCATGGCCGCTGAAGCAGGGGCGCATGGCTGAGCGAGAAATCCGGCCGCGCATAGCTCAGGTTCGGGTTGTAGAACGGATCATGCCGCATGACATGGCCCCAGCGTGCGGTCATGTAGGCGACTTCCCGGTCCGCGCGGGCGCGCTTTGCCGGCGTTACGTCGCGGCCGCGCGAAACCGACTCATAGTGGTAAAGCTCGGCGTAGGGCGTCCACACCACGCGCCAGCCGGCTTCGCGCAGGCGCAGGCAGTAATCGACATCGTTGAAGGCGACCGCGAGATCGCGTTCGTTGAGCCCGCCCAGGAAGAGATAAAGCGACCGCCGCGTCAGCAGGCAGGCGCCGGTCACCGCCGACAGATCCTGCGCCAGCACGGCCCGATGCATATATCCCGGCGCATCGCCCGGCAACAGATGGTGCAGATGGTTGGCGCAGCCGCCCGGCCCGACGGTATCGCCGCCGTGCTGAACGCGGCCATCGGCGAAAAAAAGCTTCGCACCCACTGCGCCGACATCGGGTTGCAACAGACGGCCGAGCATCTCCTCCAGCCAGTCCGGCGAAATCACCGCCGTGTCGTTGTTCAGCAAACAGAGGTATTCGCCGCGCGCCTCGGCCGCCGCGAAATTGTTGATCGCGGAAAAGTTGAATGCATGCGGATACGGCAATACGCGCACCGATTCGAGCTTCGCAATTGCCGCCAGATAGGCCAGCGCGTCGGGCTCGGTGCTCTGGTTATCGACCACCAGCAGCTCGAAATCGCGGTAGCGGGTCTTCTCAAGCACGCTTTCGATGCAGGGCCGCAGGTGATCGAGTCGGTCGCGCGTCGGCACGATGATGCTGATCAGCGGCCGCGCATTCTTCGGTTGCGTATTCGGTTGCGTATTCGGTTGCGTATTCGGTTGCGTATTCGGCAGAGCGAAACGCACGCGGCAGTGGCCCCATGCATCGGTCTCGATCTGCGCCGGCACGCCTGTGCGGGCAAGATGGCGGGCTACCGCCGGCGGATCATCCGCCACCAAGCGCTGATCCAGGTTACGCGGCAGATGCAGCAGCGGCGCGCAAATATGCCGAATCTGATCGCCGCGCAAATGCTCGGAGACGCGCAGCCACAAGTCATGCGCGCTGGCTGTATCGGGCGTGTTTCCGCCGGCCGATCGCCACACATCGGCGCGCACTGCGGCGGCGGGGCCGATGTAATTGGTCGAACGCAATAGTTCCGGCGACCAGTCAGGCTTGAATGCTGGCTCGATCCGTTCGCCGCTGTCAGAAACGGTGTCGTGATCGCAATACACCCAGCCCGCTTCGGGATGCCGCGAAATTTCATGCGCGAACCAGTACAGCGCGTGCGGCGACAGCGTGGCGCCCTCGGGCAGGATGAAGAACCAGAGTTGTCGCGTGGCGTCATCCGGCTGGATGGGTTCGGGCCATGTCTGGTCCTGTCGCGGCCGAGCAAGCCGAACTGGAGGAAAGAATTGCTCAGCAAGCGATGCGGTGGTGCGTTGCAGCGCCGCTTGATCGGGTTCGATGGGCGAGGCAAGCAATACCTCGAACTGGATGCCGGTCTGCAGGCGGGCGGCTTCCCTGGCGATGAGGCGACGGTCGTCTGTGTGCAATTGGTCGAACCGCGCCAGCAATTCCGCATACGCGGGCGCGGGCGCATAAGCGCGCAGGCATCCGGCGAGGTGATAGGACCGCTGCAAATCCAGCAATGGTGTGAACCAGCGCAGGCCGAGTCGGCGCAAGCGCAGTCGCGGCTGGATATAGAGCGTCGCCAGCACGCGAAATCCCATGCGGATGATGCGTTCGAAGAATCCGACCGGCCGGATGGTCAAGCCGACCAGACTGAATTCACCGAGCGAATCCATCGGCTGTAAAACCAGTTCGCGCGTATTCGATGGCAGCTTGATCAATTCGATCAGGATGCCCTTGGCGGACAAGGGCAGACCGAAGACCGGCATTTCGTACTCCTGCACGCCGATATCGGCATACAGTCGCGCTGTCCGGTCGCAGCCGGTCGCGTGGAGATTGGCCTCGATCAACAGCCAGCCTGGCGGAATATGTCCGCTGTCCGGCTTCAGCCGGAGGCGTGCGGGTAATGCTTCGACCCGCCAGCGATCAGGTTTGACATGACGTGAAACGCCGGACTGGGGAACGACGCTCAGGTCAATCAACTGCCGCAAGTTGCTCAACCTGCCACATTGGTCAGACGTGTGCGCAGTTTCTGTTTGAGGCGCGCCATCAGCAGGTTGGGCTTTGATGCTGAGCGAACCTTGATGTGGGCAACCGGGATGCGCTTGCCTGCGAGCTCAAAACCGAATTCAAAACCGGCCCCAGCCAGGAGTGGCGGCAATGTGTGCGCGAATCCGTAGAAGCCAGACGTCGAAGGCTTCATGTCGGCATGCTGGCCGAACAATTTGATGACATCTTCACGTTGCCGATTGAAGTCGAAATATTCAACCACCGGGCCCGACCGGACATAGCACCGATAATTTGCCTGCTCGTTCGTCGCCGGCAGCATCCAGCCGGCAAGCTGGACCTGACTGCCGGCCTCGAACATCTGCCCCTCGGCTGGGTAGTCGAGATGCCATTTGAAAATATGCGATTTGATTTGCCTGGCGGGCAGACGGCGTACTTCAAAGGCCGGGAAGTCGGTCACACTGGCCCGCTGCGCCAGCAAGGAGGTATAGCGCTCAGCCCGGCTCGCCGCCAAATCCCGATCGGAACCGCTGCGTTCCATCTCCCAATTCAACTGAACGGGAACATAGCCCCTGACTTCGAATGCAGCGCAGATGGCATCGCGAAAGCGTTTGGGTACATAGGAATCAAGTGCGAAATCCTGTTCTCCGCCAAGGCCGCACCAGACATCGACCAATTCGCCGGTCAATCCTGCCGTAAGAACTTTCTGCGCTGCCTGGTCATTGCCGCCGATGGCAAGACCGGCTTCTACCGTCTCTTTCAATACGGGCGGCACTTCCAGACGGCCTTCCTTGATGCGGTGGTAGACGACATCGCCACTGACAACCGGTACCTGGGAGCGGGCAAAAAGCGTGCGGGCGATAGTGGACTTGCCCGAGCCCGGGTTTTCCAGCATCAAATACACGAACGGACGCATCGGACGCACATGAACGACAAAACGTCCAATCGGATCGCCCGCTTGCGCGACGCTGCGCGACACGATCTTCCAGGCGTATGGAGCCAGCACTTCCATCAGTTTGTAGCGTGTGGGGAACAGGCGTTCATCAATGCTGCGCTTGACGCTGACCCATTCGCTTTTGTCGGAAGTGACGATGCCGATTTCGAGCACCAGCACACCATCCTGATTCAGCTTGTCCATCAATTGATGTAGCAGCACTTCCTGATCCGCTGCGTAGTGCAACGCCGATGCCAGGAGAATCACGTCGAATTTTCCGTCCGGCAGTTGCTCCCATGATTGAGCCAGGAACCGGCACTCGGGAAAGCGCGCCCGCGCCCGGCCAATGGCCTGCTCGGAGCGGTCGATGCCGATTGACTCCGCCGCACCATCGAACCAGGCGTAGCCGCAGAAATAGCCTTCATTGCAGCCCAGATCGATAAAGCGTTTGCCCTTCAGGGACGGCAGGTATAGCGCTTTCAGTTTTTCCAGGGACTCTGAACTGCCTTTCACCCCTGGAAAGGATTGATACTGCATTGCAATCGCTCCAAAAAAATCTGCCATCCATACAATTTCATCGCCCGTTTCCGACCCGCTTCGCCCATCGCTCGCCGGAGGGCGGGATCTGATGCCAGGTTGCGCACCCGTTCGGCTATCGCGCGGACGTTACCATAGGGTGCCATGAATCCGGTTTCTCCCTCCGCCACCAATTCCGGCAGCGCGCCCCAGGCATAGCAAACCACCGGACGTCGAGCAGCCATGGCTTCCAGCACAACCCGGCCAAATGATTCCTGGCAGTGCGACAGGCTGACCACGATGTCGGTTTCGGCCAATGCCGTGATAGGGTCCGCCACCATTCCGAAAATGCGCAGACTTTGCGGAATATCGCCATGCGCCCGAGCCTCTCTTAAAGCGGCGATATGGCCGTTTTCCGGGCCGACCAGAAGAAATTCGATGCGATCCTTGTCAGAGTTGGTCAGTTGCCGCGCCAGATCGACGAAATCCTGTAACCCCTTTTTCGGGATGTTGCTGCTGAGCATCGCCACCCGGATTGTTGTCGATTCCGGCCGGGCTGGCAGATCGAAGCGGGAGAAATCGAGCGTGTTCGGCACGATCACGGTGCGCTCGTGTGCATTCAGCCAATCCGCTACAGCGCGCGAATTCGCAACCAGACGGTCGGCCAGATCCAGGACATGGCGCCGGACTTGTTCGGACTCGGCCCCAAGCGTGGCGCACAGGTCGGGGTCATGCTCGGGCAGTTCATGCACATGCAGCAGCGTTTTCACCCCGGCTTGTCGCGCGGCCAGCAGGGGTTCCGACAACACGAGGGTATTGGCATAAAGCAGATTGATCTGAAATCGATCAAGCAACTGGCGAAAGTTTGCAATTACCCCGGCGGCGGGTTTGCCGCCCTGCCTCCACCAGGTGAAGGGCAGCACAAATACATGGCAGGCGCTTTGACGCAGTTCGTCCAGATAGGCCTGATTTTCGGCTTGCGGCAGCGCTACCACCACATTGGCGCCAAGTTCAACCAACCCTCTCAGGATATCGAGCAAACACCGCTCAGCGCCGAAAATCTGTCCTGACGCCGCATGTCCTACCAGCAGAATGTTTTGACCGCCCGCCTGCCGGGGTTGGTCTCCCCGCCAGTCCAGAACATCCACTCGCAAGGCGGGCGGAACCGGAAAAGGTCTGGGCGCTGGCCGCGCTGTCAGATACAGGCCCGCGATGTTCTTGCTCTGGCGTTGCCAGGCCAGGGCGGCATCCATATAGAGCCTGCGCACACCATTCAGCGCTGTCCGCTCGTGCGTTTCGCTGGTCCCGGTCAGGGAGTGCATGCTCATGCGTCCGAATGACAAGGGAACCCCGGGCTTGACCTCGGTGATCGCGTCGGCGCCATAGGCCTGAATAATCCGGTAGTAATACTCCGTGTCCGCGGCGACCTTGACCCGGTCCCAATATCCGAGTTCATCGAAGACTCGACGTCGGAACATGAGCGATGAGACATTGCGTTGAATCCAGCCCTCCTCGATGCGCCAAGCCGTGAAGCGCAAGTCGTCGGTGCAGCGTACCCAGTGCGAAACACTGGCTGCAGGGCGGGGGTTGTCGAGCAGGGATGCAACTTGCAGTGCCAGTTTTTCGGGATGCGACCAGTCATCCGCGTCATGCACGGTGATGAACTCGCCCCGCGCGGACTCCAGCCCGCGGTTGCGAGCGCAATAGGCGCCTTCGCTGAACGGTGAGCGGATCACCCGGAAGCGCGTGTCTCGTTCGGCAAATGCCTCGGCTATCGAAACGGTGTCTTCCGTTGAACAGTCGTCAATGATCAACACTTCCAGGCGAGCCCAGGTTTGCACGGCCAGACTCTCAAGCGCGGTGGGCAAGGTTTTCGCGGCATTGAATGCGGGGATCAGAACTGTTACCAGCGGGGGATGCTGCAATGCAGTGACCGGGATTTTCGGGGCGCTTGAACGGATGTTGTCCAGCGACAATCCCTTGATGGCATTAATTGTGCTCAAACCGGCCAGACCGGTCTGTTCGAACAACAGATTGATCGAGGCGAGACGTTCAACTGAAACCGAATGCAGATCGGCAATCCTGTTGGCTTGCGCCAGCAGGAGATCGCCATTGCCTGGAAACTGATGCACAAGTACGTCAAGCCGTTCCCCGGCCTGGCGGTAATCCCCCGACTTGATCAATGCGTCAATTTCAATGAGCGGCAGCGTGCGCAGGAATACATGGCGGGAATCCTGCGCATTCAAAAACACAAGCAGAGGTGCTAGCTCGGCCCAGTGTCCCTGTGCGCCGTGCCAACGGGCCAGTGCCCAGGCGGCATAGATGCGTTCAGGTTCAGGCAGGGACGAATCGTCAAGAATGTTCCTCAAGGCTTGCAGACAAGGCGTATTCCCCGGTTCGGTCCACAACTTTTCATCCAGGCCGAATGCGTTGTTGCCGGCTCGCGGAAAACGCCCCTCGAACTGACCATAGCGCAGGAAGTGCACGAGTGGATTCATGCCCGCGAGGGCAACATCGGGATTTGAAGCCAGGTACTGACTGCTCGAGAAAAGCGGTCCGGGGTCCATTCCCGCATTGGCGCCATGCAGCAGGTAATGCCTGGCGGCATTGTTCGGGCTTGTGTCTGTGGGTACCGCAAGATGTTGTGCATACCAGGCCGGATCGAAATAGGTCGAGGTTTCGATCAAGTGGAGATCACGAGCGTATTGACGGCCCTTTCGGGTGACAGGCAGGTGCTTAAGGAAAGTCAGTATGCGTCGGATCATGGTTGCGCCCTGGTTACTCCAGTGAACAGCGTGATCTGTCGCAAAGCGTTGTCATCCGATTGGAGTGCTTGATGACAGGGGGCAACCAGGAATTCCACATTGGAGTATCAGATTGCGGGTGAGAAGGAATTTTTCGAAACAGGTTTTCGAAGGTAAATGAAATCCTTCATTTTCTGAAATGAATGCGGGGACTGCTTGAAGGCAAGGGCCAGCAATCTGGCTTCATCAGCGGAACGATCCTGGCAATGACGTAAATATGCCAGGGAAAGCAGTGGCAGCATGGATCTCGTCATCATGAAATAATCGATCAACGCACGTTCGGTGCATTCGTGGAATAGAACGGGAGACTCAAGTTCAAGAACCGAATACTCATGCAGTAATTCGATAATCAAACTCTGAATGTTATGCAATGTATTATTCATGTCGTGAAGTATTGATATACGCTGTTCGACGAAATAAACAAATTGAGACATGCCAAGCCACTGCTTGGCCATGAGATCTATCAGTTCACGCGAGGCCGATATATTACTGTCAACGAGATCAAGATGTTGCAGACGCAAAGCGCAATCAAGCAAACTACTCAAGATGCCGAGTGAGTCTCCTTCGAGGTATGCGGAGAGTGATTCATCAATACGCTGCCGTAACGTAAAGTCTTCTCGTTTTTGATTGATTCCATGTAATGCCATATCGGCATATTCGGCAACAATGCGCTGGTCGAAATCCTGATCAGAATTTCTTCGCCAGTAAGAATCGTCATGACGCAGATAAAGCCCCATGGGCGAAGCCAGAAAGGCAAAACGAAACCCCAATGCACCGGCAGCTGACCAGAAAGCCCAATCCGCTGAGGGACCATAACGTTGTTCACGAAAATAACCGGCATGCAAATGCAGACTACGTCGCCAAACCGGCATGCAGTGAGGTAAATTGTACGATTTCACACCGCTGGTATCGCGTATGAACAATCTGTCAGTCGCGTAACAAGGTGATTCCTCGGTGTTGAATAAAAGGTCAGAATCATGCGCATCATCCCATGGAATATTGGGCTGAGTAGTTACCCGAAGCTGGGTGCTGACAACGGCAATATCGGGATGCTCCTCCAGATGATCAACCAGTGTCGTTAGATGCTCGGGTGCGCGACGATCATCCAGATTCGCATTGGTCAGATATTGAGCGCCAGAAAGTCGTGCTGCCAGGTTCCAGACTGAATAAAGGCCGGGGTCTTGTTCAATATTGATGTAAACAGCATTTTCGTTTTGAAGAACATGATCAAGAATATCGTTATGTTCATTATGTTGAGAATCTGCACGAATTAAAAAGTGCTCGTATTGAGAATAATTATTCCATTTGCTTGTATTATCGATAAAACCCGTCAGAAATTCACTGCCATTGTGAATGGAAGTGAGTACAGAAGCGGCAAACCCTGCCGGTACCACATTGGCAATCCATTCCTCAAACCGGGTTTTCCAGCTCTTGTCAGTTGCTTCAACCAGAGGGGGGCATAATGAATCAATCCATTCGGACTCACCTGTCAAGCGAAGAAAAACATCTGTCGCCCAAATACAGGGTAATGAATTCGGATGTACAAAAACAAGGTCAAATCGGTGCAGCAGTTTATCCGATAGTGTCATCGAACTGCTGATATGTACAAAATTACCGGAAGAAGACAATAGAACTGTCTTGTCTTTCTTCAGTAGCACGGTACATCCCTGCGTTAACGTGTAGAGCGTACTACGCTTGATAACGGTTTCATCCATATCAGACTCGAATAAAACAAGCCGGACTTGTCTGCCACATCCCTTAACAAGGAGACCACACCACGTAATCCAGCACGCTTTCTCGTATGATGAAAGTGAGGCAAGATCAAGAAAAATTTCCAGCAGGGTGGATTTTGAGCTGAGAGAGTCCTCGCTGAGGATGCTGGCCAACCGGACAGTAGATTCACTTCGATCAGACCTGACAGAAGGTGGCGAACTAAGGACCAATTGAAACAGGAGTTCTGAAAATCGCTTTGATACTAGCTCCGAAGCCGATAATGATTGATGCCGCAACAAGGCATTATTACCCATGCGTTTCAAGGCCGGTCGGCCAAGGTCATAAGCTCGTGCAAGAGTTGAACGCAAGTCAACGTCGTGTTTGTAGACCAACGCGTCTTCACCATCTTTAACCAAAGAGGTAAACATTCCGGTTGCAGGGACAATCGTCGGCAACGAAAACGTAGTCGCTTGATAAAAACTTCCTGAAGTCAAAATTTCCCGGTAAGGGAGAACAGCGATATTCGAGTTGCTGCAAAGCCAGGCAAGTTCATGATCTGATATGCGTCGATTGATAAAGATGATCTTTTTACGCAGAGAGTCGGGTAATAGAGCATGTTCACGCAACAAGGACTTGTCCAGAACAACACCGGCAAAGATAAGCCGGGAATTTTCCAACTGTCCTGACTTGAGCGCGGCAACATAGTCGAACAGGAGAGCAAGTCCACCCTTGTAGGGACGTAGCAATCCGAAGCAGAGGTAGGTAAGGCCGTTAAAATCACTGCATCCATCAAGTTCAGTTGGACATATCTGATGAATGGACAGCATTGAGTCATAGAGGGGATGAGGTAGAACATGCACTCGATCGGTGATGTCCATGTGGCATGCAGCCTCAAGCGCAGATTGTGAATCCGGGCTGTGAATCAGTATCAAGTCAGCCAGTTGAATCATCTGGCAAAGACATTGGTGGTTGAGTTGACGATGAACCGGGCTGATGATGTCATGGTCGTAAAGATTATGGATGGTCCAGATAATCTTCCCGCCAAGAACGCGAAATTGCCGAAGCTGGTTGAAGTAAAGTTCGATGGACTGTGTGTCAGATACTGAGGGATCATTTCCCGTATAAATATCCCTGAGCCAGTGCTGATGAAATATGACGGTGGAACTGTTATTGATCAGTCTTGCAGGCAGGAATGAGACTTCACTTGGAGTGATTGGAGCGTGGGCAACACCTGAAGCAGAAAGGGCGGAATAAAGCAGATTCTGGTAATTATTTGCCGTATTCTCCGGTGAAAAGTAAAGTGTTAAATGATCTTTTTTAGAATTATTGAAAGCGGTTCCTGCCTCAATTCTATGTAATTCAAGTAACCACCACCATGGATTGGTTAATGGTAAGTCGGTGCTGTCCCTGGGAAAGGAAGAAAAAGCGCCAGGAAGATCTTTCTGGCGCAGTAGCATTCTTGCACGGTTTATTGAATGAAATTCAGAGAACACGCGAAATTACTTGATGGAAATAACGTCAAAACCCGACATCTTGACAATTTTGTGATTGGGTGTGAGTTGTGCTATTTCGCGCAGAAAAATCTGGTGCCATGAAATGGTTGTGAGAAATAGTTTATTGCCTTGATAAGCAAATGGACATAATTTTCTATTATGATGAAGCATATACTTGATGAATCCCTCGTGGACACCTGGCCATTCCTGATTGTAATAGTCATCTAGGATAATAACACCTCCACCGGTAATTAATTGAGATGACAGATGTATATCATGCAATGTATGCTCGCAGGTGTGCCCCCCATCGACACTTATTAATCTTGCAGATCCAATTTTTGAACGAATGTCCTCCGGCTGAAGATCCAGGCTGTCAGCCTCAAGCGACATGATATGAAAAGGGTTGGGGCAGTAGCTGTCAACATTACTTGAAAATGCTTCATAACCTCCTCGCCCGCTGTGGTCGATATTGAGTTCCTGTTTGCTGAATAAATCGATTGCCAAGGCAAATTCGTCAGTTCTCAATAATTGGCAAAGTAGAATAAAAAATTTTCCGTGGTGAACACCAATCTCGAAAATCCCGCCCTGAATTTGATGATTATCCTGTACTATGGAAATGCTTTTCAAAATATTCTTTATGGTGGGTACGACCCAGCCTTCAATTTTGTTGAAACCAGACTCCATGAACGAGTCAATTCTTTCAATCGCGGTGTTGTCCATGATAACCCAATATAAAATTGATAGAAGAGTGTTGAGCCTGTGTAATGAGTATCAGTATAATTAAAGTATTCTGCTGATAATGAAAATGAATGTTTGAAACGTCGGGTTAAGACAATGGATATCCGAGAAGAATGGACATGTGATTAAGAAAGGGTAGACTCCTTAAAAATGGAGCGTTATCATCCATTCGCCATCGTGTTCCAATAGCCTTGTTTAATCTGCTTGCCGAAAATGGTATGTCAAGGCGCTTGATACATTCAACATTCAAAAACAATCTACTGTCTTGATCGCAACCCAGGTAACGTGCCAGTCGGTCCAATTCGGCAGTACTGTCAGAAGAAAAATCCTCATAGTTGACAATCAAGGCAGTATTGGACCACTTCCATCGATAAGCTACTTCGGACCAAAAGGTGCTCATGCCTACAGCACCGGTCATCGAGAAGCAGTCAGAGAATTGCTGACTACCTTCCAACATTGATCTTTGCGCGTGATCTTTTGCAGAAATGACAACATCTCTTGGATCTCTCTGTATGAACACCATTTTTATATTGCCCTGACGCAAAGCATCAAGAAGGTGAGTATTGGTATCAGAATGTATCTTTACTAGAATATCTCCATGCTGATTTGATAAGTTGATCAGATATTGTAAAGTTTCCAAGGAAATGGATGAGTTGTCAGTGCTTTCAACAAAATAGCCCGAACCTGGAATAATCCCGGTGGAGATTGCATTCTGCAAAAATGGTAGTCCATCAGTCTTGCTAAATGCTTCGAGCAAGGATTGTGCACAGTAATAGTAGGATGTGCTGCCGGCTTTGGGCATTGAGTTGATGAAGAAAAGCATAAACTATGTTGACAGATAGTATGAGATTTATGTAAAAGTACGACCTGCTAATAAATGCAGCATTGAATATGAATACGGTTGTTCTTGAAGTTAATTAATTGATTGTAAATCATGTACCAAAAAGAGGATTCCGATGAAAATTGGAGCGCTGTTGAGAAGGTTATATCCACCGGAGTTTTATTGATTGTGTCAAACATAAGGTATGTGAATGCTATAGCTACAAACGTAAGTTTGTTCCATTGCCATTGAAGCAACAAAAAAGCTGAAATAACCCTTAGATTGTAGTTTGCTCGGCATCGGATCTAACCAACTTGATCTTGCTTTCAAGCTTGAATGTTTTAACGATAGTCTGTGCAATTTCGTAATAGTTGCTGGCAACACCGGCAATTATGTTCAGTCTGTTTAGGTCGAGAATATCCAGAAACGAGTCGAAACTATCACTCGTGTGAATGTGAATATTCATGCTGGGAAACTTCTCCTCAATACAAGAATTTCTCGTGGTAATGTATGACTCCAGAGAGGACAGTCTTCCACCTCCGGTATTTGACCATATACTTAATCTGGGCTCCTGTACCGGTTTGGAAAATACGAAAATATCATCGAAAAAATCCATTTTGCAACCGGAAAATAGGTCGTTGTGTTTTATAAACTTTCTTGTTGTAAGCCGGCCTGGAAGATCGAGAATAATGGAAGCAAGTTCGACCATGCTGTCAAACTCGAAAATATTTTTCTCTGAAAGAAATGGGAAATTAAGTCTTTGCACATAGCCGATTTTATCAGTTATGCACAAACCACCGGAAACCAGTATTTCGGATATCCTGAAGGATATATCGCTGTTCAACGAAATGTTGATTGAGGCATTCGAGTTTGCATGGAGTGAATTGGCTTGGCGATAGTTTTCAGTTCGGAGCAGGGCAATGGGAACATTGTTATCTCTCAAGCCATCGAGAATGTGCTTTCTGAATTTGTGAGTAGAAAGTATATTGCCAACATGAATGACAGAGTTGGAAACCAATTGATCTTCCCAGCATGAAGTTCTGCAATGGTTTGCGAACCCGATTGGAAAGTAAAAAAAACGTTTGAAATCCTCTTTGTGACGTGCAAACCAGTGTGCATGTTGAGGATTGTTGACAAAGAAAATTTTGGATATACATTTGCTGTGAGAAAGCGATATCAATGAAAGCAGGCCATTCAAAGAGCCATGCTGAGTGTCGCCAACAAAAAGATATATCTCGCCTGTGTAGTTTCTGATATCTGGTAGATGTATATTTGAAATGGTAAAGGAATCGAGAAACAGTAGAATGGGGTGCTTGCTACTGCTTAGTTTGTCCAGTTCTTCTAGTAGGTAGGTTCCCCAACGGCCTTCATAATATGACTTGTAATAAAATGGGTTGATATCCAAACGTGATTTTGGAAAATCGGCCAGTAATGGGAGATTGATTTTATGTGCGTGAATACATAGAGGTTTTGTTTCAGGTGGCATAAATATATCTTCCTTCATACCATGCAGAAAAATCGATGCTGGAAGATCTTTGCCACGGGTCTACCTGGTGCACTCTCATTAAATCCTTGCGAACGAAAATACAATCCACTTGAGATAAGCATCCCTTGTAGTAGCAGGGGTCAACAATATCCACAATTTGATAACCAAGTTGGTCAAGTAGAGATACTCTGCCAAGTAATTTTACTATCGGTATCTCGAGTACTATAACTGAGCATTGAGCAAGGCAATTGCGAGAACCCTCTAGGATATCCTCTTCGGTACCATCCACATCTATCTTGAGAAGAAAATCGTACTTATCATTCGATGCGCAGCATTCCGCTTTATGCAACTCAAGTAGGGTATCCACCCTCTTTGTATCAATAATCAATTTAGATATAAGGTCTTCATTCGGGATATCTGAATTAATATCGAATAATCGACTATGAGTGACTTCCGTACCTCCCCGCTTGCCGTACTCGCATAATACAAGCTTTTCATTTGATTTGCCTGCGGCACATTTCAACAGAAGATGATCAATGTTTTTTGAGTTGTAGATTGATTCTATGTTTGTGTGAAATGATCTGACTGGCTCAACTAGAATGTGCTTTATATCCGGAAAGCAATGAATAAGCGGGTATGTGCAGGTCAGAATGCCAACATCAATAATGAAGTCAACCGGAACATTGCATCCTTTTAAATATTCAAGTCCCTGAATCATTGATGGGAGTCTTTGCGCTGATTGCATATAGTGTTCGGCCAAGTAATGGATTGTAGATGAATGCCTAGTTGATGCTGAAGTCAATCAGGCTTTCAAGATAGGCAAAATCAGGTATATATTTAGGTGGAACTGAGTTGATTCTGCTTATATATATGGAATGCAAATGAGCAGCAATATTTTCATGCCCGGTATCACACCTCATATATGAATTGGGATTTACGTAATAGTAAGAGGCTGGTATTGGTACTATTGAGAATGTTAACCCAAGATCAATGCCGCGTAACCATAGTTCAAAATCGGCTGCACTTCTGTTGTTTGATTCATTGAAATACCCGCACTTCTCGTGAATGCGCTTTCTCCAAATTGGCATACAATGAGGTATGCAGTTTGATTTTATATGGTCATTTTCGATCTTGAACAAATCACTAATCGTATATGTCCCTTCCATCCATGAGTAAAAAATATATGGGGCTGATTCCTTGAATGAATATATGTCGGCAGTATAATCATGCATGGGCACTACATGAGTGCTGACCAAATCCAGGTTTTTATCCTTATCCAATGCTGAAATCAATGCTTCAAGTTGCAGTGGATGTCTTCGATCGTCAAGATTGGCATTTCCAATATATTCTGTGCTGGACATGTGAATGCCTAGGTTCCAGATTTCGTAGAGACCTGGATCAGACTTTAACTTCAAGTATTTAATGTTGCTATACCTAGCCAGGTAGGGGGCTAATTGCTTCAAATCTTTGTCTGAATTATTTGCGTCAAATAAAATCAAATTAACTGATTTGAATAATGGTGACATTGATAGATTGTCGATGAATGACTCTAGATATTTTTCACCGTTGAACATTGATGTTAAAAGCGTAACTTTGTAGGAATCTTTATCTAAAGCGGTTACTGTTGCACAGTTAGACAACTCATATACCTCTAAATTCCATTCGAATTCGGATGATTTTATGGTGTCAAACCTCAGTAATACACAAGCTCTTCTGATTACTGGTAAGGCAATGTTTTGCAACCACTCATCCCAATATTGAATTATGGTTGAGTCGAATTTGTGCTGTAATATTCTTTCAATATCACAGAAACTATCTATTCCACGTATGTCAATGATTGACGGCAATCCAGAGCAATCTGAATGATTGAGAATTTGAGTTGATTTTATGCTGAATCTGTTTATGGCTTTGGAGGCGACAATAAATTTACCTGCAATATTATGCCTCGAAACAATGTAATGAATAAACTCGGGGACCGTGGCTAAAAGTGATAATATACTGTTCTTGATTTTTAAATTGTGGCAGCGATTTAATGCGTGGTTTAATTCTGAAAGATAAATCGGTAGTATATCGAGTTGGCACGATTCAATGCTTGAAATAACTCTGCCAGTAGCAGAAAAAAGACTGCCAATGCTGTTATGGTCGTCAAGTGTCATAAAATAGTTTTAACCTGTCCCGCTTTCTTGGAAGGTATTCGATGCACTATCGATAGGAATAGGTAAACAAAGTATCAAACAGAAGGCTTGCAAATTGTTGAAATTTGATATGCAATTGACTATGGATGCATGTCGTAACCAAGAACACTCGCTAGTAGTTTCTCGCGGTTCTCGAAGTACCATACTGCATGGAGACCATTGCTTGGAAAGGCTACAAACATATAGGTAAACAATGGAGTATCCCAGTAATTATCATCCACTTGATTTCCGAAGAAATCATATATCACATAATCAATGGAACTGAAAAATTCAAAAAAGGTGGTCTTTGAATAGTTATAATGAGCCGCACTCTTGGACAGTCCGTTTTCAAAAACAAGTAATGGCCTATCTCTGAGGATTATTTGCATTGATCCCTGCAAGGCATTGAATTCACCACCTTCCAGATCGAGTTTCATGAAACTTACTGGACTGGAATTTTCTGTTATTTGAGTTAGCGCATCACATTTTGTAATCGGTACGCTGAGCTTAACCCAGTTTGTTACATCCGAGATGTCACGCTGAATTATTCCAGAATAACCAGGAGAGTTTTGAGCAACGTTGAAATCGGTAAAACCGACAATATTGCCAATAGCTGTTTGAATAATTGTGAGTCTCGTCTCATTGGCAAATTGCCTGCTTAGACGCTCAGCCAAATCAGGTATCGCTTCTATTGCAATTACATTATTGATGTCAAAACGCCTCAACATGTTCCTTGTATGCGTTCCAACATGTGCGCCACAATCAACAAATGTGCCATGCACCGGAACTGCATCAATCAGTTTCTCGACAAAACTCTCATATAAAGACTGATTCTTTTGAAACATGGTTAATTCATTGGATTTAAACATTAATGCTCCATTGTTCAACTAATATTCATGGTTATGAAAGCTTGGACCAGGCAGACCAATCTATTGATTCAAATTTCTTGAAAGGGTGGAAATCTAAATCAGATGATACAACCCTGTTGTTGACAAAAACGAGATCAACCTGTTGAAGTTGGTTGTGGTAATAGCATATATCGGTAATGTCGAACAACCTCATGCCAAGTGACTCAAGGAGTCTTACGCGTGAGGATAATTTCGAAACTGGTGATTCCAAAAATACGACGAGAGCGTTACTAATGGTCCGGGCTCCTCCATCTATAATTTTCTCTTCAATTCCATCAACGTCTATTTTGACAATGTAGTTTTGAAGGTTTGCGAAAGCAGTATCCAGCGTGATAACGGGAGTCTTGACTATTTCGATTAAACCATCCAGAGAAGTTATCTCTTCAGGCAGTAATTGGGAATGGGTAATTTTGCCGCTGCCATCAAGGCTTTGAAGGTGCTGGTTAAGTACGCCCTCGTTATCAGAGGCAGCAGCCTTGATTAATTCGTAGGAAATGCATGATTTGCTATAGTTGGAAATTATTGATTCGTGATAAAGCTGAACTGGTTCAATTAAATAGTGAAATGCGTCAGGAAGTTCAGACATCAGAAATGGTGTGCTGTATTGAACTCCGACATCAATGACATAGTTAATTTTGATCTTGAGCAAGGTTTTCAAGAGATTCAATGAGGCGGTATTTGTTGGCTGTCTCATCAGGTTTCCGGATTAAGGTAGATTGGTTGCAGCGTATTGCAAGAATGAAAAATCATCCCTAAATATCCTCTGCACCTGTTCCATTTCGATCTGGGTATAGTATGTATCAATAGACTCGCTTGCTCTGGTTGGCGGAAAATTAACAGCCTGTTGAGTAGGAAATGGTATATCGCATTTCAACCAGTCAAGGATGATCTGTGCATCCTTGTGCAAGTTTTCTATTCTTCCGATAAAATCAAATATGTATTCAGATTTTCCTAGAATCTCTGTCTGTGGTATCCAGTGCTCATTTCCTACAAGTGGGTCGCCGGATAATTCAATCCACTCAAGGAAACATGAAAAGTCCACATATTCCAATTCGGGATGCTTTATTTGGCGATATTGGTCTATTACAGTAAAAACCTGGTAAAAGTAAACGTCTCTATCTGGAGATGCGTTGTCTTGTGCGAACGGTTTTATTTTGTTTAGATAAGCGGATAATATTCTTGAATACGGATTTCTTACGCATGTAAGCTTTGCGATGTTTTTATCCATCAACAAATCAATGCCATTAGGCATTTTTGAAATATATGATAGTCCACTTTTATTTCTGTCATGTGCAAGCCGTGCATCCAGGTAATCTTTATGTCCATCAAGATACCTCAAAATGCATTTCCAATTTGTACAAGCAACCTTTGGAATGTATGCAAAAATAACATTTGCGTTTCTACTGTAAATAAAATTATCAAGTATCGCCATCTTTAATCCTGATTTATAAAATTATGATAGACATGGCTGCCTATTTTTTCAAGTTCTCTTATAAAGCGATCTATTGAAAATAATTCTTCACGCTTTTGTAAATGATTGCGTACCTCTAATCTGGAACCGTCCTTGATCAGTTGTCTTGAGAGTTCGTCTGCCTCCTGTTGGTTATTGAAGAACAATGGATAGTCATGACCCAGATACTCCTCAAAAGCTGGATGTCGATTTATCATAAGCGCAGCGCCAGAACTGATGCATTCGGATATCAGATTGCTTCCTGAAGGTTGATGGTAATAATTAAAAATAATACCCCATCTAAGTATTCGCTGATAATCTTCATTGGAGGCTGTATATATATGTTCTACATATTCTTCGATCGGCTTTAATCCGGCCAGAGCCAAATCCTTGTTTACCACTTCCTTGATAAAATATTCTTTCGAAAGTTTCTTTGGTACCAGAAGTGTCTTGAATTTCCTGTTTACACCAAGTCTGGCAAATGCTGCAAACGAGCGTAAATGCCAGCCAATATGAAAGAACATACTGCTCAAGATAGATTGATCATCACTGCTTAAAATATCCGCATTATTTGTGTTCATGGGAATATTTGGATGAAAAAGCTTGAATACAGGTATGTTCCATTTTTCCCTTTCCAAATGACTTGAAAGGTAGACTCGATTTTCTTCGCTAAGAACAATCAGACCCTTGCAGGTTGGTAAGCTAAATTGAAAGCGTGGTTCTTCTAGAAGGCAATCCAGATTTTGTCCTTTGTGATCGTATACTTCATTTTGATGGGGGGTGGTATGAACAAAGCCAAGCCAATTTCTATTGAATTGGAAGTTGCCTTCTTTCGGGTCGGGATTCCAAAAGAAATTTCTTTCAACGAAAAAGTCCAAAAGCAGATTACCAGGGCTGTCTACAAAATGACTCGTGACTTGATCCCGAACCCAGTTCCACCCAAGAAAATGATGATCTCCATAACTGCCTCCCATTCTTGAAAGGTCAAAGCACCTTCTTGCAGCCCAAGTTCTGAGTGTTTCAGATCCTCGTGTCAATGCCAAAGACCATAGCAACTGTTCATCTTTTTCCTGGCGTCGGTGTGCCTGTTCGGGACTAATAAAGAATAATGCCGGGTAATCTGCTTGTCGAAGCCTTAAGCCATTTGCGCTTGCATTGATCCATAAAGCAAGATCAGCAAAGCATCCATATTTATTTTCATCGAAGTAACCGGCTCTTTCATGTAGCGAGCGTCTCCATACCGGCGATGCATTGGGAATGCAGTATGAAGATAACTTTCCTTCGGGAAGAACCTGAAATAAATCTCTGTGATCATAGAATCCATCAATTAGTTTTGAATGAGATGGTTTCGCAGTTTCCGATGATCCGTTGATTGTCACACGGGTTTCAAACCAGCGTTGCTCTGATTTGCCTGCCTTACGAAGTTCTGACAAGGCCACTTGATAGGAAGTTACTACGTCATCATCGAATGGGACCGTGACTGGACTCGCAAGATCGGCAAGATTCGCATCGAGTAGTGAAAGGCAGGATGGAAGCCATTCCCTTCCTCTTAGATCATCTATGTTCAAATTTCCAACATACTTTGAACGTATGTTACGGATAGCCGTATTCCAGAGTTCATAAAGCCCCGGATCCTTGTATACTGGAAAGTAAAAAACGCGATTATGGTGAGATAAAGAGCGCAACCTTTCAGTTATTTCCTTTGAATGACTGCCGACAACATCCAGCAACCAAATTACGGCATCATCAGTGCTTGCAAGTATTTCATTCAGATCATGTTCGAATCTGTCTATGTATGCACTTGCGCGAAATGCACTTGAAAAAAGAGTAACACGGGTGTTATCGGACTCATGTACCGCAGCAGATATATATTCGGTGAACAGGTTTAAAGGGCTGCTGGTTTTGTAAATAGGATAATAGACTCCGTTTGAAAGAGCTGTATCCATGAACTTCCAGTTATTGTCGTTATTTTCATGCTTGTGGTCCTTTGCAGCAGATCCATTATCTATGTAAACCTCTTCAGCGGGTCTGTTTATATTGGTATGCCTATAATCCGCGCCTGAACGGATTGATCGAATGATAAAGTCGATATCATCCATCCCCATACCTACAAAATTCTCGTTGTAGCCGTTAACAGATTCGAACCTGTCTCTTGAAACACCGATTCTGCCGCAACTGCCATCCCAGACCAGATCATTGTTATGGTAGTCAGTGGATGACTCAAATAAATTATATTTTGACCATTGAATGTGGGATAAAGGGGCAGGGCCTATGGTCTGGTGAAAAATAGCTTCCGGGAAACGATTAAAATGATCAAGTATTATGTCTAAATCATCTTCGTTTATATAATTATCAGCATCTACAGACATTAAAAAACAACCCGTTGCCAAGCGATGTGCTACATTCTTTGCCGTAGCCATATGGAACTTCTTCCATGGCTCGGTTATACGCCAATATTTTAAATTACCTGATATCAGGTCAAAGCAATACTGATCCTCAATCATTTTGCTAATATCCGGGCTATCACCTCCGCCAAAATCGACGAGTACTATTTCAATTTCAGTGTTACCTCTTATAGTGGCAAGATTGTGTGACAGTGTTTTCTTGAGTTGCCAGTGTCTATTAAAAACACTTGTTACCAGTGACAGACGTTTCTTATTCTTCTGTCTGCTACTGACTTCCTGTGATGCAATACCATTCTTTTGGAATTCTTTCCTTATCAACTTGTCATAATGTTCAACAAGTTTTCTTCTGGCTTGTTGAACAGAAGGTGACTTGGCTTCTGTTATTCTAGCGTTAGCCTTTGCCAATGATACGCGAGCATTCAAAAAGTCCTCATTCAGGATTGAGTGCAATGTTTCATTGCATATTGACCAGAATTCTGTCTTCATGTTTTGTATTCAAATCGTCAAGATATTAGATGGCGGCATTGCTAAGCGATTTTATATTTATGTACCAATCATCCCATTCTTTTTCTATTCTTTCGTAGCCATTTTTGTTCATCAAAGATTTGATTTTTTCTCTTTGTTCCGTGAAATTGTGCTCTATTGTAAATAAGCTAACATTCCATTTTTCGAATGGAAAGCTGCTTAATAAATCATATTCACTACCCTCCGTATCTATGCTTATGTAATCAATGTCCGATGGTGCATGATGTTGTTCCAGGAAGTCGTCCAGAGATATTGTTGTAAGAGCTGTAACATGTCCTGCATCGTAATACGCACTTCTTTTGCTTTTATGTTGGTCAGATTCAGCGAATTCTTTACTGCCTCCGTAGGCATCGGCAAGAATAAACTCTATTACATCTCCCGTTACACGTCCTATGTACTGATCAGAAACAACGCATTTTCTATTATGTTTAAGTTGCGAGAAAAATTTCGGGTTTGGTTCGGCGCAAATACCTTGCCACCCGAATTCCTTTTCAAGGAGCCATGTGTTACTCAGTAAAATACCATTTGTAGCGCCAAACTCGACGAAGAAACCACCGCGTTTAAAGTTCGTATTTGACAATACCCAGATATCTTGTCCCAGTTGGCTTACACTCATCTGTTCGAGTTTTGCGAGCCAGTCAGGATCATTTATACGATCTCCAATACTGCTTATACTGGATTGTGGTTCAAAGATTTGTTTTCTTTGTTGTGCCAGTGACAATTCGTGGTGCAGCAGTTCTATTTCAGTTTCTACAATTTTAATGCGTGAACTATCGATAGAGGATTGCTGTTTTATTGAAGTGATCTGTTTATCGATCAGATTGGCGGCTTGAGGTAACAAGCCTAATTTGGTGGCTTCCTGCACAGCTCGTGTTTCACTTATTACAGTCTTGTCTGCATCAGGCAAGGATATGCTTACAGCCTTTTCAAAATGTGCAATCGCTTGCTTGTTGTTTGAACTCGCAAGTGCCACTCTCCCCAATGTGTTGTAAACTCCTGATATCAGTATTTGAGCAATCAAACGTTTGCTTATGCCCCACTCCTTTGCCATCTGAATAAATTCTACTGCCTTTTCTCTGTCGTTGGTTTGCAGTTTTCCGGCGGCGGCTAGAAGTGCCAGCTTTGCCCTCTCTGGGTGATGTTGAATTGCGCCTTTATTTATCTTTGAAAGGCTTTCCCAGTCACCAAATTGCCATTGACTTCTGGCCTTATCAAGAAGGTTTTCATCGTATATGATTGGATATGCCTGTTTGGATAACACATCATTTGTTATTGACTGATGCATATTCTGATTAATGCCGTATTCTATACCTGACGATTCTGTTTCGAACTTTTCAAGGCCTGGGTTGCTATCTATATTCAAATCATTAATTCTGACTTGTGGGTTGGGTGCTGAGTACGTGTAATTCCCTTTGCGAAACTTATGCGCTGTTTTAGGCATTTTAAGCCAATGCAATTTTCTTTTTACTTTTCGCACGGATTGAAATCTCTGTATGTTGTTCCGTTGGCAAACTACGATTAATGTGTGGAAATCTAAATTCCTGTATCTCTTAAAAGAACATCTTTTATCAGATCAATTTGCGCTTCTGCTCTAATTATTTCCTGGTCCATCATATTATGCCTTGCTTGCAATTCAGAATTTGTCTGTTCCAAGTCATGAGTGCGCGCTGTGCTTTTCTCGATAGCTGAGGTTAATTCGAATAGCGATTTGTTAGCCTGGTCTAAAAGAGCTTTTTGTTCCAAAGCCATTTTGGCTTTCTCATCACGTTCTTGAGCCAATTGCATGATTTTTGACTGACGTTCATTGGCAAGCCTGGTTTGAGCGTCTATGGCCTGAGTCATCTGTTCGATCTGACCCTGGCGCTCCGCAAGCAGTTTTGCCGTTTCGTCGAGTTCCTGCGTGACCTGCTGAATCTGCGCTTGACGTTCATTGGCAAGCCTGGCTTGCCCGTCTCTAGCCTGAGTTAACTGTTCGATCTGACTCTGGCGTTCGGCAAGCAGCTTGGCCGTCTCGTCGCGATCCTGCGTGACCTGCTGTATCTGCTCCTGACGTTCATTGGCAAGTCTGGCTTGTCCGTCTCTAGCCTGAGACATCTGTTCGATCTGACTCTGGCGCTCCGCAAGCTGTTTTGCCGTTTCGTCGCGTTCCTGCGTGAACTGCTGAATCTGTGCCTGACGTTCATTGGCAAGCCTTGTTTGAGCGTCTCTGGCCTGAGTTAACTGATCGATCTGACTCTGGCGTTCTGCAAGCAACATGACCGTCTCGTCGCGATCCTGCGTGAACTGCTCAATCTGTGACTGACGCTCATTGGCAAGTCTGGCTTGTCCGTCTCGAGCCTGAGACATCTGTTCAATCTGACTCTGGCGCTCCGCAAGCTGTTTTGCCGTTTCGTCGCGTTCCTGCGTGAACTGCTGAATCTGTGCCTGACGTTCATTGGCAAGCTTGGCTTGTCCGTCTCTAGCCTGAGACATCTGTTCGATCTGACTCTGGCGTTCCGCAAGCTGTTTTGCCGTTTCGTCGCGTTCCTGCGTGAACTGCTGAATCTGCGCCTGACGTTCATTGGCAAGCCTGGTTTGAGCGTCTCTGGCCTGAGTTAACTGCTCGATCTGACTCTGGAGTTCGGCAAGCAACTTGGCCTTCTCGTCGCGTTCCTGCGTGAGTTGCTGAATCTGTGCCTGACGTTCATTGGCAAGCCTGGCTTGGCCGTCTCTAGCCTGAGTCATCTGTTCGATCTGACACTGGCGCTCCGCAAGCTGTTTTGCCGTTTCGTCGAGTTCCTGCGTGACCTGCTGAATCTGCGCTTGACGTTCATTGGCAAGCCTTGTTTGAGCGTCTCTGGCCTGAGTTAACTGATCGATCTGACTCTGGCGTTCTGCAAGCAACATGACCGTCTCGTCGCGTTCCTGCGTGAACTGCTCAATCTGCGCCTGACGTTCATTGGCAAGCCTGGCTTGCTCGTCTCTAGCCTGAGTTAACTGTTCGATCTGACCCTGGCGTTCGGCAAGCAGCTTGGCCGTCTCTTCGCGTTCCTGCGTGAACTGCTGAATCTGTGCCTGACGTTCATTGGCAAGCCTGGCTTGCCCGTCTCTAGCCTGAGTTAACTGTTCGATCTGACTCTGGCGTTCCGCCAGCAGCTCGGCCGTCTCTTCGCGATCCTGCGTGAACTGCTGAATCTGCGCCTGACGTTCATTGGCAAGCCTGGTTTGCACGTCTCTGGCCTGAGTCATCTGTTCGATCTGACTCTGGCGTTCGGCAAGCAGCTTGGCCGTCTCGTCGCGATCCTGCGTGATCTGCTGAATCTGTGCCTGACGTTCATCGGCAAGTCTGGCTTGTCCGTCTCTAGCCTGAGTCATCTGTTCGATCTGACCCTGGCGTTCGGCAAGCAGCTTGGCCGTTTCGTCGCGATCCTGCGTGATCTGCTGAATCTTCGCCTGACATTCATTGGCAAGTCTGGCTTGATCGTCTCTGGCCTGAGTCATCTGTTCGAACCGGCTCTGGCGTTCGGCAAGCAGTTTGACCTTCTCGTCGTGTTCCTGCTTCAAACTCTGAAGAGAATCATTTTGACTGATAATATTTAGAACTAAAGGATGCCGCTTATATAGAACCTGGGCATTAGGATAGATGGCTTCGCCCGCATTTTTGTTAAAATCGAAACCCAAACCGCTCAAATATTCGGTAATTTCTGTTATTGGCATGTCTCCAGCGTATGCTTCCTCGATTTGCAGGCCGGTTACTATCATCCATTCAAATTTGTAGAGCAACTCAGGTTGAATTGACTTCAATATGGATAGGTTGTTGCCAAGGGAGTTGAGAATCAGCAGATTTGTCCTGCCGATGGATAAATCCAATTCGCTGACGACTTTTGATGCCTGCCTTGCCGGTACGGATATTGATTTTTCTATTTTCAGGTTCGAGCGTAGTTCGAGAATTCGAACGGGCTTTGAGACGCTGTTGTAGCGGGTATTGTTGAGAATGTGCAGGTCTGTTTGAGATTTATTTCCGGCAACCAGTGTGTACGGACACAGTCTTTCCCGTGCGGCATCAATATCACGCTCCAGTTTCATGATATTTTCAGGATCTGATTCATACAAAATCACCTGTTCCGGCATCAGGCGGCGAGTGAATGCAAGCATTTCCCCTTTCCCCGGGCCTACATAGACTAGGGAGCCTACCGGTTCACGGATCACTTGTTGTAATTGCTGAAGTAGCGTTTTCATTTTGATGTATTCACCAGCATTTCAGGAATGGCTTGTTGATTTGGTGTTCAAGGATGAGGGCGCCGACCTTCAGCGATGCCATAGGATATGTAATGGATGAGCGGGTTTAGTTGCGCCATTTTAATGTCAGGATTGCTTGACTGGTAGTAACTGGTATCGAAGTTGAGCGAAGGGTCGCGTCCTTCCTCGGCGCCAAATTTCAGGTAGTGCTTGATCGGGTCGAGTCCGGATTTGGCAACATCCGCATATTCCTTCAGATACCAGTTTTCATCGAACAATCCACTTTGCTTGATGAGCGAGATCTGTCTCTTCAGCTTTCGTGCCGCTTTCTGCCTTTCTATATAGTTATTCACGAAGCCGGACTTTTTTCCCGGCGGAAAGGGAGCGGTTTCCACTGATTTATATTGTGTAGTCTGGACTGCTTCAGTCTGTTTTTTCTGTGTGTTGATCAAGTTTTGATTTTTTACAAAATAAGCGTCCAGTTCTTCCTGGGTATGATGAAGCTGCAGCAGAAGAAGACTATTTTCCCTGTTCCTGCTTTCACTGCGCTTCTTCTCCTTGTCTATTTCATCTTCCAGCTGCGTTATTTTTTCAAGCAGGACAGATTGAGAGTGTTCACTGTTTTGTCTGAAATTATCGGAAATTGCGATACTGTTCCGCATTGCATCAATTTCAAGTCTGGCTTGTTGAATCTGTTCAGACAGCGTTGTTTGCATCAATTCACTGGCGATTCTTCTATCGTCTGCCTCTTCGGCACGCTCTCGGGTTGCATCCAGATCGCGCAGGGTCTCCTGAAGCTGATTACGCAGGCCGGATTGTTCTAGTTCAATCGTTTTGATGTAATCGCCAGAATCGTTTAATTGACAGCGTGCCTTGTCCAGTTCATACAGGCCTTCCTGCAACTGATCACGCAAGCGTGATTGTTCAAGTTCAATCGTATTGATGTAGTCGCCGGAATCCTTGACCTGGCAGCGGGCCTTGTCCAGTTCTCTCCAAGCATTCTGCAATTCAAGCTGGATTTCTCTGGCCTTGCTTTCCTGCTCAGTCCTTCTGGTCTGCTCGGATTCGAGTTCGCGCGAGCTCGCATTCAATTTCTCCTGAATCTGCTGTGCCTTCAGGTAGCCGGCTTTCAGTTCCTCCTGTGCGTGATTGAATTGAACACGCAGCCGATCATTTTCCCTGTTCTGTTCCTCGTTGTGCTTGAGTGCCTTCGCCAATTCTCGCCGTGCTTCTTCAATCTGCTTGAGGCCTTCCGTGATCTTCGCTGTGTACTCCCTGGATTTGGCGCGCTCCCCTTCCAATTCGCGGGATTGTGCTTCCAGTCTTGATTCGACTTCCTGGATGCTCAGGTAGCTGGACTCAAGCTCTTCTTGTAGCTGGTGACTGTGAAGCAATAGCAGTTCAACTTCCCGCAACTGTTTTTCATTTTTCTGCAACTCATTGCCAAGTTTTCCCTGCAATTCCGATATGCGGGCATTGAGCCTGGACTGTTCCTGCTCGTCAGATTGCTTTCTGGCTTCGGACTGCTTTATCTGTTCGCGTGCATGTGTCAATTCGCGCTGTGTTTGTTCTGCAACCTTCCTGCTCGCACCAAGCTGGGTGATGGATTCCTTGAATTCAATTTCCGTTCGCTTGAGGTTTGCATGTTCTTGCCATGCGCGCGCTGCTTCATCCTTGTAATGGTCTGTTGATGCAGGAAGATCGGAAGCCGATTCCAGCTCTTCGTACAACGTGCTTGCTTCGTTGTCGTCCAGCAGGTTTCTGGCAAGAAAGGAACCAATTGCGCTGACCGGAAATTGTGCGGAAGCGGTGTCGAGTTGTTGAGTAGCGGTGATGGCGATACCGAGACGTTCTGACAGCAATTCGGCAAGCTGGCTGGGTTGCGAGATCAGTGAATAGGTGTTGATGAGCAGGCAGCGGTCTCGATTCCGGCTGTAGAAATCGAGCAGTTCGGCATTCTTCAAGCGCCAGGAGACGAGCGGGTCACTCTTGATGCCATCCGATTCCGATGACATGGCCAGAGCGATTTCGGGGGCGACATATAGCAGGACAAAATATGTGGATTGATCAATACCCGTCCAGAAATCAAGCAAACGACTGCTTTTTGCTTCGCCCCAGCCCCAGTTTTCACTCTCGACATTGTTGACAAGAAGATTCTCGGCCAGGTTTTGCCACATCCGTCCCGGAATGATCTGGCCTGGTTCATCCGGGTCTTCGATTTTTCTCGCCAGATACAGTTTTTCGTGAAAAACCCCGGGATTTTCCGTGTCTTTATGAGCAGGAGCTGATTCCTTGATGCCGAGTGAGCGCATCAGCGTCCAGATGTTCGCAATAGCGGCCGAGCCATGGCCAGTCGTAATGATCACTTTCATTGTCTTGCCCTTTACTGGCTACAGTCCGAAAACCACCTTGGCGCTGACTGCAATCTGGTAAATGATCTGGGTCATGTCCTTCCAGATCTGTCGTGATTTCACATCGATCTTCGGGAGTACCAATACCTCATCGCCGGCGCGAACAGAGACATCGTTAATGCCGTTCTCCTTGCCTAGCGTGAAGAACCCCTTTTTCCCATTGGCTTCGGTAAAGCTGCCATCCCGATGCGCCACGATGATGCGCGCGGCATCGGCATTCTGGGTATAGCCACCGGCGCGCCGGATGTAGTCATCCAGAGTCAAGGGCTTTTCGAAGGCTACGGCATTCGGGAACAGCACTTCCCCACTGACCAGCACGAGGCCGTCTCGGGTAGGGACGCGCAGAATGTCGCCATTTTCAAGCAGCAGGTCGTTGCGGCTTTCTGCTTGCGCGATGACTACCTGGCCGTTGGGTTCGATTTTTTTTGCGCGCTCCACCCATTGCAGAATCAGGTCTGCTTCCTGCCTGCGCAGGATGGCTTCATCGTTGGTACCGGAACGGGCTGTCAACGCTGCTGTCTCCAGACTGTTCAGGGAGGTTTGCAGCATTTGCTTTTGTCGCACCTTGATGCTCTGCCGAAAAAGTTGCAGGTTGTCCTTATCGGAGCGTTCCGAATATTCGATCTGCTTGAGCAGATCTCCCATGCGTGCGCCGTAAGGCAGCACATATTCCTGTGCGCTCTGATGTTCGCCCTCAACACGGACGGCAATGGTGCCGGGTTTCTTGTCGGCGGTGAATTCCAGGTCGTCGCCGTTTTGCAGGGCTATTCGCGCTGCTTCCGCCAGGGGGTAGTACTCGGTGTTCCTGGTCGAGCCGGTATTCCTTACTACCCTTACATGGGTAGCGGCAGCCTTTGGCTTGGCGAGTTTGATGAGGTCGGCGACGGTGCGTGAACTGTCACTGAATTCAAAGCGTTTTGCGTTTTCCGCCAGACCCGCCACCTTGACGGTATTCTGCCGGGGCGCGACAAAAATGACGTCACCGTCCGCCAATTGCGCCAGCGGCAGGGTTCCGTTGAGAAGGAATTCGTAGAGATTGGCTGTGGTGCGGATCTGCTGGCCGCGCTTGACTTGAACCGTCAGGAAAGAACCTCGCTCGGGGTCAATGCCGCCGGCCTGATCAAGGTAGTGCAGCAGGCTGTCCATGCTGGTGCCGCTGTAAAGGCCGGGACGATTGACAAAGCCGCTGACGAAGATGCGCACCGGTTGGGCAGCGGCGAGGCTGGCGTAACTGGAGACATTGGAGCGGAATACCTTGGCTACGGCAGCTTCCACCTGGCGCTGTAGATCCTGATTGCGGACACCTTGCACATGTACCGGCCCGGTGTTGGGCAGGAAGATGTTGCCCTTGGGGTCCACGGTCAACGCGGCGTCGAATTCGAATGCACCCCATAAACGTACCTGGACGATGTCGCCAGTGGCGATTGCGTAGTTGGGATTGAACTGGGTTGCGCCCTGGCGAGCGAATGATCCGGTGAACAGATTGGCGCCGAATACGTCGCTGTTCAGATTGGCGGAATAGTCGAAGAACTGGGGTGGCTGCGGGCGAATTTCCTGCGGGGTGGCTGCTGCGGCATTGCGTGCTGACGCGCTGGCGGCTGCCTTTGCCATTGCCGCACTGCCGGAGTCAGTGCGCAGGTTGAGCGCCTGGTTGATGCCGAACGGGTCGAACTCGGCGGAATGGGGGGCGCTGGTCAACAGGAGCGCGAAGGCGCCGACGAGGAGCGTGGTGAAATATTGCCGGGTCATGGGATTAATCCTTGTGGTCGCGCACGATGGCCGCGAGAAGATGTGCTACGCCCGCCAACAACATCGCAACAAGCGTGAAAACCAGTGTGTTGTAGTACCGGCGGGGTTCCAGCGCAAATTCGGGCTGGGAGGGGGCCTGCAGCACCGATACCTTCTTGAGCGTGCGTATCGCTTCGACACGACCTTTCTCCAGCGCAATCAGTGCGGTCTTGTATACGTCCTGAGCAAATCCGGCCTCCATTTCCAGTCGCTGGAACTCTTCCACCGTGCGGTTGAGGGTTCTGCCTCCGGGGGAGGCAAGCTTGGCTTCCTCCTCTGCGATCTGTCTGGTAATGGCGGCTGCCTGCTGGTCAAGTTGAACAATATTGGGGTGATCGGAAACCAGGTAAGCCTGAAGGGCGCGGCGTTGAATCTCCAGTTCGGTACGTTGGGCCTCCAGTTTGGCGACGATGCCTGCGAGGGTCGTGACCGTGGCCTGAGGCGAAACGAGGCCTTTCCTGTTCTGGTAGTTCAAAACCGCCTGACGTGCCTGCAATGTGCGCTGGCTCATTTGTTCAACCTGTTTTTCAAGGAAGGCAACCTGTTCATCAGCCAGATCGTGGGCCATTTCATTCATGAACTTCTCGCCTTCCCTGACCAGCATGCTGGTGATGGCATGCGCCTTCTTCGGATCGTAGCCCTGGGATTTGATCAACAGAACGCCGGCATACTCGTCGAATTCAACGCTGACCCTGGTCAGATAGTGGCGGTGGAACCATTCCATTGATGCATCCTGGAACCACATGCGCGATAGCGGATCACGCTGACTGTCGCTGTAATGGGCGCGCAGGTTCAGGGTGGCGTCGAGTTTTTTCAGCATGTCGATCGAGAGCAGGTGGTCGCGCAGAAGCAACTGGTCGGCTCGACTTCCATTGATAGCACCGCCCAGCAGGCTGGAGAAGTCCATGCTCTGACCGCCTGCAAGGTCGGTGCGCTGAATGATCACATGGGCTTCTGATACATACCGATCCGACGCGATGAACAGCCAGTAAATCGTGGCCAGCAGAGAGGCGATGACGGCTGCGCCGATGATGCGGCGGCGGAGCAGGGCGGGAGCCATTTCCTGTTGCAACCAGCCGAGCAGGCGCGCTGAAACGAGCGCCATGCGGGTTTGCTTGATGCGATCAATCATGAGTTTTGATCTTCCTTGTACGCTTTCAGGGCGTCGTCTATCTGGTCAAACCAGTGTGCCTTGCCATCCTTGATCCAGATACCGGCAGAACAGAACTGCTTGAGCGTGGTTTCATCATGGGAAACCATGATCAGGCTGGCATGGTCGGCGAGATCCTTGAAGGCGGCGGCGGCTTTCTTCCGGAACGCTGCGTCGCCGGCGGCGGTCACCTCATCCGAGATATACACGTCGAAGTCGAATGCCAGCGAGAGCGCAAATTGAAGACGCGAGCGCATGCCCGATGAATAGGTCTTGACCGGTTGGTCGAAGGCCGCACCAATCTGGGCAAAATTCTGGATGCTGCGCAAGCGATCCTGAAGGTCGGCTTCAAAGCCATGGATACGGCAGACAAACTTGGCATTTTGTCGGCCGGTCAACGTGCCTTGCAGGCCGCCACCGAATCCCATCGGCCAGGAAACGCGGCAAAGCCGCTCAACGCGTCCCTTGTTGGGCTGGTCAACACCGCCAATGATGCTGAGCAGGGTCGACTTTCCGGCGCCGTTGGCGCCGATCAGACCGACATTCAGTTTCGGGGGAATGGTAAAGCTGACGCCTTTCAGAACCCAGTGGCCAAATCCGTGATCTGTCATGTAACGCTTGTGTACGTTTTCGACAACGATCATAGCGAGATCAACCTGAGTGCGAAGCGACGGTGCAAAGCCAGGCCCAGGAATATGCTGACCAGCGCAAAACCGTAGAGAAAGCCCATGCTCAGATCGGGGACGGAATGGTAATTGGGGACAAATCCGAGGCGGGCCGCTTCCAGCCCATGCGCCACGGGGTTGAGCAGAAGCCAGCTTTGGTAAGGCTCTGGAACGGCGGAAATCGGAAACATCACACCCGAAATAATATAAAGCGGCATCATGATCAGGTGAATGATCTTGCCCAGTTCCCTGATCAGTCCGTTTGCTACCGAGGCAATCAGGCCGAATCCGATGCCGGCAAGCCACAGACCGAAAAATGCCTCCAGAACCGCAAGAGGGTCGGAAGGTACAACCGAATGCCCGAACAACGCAGCCCCTGTGAGCAGGATGAGGGTGACCGCAACCATCAACACCCCCTCAAGCGCAGCCCGGACCAGCGCGGTATCGACGGGCTTGACCTGGCGATAGGCGAACAGGGCCAGGTTCGCCGATATCGAGTTGGTAACCTGTGTGGCAGTGACCCGAAACATGAAAAACGCCAGCAGGCCGATCATGATCCAGGTGGCGATATCGATGCCGCCAACATTGCTGACACGCATCATCGTGAACACGACCATCAGGTACGCAACGTGGAATACCGGATCAATCAGCAGCCAGAACCAGGCCCCTCGGCTCGAAAAAAAACGGCTCAGCGCTTCACGCAGGAACAGCGCCTTCCAGACGGAAAGCGTGATGGAGGCCGAACTACGCGGGTGATGCAAGCTGTTTTCCATCCTCATGCAGGTACCGATCAACAACACTCTCGACAGGCTCTGGATGGATGACGGGCAATTGATGCCGTTTGATGACGATTCCACCACACGCCGTTGAGCGTGATGCGCGTTTGGCCAAAGAGTATCGAAGAGTCGCGCATGATAGGTGAGGCTGCTGAAAAACCGAAGGAATGGGCTCGATTATTTTACTTGCACTGAATTCTACGGGGGGAGCCGGACTGCCCGAAAACGCATCACGCCGCCTGATTCATCCGCATCAACCTTTGTGCCAGCGAGCCGATGATGCGGCGCGACAGCGGCGCGGAGTAGCGCATCAGTTCCTCCAGCATGGCGGGGGGGAGAACCAGGGCGGTGACCTCGGTTTTCGCGCGCACGCTGGCGGTTCTCGGTTCGTCGAGCAGATAGGCCATTTCGCCGAGCAGGCTGCCTTCATCCAGTTCGCCCAGATGTTTTTCGATGTCGCCGAAGCGCTTGTGGACGTCGGCTTTGCCGGCATACAGGTAGAACGCTTCGCGCGAGGTGTCGCCTTCCTCGATCAGGGTTTCGCCCGCCGCGAAATGATGGCCGTATTTCGCCAGCAGCCGGTTCGAGCGCCCGAACACCATACCTTCCAGCTTGCTGGCGCCGCTCCCGGTCCCGCCCAGGAAAAGCTTTTCCAGCGCGGCGACATCGACCTTGGTCAGCGCATATAGAAATTGCGCCCAGAAATAGAATGCCAGGCAGGCGAAATAGGCGCCAATCAGGATGAATACGACGCCGCCCAGCGCGCCATACACCGCCTGGTATTTTTCGACCTGGAAGAACATGCCGAAGCCATAGAACAAAATCGCCCAGGTCAGGGTCGCCAGCGCACTGACCAGCATGGTCGGGCGCGGCGGCGGGCGGCTCAGGGGCAGGCGGCGCAAGGCGGTATAGAACAGGCCCCAGACCACCAGCAAGGCCAGCACGAGGTTGAGTCCCTTCAGCGTTGCGCTGCTTGCCGTGCCAAGCAGTTCGACATTGGCAAAAAAGGTCAGGCTGGCCTGAACCGCCACTGCGATCACCACAAGACCGAACACCAGCGGAATGATCACCAGCGGCAAGATCCAGTTGAGCACGAATGGCCGCTTCGACTCGTCCGGGAAAATCACGCGAAACGCACTTTGCACCGCATTGACCAGCCCGCGCGAGGACAGCACCAGCGTCAACAGGCCGACGCCGCCGGCGGCGACCTGCGTCTTCTGCGGGATCACCCCCAGAGTCGAGAGCTGGTCGAGGTGGAATTGCTCATACAGCGCCGCCAGCAGCATCACCGCCGGGGTCGAGGTTTCGGCCAGTACCGCCAGATATTGGGCGGCGTAGGTCAGCAACAGCACCAGCGGCGCGGCGGAAAGCAGAAAGTAGAAAGCGGTGGCGGCAGCGTGGTTCTGGAGTTCGTTCTTCACGAACAGGCGCAGCGCGGTCAGGGACGCCTGCAATAGGCCGTCGAGGCTGTTGCGCTGTTTCTCGCCGAGCCTGGGCAGGGGGCGTTTGGTTTGGATTGACGGCATGGCGTGCACGAAGGGGCGACTGGGCGGATGCGGTGGCTGGATGCCGCATCGTATAGGCAGCAGTGCAAAACCGTAAACGTGGATAGTTCGGTTCCGGCTTGACGGGCTTGGGGCGTCGGCAAGTCTGGCGCGCCTTCGTCGCGATAGAATGCCGCCTCCCCGAAAACCGGAAGTTAGCCATGTCCCTGATTCGTCCTTCGCTTGTTCGCCCGTTTCCCGCCCTGCGTCCCGCGCCCGGCCGCGCCCCGGAAGTCATCGCACCGCCCTATGACGTGCTCAATACCGCCGAGGCCCGGTTGCTGGCGGAAGGCCGGCCGTGGAGTTTTCTGCATATTTCCAAGCCGGAAATCGACCTGCCGCCGGATACCGACCCCTACGCGCCCGAGGTCTATGCCAAGGCGGCGGAGAATCTGCACAGGATGATTGCTGCCGGCGTGCTCGAACAGGATGCGCAGGCCTGCTATTACGCCTATCGGCTGATCATGGGCGAGCATGTCCAGGTCGGTTTGGTGGCGGCCGCCAGCGTCGCCGACTACGACACCAATCGCATCCGCAAACATGAGTTCACCCGGCCGGACAAGGAAGATGACCGTGTGCGCCAGATCGAGGCGCTGAACGCGCAGACCGGCCCGGTTCTGCTGGCTTACCCGAGCCAGCCGGAAGTGGATGCCATCCTGGCCGCCGCCACGCAGGCCGCACCGGATTCCGATGGCGTTGCCGAGTCGGGTGTGCACCACACCCTGTGGGCCATCCGCGACGCCGGCACGCTGGCGCGCCTGACGGAACTGTTCGACGCGATGCCGGCGTTGTACATCGCCGACGGCCATCATCGTTCCGCCTCCGCCAGCCGCATTTGCGCGTCTCGCCGCGCCAGCAACAGCGCACACACCGGTGACGAGGCCTACAACTATTTCCTGTCGGTGATCTTCCCGCATCACCAGATGCGCATCCTCGATTACAACCGCGTGATCAAGGACATGAACGGCCTGTCCGAGCCGGAGTTCATGGCGCGGGTAGCGGAAAGTTTCATGATCGAACTGGCCGAATCGGCCGCGAAGCCGGCGCACTCCGGCGAGTTCGGCCTGTATCTGAACGGCCGCTGGATGAAGCTGACCATCCGCGCCGATCTGATTCCGCATGACCCGGTCGGCCGGCTTGATGTCAGCCTGTTGCAGAACAACCTGATCGCGCCGATTCTGGGCATTGCCGATCCGCGCCGCGACAAGCGCATCGACTTCGTCGGCGGTATCCGCGGTCTGGCAGAACTGGAGAAGCGGGTCGATTCCGGCGAAATGGCCCTGGCGCTGGCGCTGCACCCGACGGGCATGGAAGACCTGATGGCGGTGGCCGACGCCAATGAAGTCATGCCGCCGAAATCGACCTGGTTCGAACCCAAGCTGGCGGATGGCCTGGCATCGCATCTGCTCGGCTGAGAAGTTCAAACTGGAACGGGACCGGCAAGATGGCTGTTCGTGAAGCAGGCAAGCGCGGCACGCTGGATCCCGTGTTGCAGAGCCTGGTCAACACCCACGCGGAAGCTTTCGCGCTGGTGGACCAGGATTTCAACGTCGTGGCCTGCAACAGCAAGTATGCCGAGGTGTATGCCGGCACCGACTGTTCCCAGGCCATCGGCAGGAAATGCCATGCGGTTTCCCACAAAAGCGATACGACCTGCGAGTTGAACGGCGAGGAGTGTCCGCTCAAGCATGTGTTCGAAACGGGGCAGCCGTACCAGGTCATCCATCGCCATTTCGATTGCCTGCACGATCCCGATTACGTCGTCATCCATGCCAGTCCGATCCTTGGCCAGGATGGCAAGGTGGCCTACCTTGGCGAGAGCATTACCTCGATCAGCCACGATGCCGAACTGCACTTCGACGAACAAAAGATGGTGGCCGGCTGCTGTCCGTCCTTCATGACCGTGCTGCACAACCTGGTCACCGTGGCGGAAACCGAGGCGCCGGTGCTGATCCTCGGCGAAACCGGAACCGGCAAGGAACTGGCGGCGCGGCTGATCCACCGCAAGTCCAAGCGCGCCCTGCGTGAATTCGTACCGCTGGACTGCACCCTGATCACCCAGGAGATGTTCGCCAGCGAACTCTTCGGTCATGTCAAAGGCGCCTTCACCGGGGCGGTGGATACCCGGCGCGGGCTGTTTGAAATGGCCGACGGCGGCACCTTGTTCCTCGACGAAATCGGCGAGATGCCGCTGGCCATCCAGGCCAAGTTTCTGCGCACGATTGAAACCGGCGCCTTCCGGCGTGTTGGCGACACCCAGATCCGCAAGGCCGACGTGCGCATCATCTGCGCCACCAACCGGGAACTGAAGCAGATGGTGGATGCCGGCGCATTTCGCGCCGATCTGTATTACCGGATCAACTGCATGCAGGTTGAATTGCCGCCGCTGCGGCATCGGCGTGACGATATCCCGGAACTGGTCAGCCATTTTCTCGGCCATGGCGGTAAGCGTGCCCAGGCCATTGCCGACGAAGCGCTGCAGGCGCTGGTGCGCTACGACTACCCGGGCAATGTGCGCGAGCTCAGGAACATCCTCGAACGCGCCGCCATTCTGGCGCGCGGCGCGCGGGTGGACATGAAGCATCTGCCGAAGGAAGTGGTGGACCCGAATCTGGCGCCGGTGATGCATCCACTGCATGAGGAGGAGCATTTTTTTGTCATGCCGGATGCGCGCCGGAAGCCTTCGCTGGAAACCATCCGGAAGTCGCTCGAAAAATTTGCCGGCAATCGTCGGCTGGCCGCTCAGGCCCTCGGTATTTCGGAACGCACGCTGTACCGCAAAATCAGGAATTCATAGCCTGACATGACATTGACATGACATGTCAGGATTTGTCAGTCTTCTACTGACATCCATGTCCGCGCGACCATTTCGCGGGGCAAGCAAATCAACATGTTGGAAGCAGACGGCAATCTGGCCTTGATCTTGCATAGGCGCCTTGCCAGGCCTGTCTGACGTTGCGCCGCGATTCGTGGCAGACGCGGGCGGGAATGTGGAGAAAGAGCGTGTTTTGAAACTTCATGGAGACAGGAATGAACATTTTGCGCAGAAACGTACTGAAGGGCGCTGGCGCAGCCAGCGCGGTGAGCGTGGCGATGGTTGCCGGCCTGCTGAAGCCGGGCACGGTATTCGCGGCGGAGTGGAACAAGGCCGTGTTCGAAAGCAAGGATCTGGGTTCGGTGATGGGCTCGGTGGGTGGCGCGGGTGCTGCAGCTGGAGACATCAACGTGAAAGCACCGGACATTGCGGAAAACGGCGCGGTAGTGCCGGTTGAAATCACCTCCAACATTGCCGGCACCGACACCATCATCATCATTGGTGAAAAGAACACGCAGCCGATGCTGGCCGAGTTCAAGCTGAGCAACGGCGCACAAGGCTACATCTCCACCCGTATCAAGATGGGCGCCACGTCCAACGTGCGCGCGCTGGTGAAAGCTGGCGGCAAGACCTACACGGCGGCGAAGGAAGTGAAAGTGACCATCGGCGGCTGCGGCGGCTGATCGAAACCAACACCCACCTAACCCGAACCTGTAAAGACCAAGGAGCAAGAAAATGGCAGAACCGATGAAGATCCGCGCCTCGATGAGTGGCGACACCGCCGAAGTGAAGTGCCTGATGAACCACCCGATGGAAACGGGTCTGCGCAAGGATGCGAAGACCGGCGCGCTGGTCCCGGCGTTGCACATCACCAACGTCACCGCGACGGTGAACGGCAAGGTGGTGCTGGACGCGCAGTGGGGCGGCGGTATTTCCAAGAACCCCTACCTGGCATTCAAGGTCAAGGGCGCCAAGAAGGGTGACAAGGTTGTCGTCAACTGGGTCGACAACACTGGCGACAAGAACACCGCTGAAGCCGCTATCGGTTGATTGGATCGCATGGGCGCGTTCATCCCGGCGCAGGCCGGGATGAACGCCTGTCTTCAGACTGCGAACAGAATGGTTCTGTAGGTGCGAATTCATTCGCACGCAATCGGTTGAACATGCGAATGAATTCGCACCTACAGTCCGGTTAACCGAAGTCATTTGGTAAAAGAACACATGGCGCAAGACCCCTCACTCCCAAATCAGGCTTTCCTGCAAAGTCTGGTCGATGCGCATCCAGAGCCGTTTGCGCTGGTTGATCGAGAGTTTCGCGTCGTGGTGGCCAACCAACGATATTCCGAAACCTATTCCGGCCTCGACAAAAGTGCCGTAGTTGGTCTCAAGTGCCATCAGGTTTCACATAAAACGGATACCACATGCGATATCAACGGCGAGGAATGTCCGCTGAAACGGGTATTCGATACTGGCCAGCCGTATCAGGTGATTCATCGCCATTTTGACCAGCATCATCAGGCCGACTATGTCGCGGTCAACGCTAGTCCGATTCTGAATGAACAGGGCGAGGTCATCCTGATTGGTGAAAGTATCGCCTCCATCAGCCATGGCGATGATCTTTGCTTTGACGCCGACAAAATGGTCGGCGGCTGTTGTCCCTCTTTCATGCGCGTGCTGGATAACCTGGTCAGCGTGGCGGGAACTGATGCGCCGGTGCTGATTCTGGGTGAAACCGGTAGCGGAAAGGAGATGGCGGCGCAGCTGATTCATCGCAAGTCGCGTCGATTCAGCAAGGAATTCGTCGCCATCGACTGCACCCAATTCACTGAAGAGAGTTTCACCAGCGAATTGTTCGGCCATTTGCGCGGCGCCTTTACCGGCGCCGTAGAAAACAAGATGGGGCTATTCGA
>CAMDGQ010000026.1 GCA_945897955.1 Tepidiphilus sp. J10 | reverse complement strand
CCCTGCGTCACCAGCCAATCGAGCACGCGGTAGAGCGTGACGCGATCGAAATTCGAGCCTTGTTCGCGTGCGGCCGACTCGATTTCCTGATGGCTCAGCGCCCGCGTCGCGGCCAACAGGATATCGAGCACCTGCTCGCGTGCCGGTGTCGTGCGCGCGCCGACATCGAGCAATCTGCTGCGGGCCGGAGATGGATTGGATGGGTTCGCTTGCATGATCTTACGAGAGCCGGGACAGGCCTGAAGTATGCCGCTGGAAGGGTTGGCTGTCGCCAGCCCGGTCCTGCGCCGTCGGCTGGCCGTATAGAATGCCTTTTCGCAAAGCGGAAACCCGGTCATGGACATGGACGACAACGAAGACGAACTACCCCGTTACCTGATCAACCCGGAACTCGCCTTGCTGATCGCGCGCGGCAACGATCTGCTGGCGCGGCTGGATGCCTGGCTGCCGGCGGCGCCGGCGCGCGTCGATTGGCGGCAGACACTGGCTTGCCGCTGGCGCAGGCAATCCGGTCTTGGTATCGGCATGCTGGCGCCGGTGACGACGCTGAACTGCCCGCCGTGGGCGGCGTTGTCCGGCATTGACGCGCAGAAGGACAGCCTCGACCGCAACATCCGCCAGTTTCTCAAGGGCTTGCCGGCAAATAACGTGTTGCTCGCCGGCAGTCGCGGTTGCGGCAAGTCGTCGCTGGTCAAGGCTTTGCTGCCGCGCTACGGCAAGAAGGGGCTGCGCCTGGTGGAAGTCGATCGCGACGATCTGATCGATCTGCCCGATATCACCGCGCGGCTGGAAAACCAGCCCGGCAAGTTCATTCTGTTCGCCGACGATCTTTCGTTCGAGCCGGGCGACGCCGCTTACAAGCCGCTGAAAGCCGCGCTCGACGGCTCCATCGCCGGCCTGCCGGATAACGTGCTGATCTGCGCGACCTCGAACCGGCGCCATCTGATGCCGGAATTTTTCGCCGAAAACGAGGCCACGCAACATCTCGGTGGCGAGGTGCGGCCGGGCGAGAGCATCGAGGAAAAGATTTCGCTGTCCGACCGTTTCGGCCTGATCCTGACTTTCTATCCGTTCGATCAGGACGCCTATCTGGCCATTGTTGCCGGCTGGATCGCCGCGCTGGGCGGCATCCAGAGCGAGGCAACCCGCGTCGAAGCCCTGCAATGGGCGATTCAGCGCGGCGGCCGTTCCGGCCGCGTCGCGCAGCAGTTCGCGCGCGACTGGGTCGGGCGGCAGGGCTTGAAGCGGCGCAAATAAACGGGGAGATAAATGACATTAGCCGTTGTTAGCAGCCGCGCGCTGGCCGGCATGGATGCGCCGGAGGTCGTCGTCGAGGCGCATCTGGCCAACGGCTTGCCGGCGTTCACGCTGGTCGGGCTGGCCGAGGCGGAGGTGAAGGAGGCGCGCGACCGGGTGCGCGCGGCCTTGCTGCAATCCGGTTATGAATTTCCGCAACGGCGCATCACCGTCAACCTTGCGCCGGCCGATCTGCCGAAGGAATCCGGCCGCTTCGATCTGCCCATCGCGCTCGGCCTGCTCGCTGCTTCCGGACAGTTGCCGGCGGACAAGCTGAAGGATTACGAATTTGCCGGCGAGCTGGCGTTGACCGGCGCGTTGCGGCCGATACGCGGCGCGCTGGCGATGATGTTGAGCGCCGCGCGCAGCGGCCGCGCCTTCATCCTGCCGCGCGCCAGTGCCGAGGAGGCGGCGCTGGCCGAGGGCGCCGAGGTCTATGCCGCCGACAGCCTGCTGGCAGTGTGCGCGCATCTGACCGGCCGCACGCCGTTGCCGCGCGTCGTGCCGCGCGCGGACGTGGCGCAACCCGATTACGCCGACCTGGCCGATGTGAAGGGCCAGCAGCATGCCCGCCGCGCGCTCGAAGTCGCCGCCGCCGGCGGCCATTCGCTGTTGATGAGCGGGCCGCCGGGCACCGGCAAGTCGATGCTGGCCAGCCGGCTGCCCGGCATCCTGCCACCGATGACCCAGGCCGAGGCGCTCGAATCCGCCGCCGTGCTGTCATTGACCGGCAACTTCCGCAGCGAAAACTGGCGCCTGCGGCCGTACCGATCGCCGCACCACACCGCTTCCGGCGTCGCCCTGGTCGGCGGCGGCAACCCGCCGCGTCCGGGCGAAATCAGCCAGGCCACACATGGCGTGCTGTTCCTGGACGAATTGCCGGAATTCGATCGCAAGGCGCTGGAAGTGCTGCGCGAACCGCTCGAAGCCGGCCGCATCACCATCTCGCGCGCGGCGCGGCAGGCCGACTTCCCGGCGCGCTTCCAGCTCATCGCTGCGATGAATCCTTGCCCGTGCGGTTATCTCGGGCACCCCGGCGGCCAGTGCCATTGCTCGCCGGAACTGGTGGCGCGCTATCGCGGCCGCATATCCGGCCCGTTGCTGGATCGCATCGACCTGCACATTGAGGTCGCCGCGCTGCCCGAGGCGGAAATGACCGCCGCCGGTGAGGGTGAGCCCTCGGCGGTGGTGCGCCAGCGCGTGGCTGCGGCGCGCGCGATCCAGATTGCGCGCCAGGGCAAGGCCAACGCGCAACTCGGCAGCAAGGAAATCGACCAGCATTGCCAGCCCGAGGCGGCCGCGATGGCCTTGTTGCGCCAGGCCATCGCGCGGCTCAATCTGTCCGCCCGCGCTTACCATCGCATCCTGCGCGTGGCGCGCAGCATCGCCGATCTGGCCGGCGATGAAGCCATCCGCGCCAGCCAGATCGCCGAAGCCGTGCAGTATCGGCGCGGCATCCATTCATAGAGGTCCACATGCAATCCCATGCAGCGCAGGCACTGGCAAGCTGGCACGAGGAGAAGCGCTCGGCCTGGCTTTATCGCGTCGTATCCGACGCGGAATCCGGAACAACCCGGCAGGTGCTGTTTCTCGAACTGGCGCGCGCCGCTGATGGGCAGGCCGCGCTGTGGGAGGTGGAATTGGGCAAGCTGGGCGAGCCGCCGCCGACAGGCTTCACGCCCGACGCGCGCGCCCGCCTGGTCGCCTGGTTGATTCCGCGCTTCGGCGTGCGGCCGTTGAAAGGCATCCTGGCCGCGATGAAGGTGCGCGGCATGAGCCTGTATCAAGGCAGTCAGCCGCACTCGACGCCGACCAGCCTGGAGCAGATGCGCGGCGAAAAACACAAGAACGCCGGCAGCGGCAACCTGCGCGCGGCGGTGTTCGGCGTCAACGACGGCCTGATTTCCAACGCCAGCCTGATTCTCGGGGTCGCCGGCGCAGGCGCGGGCGCCGACATGATCCTGCTGTCCGGCGTCGCCGGGCTGTTGGCCGGCGCGTTTTCAATGGCGGCAGGCGAATATGTGTCGATGCGTTCGCAGCGCGAGTTTCACGAATACCAGATTGCGCTGGAGCGCGAGGAACTCGACCAGTATCCCGGCGAGGAAGCCGCCGAACTTGCGTTGATCTATCAGGCCAAGGGCGTCGGCAGGGAAGAAGCCGTGCGGCTGGCGCAGGCGCTGATCGCCGACCCGGATCGGGCGCTGGATACGCTGGCCCGGGAAGAACTCGGCTTGAACCCTGACGAACTCGGCTCGCCCTGGGGCGCTTCGATCAGTTCGTTTTTCGCGTTCGCAATCGGCGCTTTCCTGCCGGTGCTGCCCTATCTCCTGCTGTCCGGCACAAACGCCTTTTACGGCGTCCTGGCCGCCACCGGCATCAGTCTGTTCGGCGTCGGCGCGGCGCTTAGCCTGTTCACCGGCCTGAACGCGTTTGCCGGTGGCCTGCGCATGTTACTGATCGGCGCCGCCGCCGGCGCGGCGACCTGGTTCATCGGCAAGGGCCTCGGCGTCGTGTTGGGATAAACCCCCGGTTAGAATCCCGACCCATCTCCCATTTCACTTCACTAATCCAGACTATGACCGCACGTACTTTCAGCCTCGAATTCTTTCCACCGAAAACGCCCGAGGGCATGGACAAGCTGCGTGACGCGCGCGCGCAACTGGCTCAGCTCAAACCCGAGTTTTTCTCGGTGACTTTCGGCGCTGGCGGTTCAACACGCGATCGCACCCTGGAAACGGTGCTCGATATCCAGGCCGCCGGGCTCGCCGCCGCGCCGCATCTGTCCTGCGTGGCTTCGACGCGCGAGAGCATTCGCGAAATTCTGGAAACCTATCGCGCCAACGGCATCCGCCATATCGTCGCGCTGCGCGGCGATCTGCCCTCCGGCATGGCCGAGCCGGGCGAGTTTCGCTACGCCAACGAACTGGTCAGCTTCATCCGCGAGCAAACCGGCGACTGGTTCCAGATCGAGGTGGCGGCCTATCCGGAAATGCACCCGCAGGCGCGCAATTACCGCGACGACCTGCTGAACTTCAAGCGCAAGGCCGAGGCCGGCGCCAACGCAGCGATCACCCAGTATTTCTTCAATCCGGACGCCTATTTCAATTTCGTCGATGACTGCGCCGCGCTTGGCGTCACGCTACCCATCGTGCCGGGCATCATGCCGATCTCCAATTTCAGCCAGTTGTCGCGCTTCTCCGCCGCCTGCGGCGCCGAGATTCCGCGCTGGCTGAGCAACAAAATGGAGAGCTATCAGGACGACACCGCGTCGATCAAGGCGTTCGGCCTCGATTTCGTCGCCGGCATGTGCGACAAGCTGCTGCGTGGCGGCGCGCCGGGTCTGCATTTCTACACGCTGAATCAGGCCGGCCTGACTTCGGCAATCTGGCAACGCCTGGGGCTCTGAATCGGTTTCGGGCGGATCAGCCCAACCCGCAGCGCGGGATACGACAAGTCGGGGAGTGCGCATGAGAATACTGCTGGCGGATGACCATCCGCTGTTTCGCGAGGGCGTGAAACCGGTCCTGCTCAAGCTGGAAAAGCGCGTCACGCTGATCGAAGCCGATGATTACCCGACGGCATTCGCCGCCATGCGGCGCGCACGCGAGGTCGATCTTGCCCTGCTTGACCTTTACATGCCGGGCATGTCAGGTCTGGATGGGGTCGCCCGTTTTCGCGCTGCATTTCCCGATATTCCGGTGGTGGTGCTTTCCGCCTCCGAGGAGGTCGCGGATATCAAGAAACTGCTGGCGGCCGGGGCGCTCGGTTACATCACCAAATCCTCGCCCAGTGAAACCATTCTGGCCGCGCTGCAACACGTCCTTGCCGGCGGTGTCTATGTTCCGCCCGGCCTGATCGAGACGCCCGCCACCGAGGAGGCCCCGCCAGCGCAGATCAACCACCACCACGCCCTGACCGACCGCCAGCTCCAGGTCATGCGCGAATTGGCGAAGGGGCTGAGTAATCGACAGATCGGCGACATTCTGCAAGTCACCGAAGGCACCGTGAAAATCCACGTTGCCGCAATCTTCAAGTTGCTGAAGGTCAGCAACCGCACCGAAGCCGTGCTGGTCATCCAGAAAATGAGCTTGCGCAAGGGCAAGAAGTAGAACCAACGATCGCTTCCGATACCGCGCCATGACCAGTTTCCGCTCGTCGATGACCCTTCGCTTGCGCATCCTGGCGGTCGCATTGATGCCGCTGATACTTGCGGTGAGTGTTCTCGCGTTCTATTTCACCCAGCGCGGCGTCAATGAAATGGAGCAGGCGCTGATCAACCAGGGCCAGGACAGCACCAAACATCTGGCCAACGCGATCGCCTTCGACCTGTTCTCCGGCAACCTGCCGCCGGCCAAGCGTTTTCTTGATTACGAGCGCAACTCGCACAACTTCGAAGCGGCCGCAGTCACCGATGGCGTGCAATGGCTGCTGATCAGCGGCAGCGCAACAGCACTGCCGATGCTGACGGGAACGCCGCCTGAGCCGCGTTGGCGCAAGGGGCCGATGCTGTATTTCTCGCAGGTGGTGAAGCTGCCGGCGCAGAGCGAGACGGACCCCTATCTCGATCTGCCTGAAGCCGGGCGGAGCGACCTGTTTCTGGTGGTCAGCCTGAGTCGTGCGCCAGTGGAATTGACGCGCTCGCAAGTCGGTCTGGCCGCAGGCGGCGCGGCCCTCGCCGCCATCGTGATCGCGATGCTGCTGGCCTGGCGGCTGTCAGGCGGCGTCAGCCGGCCTTTGCTGACCATTACCAATACCGTGGCGCATCTGGCCGACGGCAATCTGACCGAGCGCACGCCGGAGACTTCACAGGGCGAAATCGGCCAGCTCGAACGTGGCGTCAATCGCATGGCGGGTGCGCTGGAAGCGAATCGGAACAATCTGACCATCAAAGTGCGGGACGCCACTTCCGAATTGCTCGGCCAGAAGCTGGCGGCGGAAGCCGCCGTGCTGGCCAAGTCGCGTTTTCTTGCCGCCGCCAGCCATGATCTGCGCCAGCCGCTGCATGCCCTGACCTTGCTGGTGGCGGCATTGCGCGAGCAGGTTCCGCGCGGCGAAGCGGGGCGGCTGGCGCAGCACATCGAAGCCTCCGCCTCCGCCATGGGAAGCCTGCTCAACGCGCTGCTCGACTTGTCCAAACTGGATGCCGGCGTGGTAGAGGCACGGCCGGCCTGTTTCCCGATCGACAAGGCATTCAAGCATGTGGCAAGCCAGTTCCAGCCCGTCGCCCAGGCACGCGGCATTCGCCTGACCTTCGCGGCAAGCAGTTTGTGGGGCTATTCCGACCCGGTGCTGGTCGAACGCATCCTTGCCAATCTGGTCTCCAACGCGCTGCGCAATACCGAGCGTGGCGGCGTACTGGTTGGCGCGCGCCGGGTTGGCAAGGACTGGATTCGGTTCGAGGTACTGGATACCGGCAAGGGCATACCGCAGGAGTTCCAGGCGCGGATTTTTGAAGAATATTTCCAGCTCGAAAATCCGGAACGTCATCGCGACAAGGGACTCGGCCTTGGCCTCGCCATCGTCACCCGCCTCGCTCGTCTGCTCGGCAGCCAGGTCAAAGTCCGCTCGGAACCAGGGCTGGGCGCGTGCTTTTCGTTCCAGCTCGCCCGCTGCGCGGCCGCGCCGGATCAGCCCGAAGCGGCCGCTCCGATACCCGCCTTTGCATTGCCGCTGGAAAAGGCGCTGGTGGCGTTCATCGACGATGACGAAGACATTCTGGCCGCGATGGTGGAGGTGTTCGACCACTGGAACGTAGCCCTGGCGGCGGGTGAGGATGCCGAACAGGTGCGCGCCGAATTGCAGGCGCTGGGCCGCGCGCCGGATCTCATCCTGTGCGATTACCGTCTGCGCGACGGTCGCACCGGCGTCGAGGCGGTGCAACTTCTGCGCGCCGCGTTCGGTGCCGGCATTCCCGCCGCGCTGCTGACCGGCGACACCGCCGCCGATACCATCCAGGCAATTCAGGCCAGCCAGTTGCCGGTGCTGCACAAACCGCTCAAACCAGCCAAACTGCGCGCCTTTCTCTCGCATCTGCTGGCCGATCCGGCCAGCGCGCTTTCTTCCACAAACCGTTCCGAACCATGAAAACCGTTTCCCTGCTGTTCCTCGTCATCGGCCTGATACTTGCGCCGGCCTACTGGATTCATGCCAAGTTTTTCACCGGCAAACAAACCGCCATGCTGTCGCTCGAATCGGTTGCCGGCAAATGGAGCTCGGCGCCATTTCAACTGCAAACGGAGATGGCGCCGGTGGGCCTGATTCTGCATGTCGATGCCAGCTTCTCGCCCAATATGGACGAGCACAAGCCGCCGATGGATCGTTACAACGTCACGCTCATTAAACAGGGCGAGTCGGCCAAGCCGTTGTTGATCACCTTGAAGACATCCAACGTGGCAAACGGCAATCCGATGTTCAAGGAACACCTGCTGTTTATGCAGAAGGTGCAGCCAGGCAGCTACCAGGTGGAAGTGGCGCCCGCGTCAGACCTGACCATGAAGGTCGAAAAGATGCGTCTGGAAGTGCGCCAGAACCTGAGCGAGCCGAACAGCCACGTTGTGACCGGCGGCATCGTTCTGCTGGTTCTGGGCTTGCTGGGACTGATCGCGATCTGAACGTCGCCGCTCAGAAACGGGTGAGGATGTTTTCCTCGCCCGCCAGAACCTGAGCGCCGGAGCCGACCAGCAGCGGATCGGGCTGATGCGCGACATGCAGATCCTTGTCCGGATAGGGCAGGGTGTGCAAAAAATGCCGCATGCAATTCAGCCGCGCGCGCTTCTTGTCATCCGATTTGATCACCACCCAGGGCGCGTCCGCTGTGTCGGTATGGAAGAACATCGCGGTTTTAGCCTCGGTATAGGCGTCCCACATATCGAGCGACTTGATGTCGATGGGCGACAGCTTCCAGTGTTTGAGCGGATCGTCGCGACGCGAGATGAAGCGCCGCAACTGCTCTTCGCGGCTGACCGAAAACCAGTACTTGAACAGTTGCACGCCGCTGTTCGCCAGCATGCGTTCGAACTGCGGCGTCTGGCGCATGAATTCGAGATATTCATGCGGTGTGCAGAAACCCATGACCCGCTCGACGCCGGCGCGGTTGTACCAGGAGCGGTCGAAGAAGACCATTTCACCAGCGGTCGGCAGATGCTGCACATAACGCTGGAAATACCACTGGCCGCGCTCGCGGTCGGACGGTTTGTCGAGTGCGACGACGCGCGCGCCGCGCGGATTCAGGTGTTCCATATAGCGCTTGATGGTGCCGCCCTTGCCTGCCGCGTCGCGCCCCTCGAACAGCACGACAATCTTCTGGCCGCTGTCGCGCACCCAGCTTTGCACCTTCAACAACTCGATTTGCAGCTTCTCTTTCTGCGCTTCGTAATCAACCCGGCGGATGCGGGTGCGATACGGATAACTCGCCGGCAAAGCGGCGTAATCGCTGTTTTCGTTGCTGCCGGCCGGCGCGTGCGCGACGGCCATCGCGACCGGGTCATGGCTGACTGCCTCGATCTCGGCGGCGGCTTCCGGATTCGGGCAACTCGCCGCATCGGCGGCGATGTCGATCGCCGCCTCGCCGGGTGTGTCGCCGGGCGCCACAACATCAGGCAGCGACACGCTTTCATTCGCGACGGCGGCGATTGGCGGCTTCGCGGCGCGAGTTCGCCGACGCGGAGACTTCGCGGGAGTGGAGGTTTCGGTGCTGGGGTTCTCGTTGCTTTTGGTCTCGGCCATGAGGGTCTCTCGTTGCGACAAAAGCGCTGATTATGAAGCCGGCCACGCCATCAGGTTATGCAATGTTCTTATGCCCCACGCCAGCGAGAACACCGTTGAAACCCAGCCGAATAGTCCATCCAGACCCTTCCCGGAGCGGCGGATTCATGCAAACTTCGCTGCCCCAACTTCCGTATGCAACCGAGGTCAGCCAGCCATGTTCCTCTCCCCGAATCTGTCCTGGATTGCTTGAGCCGGCCCATGCAGGCTTGTCGCATATTGCAATCGCAGGGGCTGGGCAGCCGGCGCGATTGCCGTGAACTGATCCGGCGGCAGCGGGTGCTGTTCGATGGTGTTCCGGTCAGCGACCCGGAGCGCGAATTCCCCTGCGAGAACCTGACATTCAGCGTCGATGGCGAAACCTATCGCTATCGCGAGCACGCCTATCTGGTGCTCAACAAACCGGCGGGATACGAATGCTCGCGGCAACCGCAGGACCATCCCAGCGTGTTTGCGCTGCTGCCTGAATATCTGCTGCGCCGTGGCGTGCAGTGCGTCGGCCGGCTTGATCAGGACACCACCGGGCTGTTGCTGTTCTCCGATGACGGCCGCTTCATCCATGACCATACCGCTCCAAAAAAGCAGATCGGCAAGACCTACCGGATCACCTGCAAGCACGCCTTCCCGCCCGCGCTGATCGAGCAATTGCTGGCCGGCGTCCAGCTCCACGACGAGCCGGCACCGCTGCGCGCCAGGCAATGTCGGGCGATGAGCGAACATCGCCTGGAAATGACCATCAACGAAGGCAAATACCACCAGGTCAAACGCATGATCGCGGCGGCGGGCAATCGCGTCGAAGCGCTGCACCGCCAGGCCATCGGCGGCTATGCTTTGCCGGTCGACCTCGCTCCGGGCGCATGGAAATGGCTCGAAGCCGATGCGCTGGACGTGTTGAAATCCCCTCTGTCCTAACCAAGCCATAAAAAGGAGTTATTGATGCAACGATTTTTTTCGATTCTGATCGGCCTGATGCTCACAGCTTCCATCGCATCGGCGGCATCCATTCCCGAACCCAGGGTGGCCAAGGTCAATGACCGCATCTACGCCCTGCTGGGCCCGATGGAAATGCCGACCAAGAAAAATCAGGGCTACATGGTCAACAGCGTCCTGCTGATCGGCGACACCGGCGCGATCGTGATTGATACCGGCCTCTCAGACGAAATCGGCACGATGCTGGCGGGACATTTCGCCAAGCTCACCGACAAGCCGATCAAATACGTCATCAACACGCACCATCATGGCGACCATACCCTGGGCAACGCTGCCTTTCCCGCCGCCAAATTCCTCAGTTCCGAGCTATGCCGTCAACTGATGCTGGAAGACGGTCCAACCTGGATCTCCATCCTTGAATCGATCAACGAGCGCAAATTTCCCAATACCAGGGTCATTCCGGCCGACACCACCTACCCGAAAAAGAGCCGCACCGAGCTGACCCTGGCCGGTATCAAGCTGGTGTTCTGGGTGCCGGAAGCCGCCCACACCATCGGCGACATGATGATCTGGCTGCCGGACGATCAGGTGCTGCTCTCGGGCGATGTGCTGGTCAACCAGGTCGCGCCCAGCTTCCGCGACGCCAAACTGAAGGAATGGATAAACACGCTGGGCGAAGTGCAAAACCTGCCGATCAAGACCATCGTCCCCGGCCATGGCCCGCTGATGAGCAAGCAGGAAGCCGCCGCCATGCATCAACGCATGCTCAGCCTGTATGACGGCATCGCGGCGGGCGTCAAGGCAGGCCTTACCGACAGCGAAATCCGCCAGAAACTCGATCTGACCGAATGGAAGAAACTGCATAACTTCGACGAGCAGATGGGCAACAACATCAACAAGGCCTATCTGGAAATCGAAGCGGACAATTTCTGATCTGGGCAGGAAGCGCTGCCCCCGGATTCAATCATCCAGAAAGTGGTAGTTGATGTTGAATAACCTTTAATTTCAAACATTTGCGTTACCTATGTAGGTGCGAATTCATTCGCACGCAAGCGGTTGAATATGCGAATAAATTCGCACCTACAGTCCGGTCTGATTGATCAGCCAAAGCAACGTGGTCGCCGGCGTGGCGCAAACCTGTAGCCCGGATGCAGCGTAGCGGAATCCGGGAAGGGGATGCGGGAAGCGCATCGGCAAAGTCCCCGGATTCCGCTGCCGCTGCATCCAGGCTACGGGCCGTTAATCACGGGGTTATTCGCTGACATACCCGTCCGCCAACACCCGTGCGCGGCCGAGCGCCACCAGGGTTTCCAGCAAGGGGAGCAGGCGTTTTTTCCAGGCGCCTTTGCCGCTGAAATGGGCGGCGATGGCGGCTTCGGACAGCGGGATGGACGCAGCGGCGAGCACGCGGGCGACCGCGGCGACCTGTTCCGGCAGAGTGGCCGGCCAGGGGATTTTGGCGGCCGGCGTGACGCCTTCCTGTAGCCCGGATGCAGCGGAGCGGAATCCGGGGAGCTCACCGGATAAGCCCCCGGATTCCGCTTTCGCTGCATCCGGGCTACGGCTGTGCGGATTCTGGAAGTCCGGGCGCAGCCAGCGCACGTTGCCGGCGGCTTCTTCGCCACTGCGTTGCGTGTTGAGGGCAACCAGCCGGGTGAGCAAGCTTTCGGCATCCGGCGCATCGCTCCAGCCGTAAGCCGCCAGCACTTCGGCGTCGAGTTCGTCGTGCAGGGAACGCAGCACGCCGATCAGGCCGCGCTGGTGGATGTCCTTTTCCTTGGCGGTGAGTGATGCCGACAGGTCGTTCGTAGGTCGGAAAAGCGCAGCGCCTTCCGACAAGCTTACGTGGACACATTCGGCGGAAGGCGCTGCGCTTTTCCTCCCTACATTTTCCAGTGAGCGAAGCTTTTCCAGCACGTTGTACAGGCCGGTCAGCGTCAGGTCGGGGTGTTCGGCCAGCACGCGCTTGCGCAGCGCATCGAGTTGTTCGGCCAGCGCGGCGATGCGGGTTTGGTTTTCGGCGTCGATTTCAGGGAAGGGGAAGGTCTCGAAGCAGCGCGATTTGACATAGACCGGGTCATTGCCCACACCAAGATGGCTGCCGCTCGCCAACGCCCAGGCGACATGTACGCGGCTGGACAGCACGCCCAGCGTATAGGCGTCGTCGAGGGCGATACAGATAAGTTTGTTGTCCGGCGCGATGTCCGCGTCGAGGAACTGGAACAGCCGGTGCTTGGCGGTTTCGACGGTGGCGATATAGCGTGGCAAGCCTGCGAGGCTGGCGCGCAATACCTTACGCGGCTCGCCAAACAGCCACCAGTTGTCGCGATAGCTGGCGCGGGCGTTGTTGTCCCGCTCCGGTTTAACCCGTTCCATCACATGTTGAAACGTAGACGGAAAACGCACGCGTACTTCGTCGACGTTGAGGCCGAACAAATCAATCACATGTACGCCACGCGGCCGCTCGGTGAGGTCGCGGCCATTGCGATAAGACTTGATCGGCGCATCGGCTTCCAGGCTGGCCGCTTCTGCGGGCGTGACGATGAAACCCGCGCCAAATAACTGGAAACCGCGATTGCTCAGGCCGCCATTCGCCCGCAACGCCCGCGCCGCCGCGACATTCGCGCCAACACTGAGGTCGGCATGAATCAGGCCGACTCGTTCGGCGAGTTCCACGTCCAGGCCTTCGCCGCCGGATTCGCGCTCGGCCGTCACCGTCAGCAGGCGGCCTTCGCCCGCGCCGGGCACGCCGACGGTCATCGCAATGCGCACCGCCGCGCCGTCGGCGCTGTCCACCCAGGGGTGATCCGGGATGGCATAGGCAAGGTGCAGCCCGTGATTCAAAGCCGCCTCCACCACGCGCCGATTGAAGGTCTGGCGCAGGCTGTTGGTGGTGATGAAACCGAAGCGCCGCACCTGGCCGGCGCGCACCAGGTCGGCGGCGTGCTGCCACCAGAACATGACGAAGTCGGCGGAATCGGGCACTTCCTGCCAGACCCCGCGCAAGGCATCGACATAGCCGTCGCCGAGCGCGGCGCGCATCGCGGATGCGCCGATGAATGCCGGGTTGCCGACGATGAAATCGGACTGCGGCCATTTTGCCGGACGCGGGTTGAGATAGCGTTGCAGCGGGGATTGCGCGCTTTCGTCCGGCACTTGCTCGCCGGTGACCGGGTGCGTCTTGAAGGTGCGGCCGTCCCAGCGGGTGACGGGAACGCCTTTCTCGTCGAGGACGTACTCCATGCCGTCATGCGCCAGCACGGCGTCGCGGCATTCGATGTTCTTGAAATCTTTCAGGATCGGCGACGGCGGCAGCGCGTTGCCGCGCGTGCGGAAGTGCCATTGCAGGTAGCCGATCCACAACACCAGTTCGGCCACCGCCGCCGCGCGCGGGTTGAGTTCGAGACCGAGGAACTGGTGCGGATCGACCGTCAGGCCTTCGCTTTCCAGACGGCCTTGCGTGTCGCCGAGGCTTTCGCCGATCTGGTCGAGCAGGTCGAGCACTTCGCCTTCCAGCCGCTTCATGTGTTCCAGCGTGACATAGAGGAAGTTGGCCGAGCCGCAGGCCGGGTCGAGCACGCGAATCTGGCACAGGCTGTGATGGAACTCGCGCAGCGTATCGCGCGCCGCCTCCGCCTTGCCTTCGTTGGCGAGCAGCAGCGCGGCGGCCTTGACGTTGTCCCAGTCGGCGCGCAGCGGGTTGATCACGGTGGGCAGGATCAGGCGTTCGACATACGGGCGCGGCGTGTATTCGGCACCCAGCGCGTGGCGTTCGAGCGGGTCGAGCGCGCGTTCGAGCAGGGTGCCGAAAATCGCCGGCTCGACCAGCGTCCAGTCCGACTTGCCGGCCTCGATCAGATGTTCGATCTGGGCGCGGGTGAGCGGCAGAACATGCGGCTGCTTGAACAGCTTGCCGTTGAAGCGCGGCAGGTTGCGCCGCAACACCACGGAAAAGCCGCCGACATCCATCTCGCGCCAGAGTGCGGCGAGGAGGGGAATGAATTGGTCGGGAGTTGCATTCATTCCACCCGTAGGAAGCCCGCTTGCGGGCCGAACGGGGTCCGGCACAACAAAACTCTCCAGCAACTCGGTGAACGCCCGCTTCGGCAGCAGGCCGACATCTTCGGCGAACATGCAGAACAGGCAGCGCGAGAGAAAGCCGGCGACGGCCTCGGCGTCGTGCCCGGCCTGCTCAAGTTCGCGCGCGACATTGGCCAGACGGCGCGAAATCTCGCGCGTGACGCGCGCCGAAATGCGTGCCGGGGTCGAGCGCCAGCGGGTCCAGCCAGATCAGACGCAGGCGCGCGCGAATGGCCGGGTCGCGCAGGTCTTCGAGCTTGATGCGGTAGGAACGCGGGTCGGGGAACGGTGTGTAGGTCGCACCGCTGCGGCTGAATTCGGCATACAACTCGATGACGTGGCCGACATCGACAACGATCAGAAACGGCGGCCGCGTTTCTTCTGCCGGCAAGGCGCGCGAGTAGTTCTCGGCCTGGGCGCGGCCGCGCTGCATGCCGTCGTCGAAGCCCTTGGTTTGCTGATTCAGTTTGAGTTTTTTCGATTCCAGCACGAAGCAGGCGCGCCGGTAGGTGTCGATGCGGCCCTCGGAACTGCCGCCGTCGCCATGCCGGAAGATGACCCGCCGCTCGAACACATAGGCGTTGTCGCGCGTGTCGGCACGGGCCGGGTCGGGCACCGGCACGTCGAGCAGTTCACACAGTTCGCGCACAAAACTCTGCGCGTTGGCGAGTTCGGAACCGTCGGCGTGTTGCCAGCGGGTGATGAAGGATTCGGGGGTCATGCGGATTTGTACGGCAGGCGCTGCTGAGCAATGGCCAGCGATTCGAATTCCGGGTCTTTGTGAACCAGCGTGGCGTCTTCCAGTTCGGCGCAGGCTGCAATCCAGGCATCGGCGAGAGAGACCCGCTGTGTGGCTTTGATGCGCGCGGCGGCTTCCAGCAATTGGGGTGTTTCATGCAGCCACTCGATTGGCAGCGCCTGAATTTGCGCCAGCGCCAGTCGCCCATCGGCTTCATTTTCGTCTTTCCAGACTCGGTACAGCACTTCCATCTGGGTCATGAAACAGCCCAGACACCGCGCCCTGCCTTGCTGCGCCTGACGCAGCAAATCGGCGACTTCATCCGCGCCGGGTTCGTCATCGCGCAACGCCAGCAGCGCGGAGGTATCCAGCAGCCAGCGCTTCATTCACGTTCGCGGTCGGCCTGGCGGTCTGCCAGCAAACGCGCCGCCGCGCCACCTTTGCCACGCCCACGAAAAGCGGCAATCGGATCGGCATGCACCGGCGTCACGCGCAGGCTGTCGCCTTCAATCACCCATTCCAGGCGGTCGGTTGGCGAGAGAGAGAAGTGCTTGCGGATGGCGGCAGGAACCACGGTCTGTCCACGTTCGGTAAGGGTGCTGCGCATGATGGCCTCGTGAATTACCTATTCACGGTGAATGTAAGTGATCAAGTCGGACGGGACAAGTACGTAGGGTGGATAAGCGCAGCGCATCCACCCAGCAGCAATGGTGGATGCGCTGCGCTTATCCACCCTACGATTCTGCGCGCCGAGCAGGTCGCGCATTTCCGCGAGCACACGGGTCAGCGTGGCGCGCGGCTACTCCGGCCAGTGCTTGATGTAGCGCTTGAGCAGTGCGTTTTCGAAGCTGGCTTCTTTCAGGCAGGCGCGGGCGACGTCGTGGAAGGAAATGACGCCGATCAGCCTGCTGCCTTCGAGCACGACGAGATGGCTGGTGTGGCTTTTTGTCATTGCGTCGCGGGCGTAATCGACGGAATCGTCCGGCGTGGCGACCAGCGGTTCCTTTTCCATCAGGTCGCTGACCTTGATCACGGTCGGGGCGCAGCCACGCGTGTGCATGCCGCGCAGGATGTTGCGCTCGGTGATGAAACCGACCATGTCGCCTTCGCGCAGCACGACGAGCGAGCCGATATCGCGATCGGACATCAGCTTGACCGCTTCGCAGGCCGAAGCGTCGGGTCCGATGCTGATGATTTCGGCGCCGGCCTTCACCGACAGCACTTCATGTATCCGCATGTTGGCTTCCTCCTTCGCAGCTATCGCCGTACCAGGCCGGATTCGACCTGCCGCCGCACCACCGCGCCTTTCAGCAGTTCGATCAGGGTCAGCGCAAAATCCATCGCCGTGCCGGGGCCTTGCGAGGTGACCACCTTGCCATCCACCACCACCGCGTCGCCGCTGCCGCGCGTGTTGGCCAGTTTCAGCGAGTCCAGCACGCCGGGATACGCAGTGGCCTGTTTGCCGTCGAGCAGTCCGGCTTGCGCAAGGGCCATCGGCGCGGCGCAGATGGCGGCGGTGTAGCGGCCGGCGGCGGCCATTCTTTTCAGCAGCGCCTGCACGCGGGCGTCGTCGCGCAGATGTTCGGCCCCAGGCAGGCCGCCGGGCAGCGCGATGAGGTCGAAATCGCGCGCCAGCACGTCGTCGAGACAGGCATCCGGCTCGACGCGGATGCCTCGACTGCCTGTGACAATGCCGGGATGCAGGCCGGCGGTAACCACTTCGATGCCGGCGCGGCGCAGCAGATCGGACAGGGTGACAGCTTCCAGGTCTTCGAAGCCGGGCGCGAGGGGAATCAATACGCTTGCCATTTCATGCTCCTTGCAAAGCCAGCAGACGGTCGGTTTCAGTCGCCGCGCGCTCGGCGCAATCGCCGATCGACAGGCCATTCAGATAGTTGCCGACCAGCGCCAGCGGTTCTCGCGCCAGCCTGGCGTCGATCGCGGCGACCCGGCGCGGATGCTCGACGCCCGGCGCAGGCAGACGGTTGATCGTCTCGCGCACATGCAGGAAGTCGGCCGGCGTTACGCCCAGCACGGCGGCGGCGCGCGCCAGTTTGGCGGCGTGGTCGAGTCGTCCTGGCCGGAAATGGAAGGTGAAGCCGCGCAGAGTGTCGTGCGGTATCGGGTCGCGCGTGACGACGGACCAGAAGTCGTCATCGACGCCGATCAGGCCGGCGACCGGTTTCAGGCCCGACTTGCCGGCCGGCAATACAACGCCGAGCGCTTCACTGCTGGACATGGGAAAGGTCTGTAGATCGCGCGCGATATCGGGTTGCACATTGCTCAACAAGACAGCGGCGGCATCCACCGGCACGGCGAGGATCAGTTGTCGGCAGGCCAGCGCGCCGGCGGCGGTCATCACCTTGTAGCCGGCCTCGCAGCGGGTGACACCGCTGACGCCGGCCTGGTAACGCAAGTCGAACGCGGCGCCTTCGACCAGCGCCTCCAGCAAACCCTGCAAGCCGCCCGGGAAGCTGTATTTGCGCGGTGCGGTCTGCATGCGCGGCTTGCGCCGGAACAGCCATTCGGCCGGAAAGGCGTCCGCCGGTTGCGACAGCACGGCGGCAAACGCGGGCGCCAGCAGACGCCGGTAATTGCCACGTCCGAGCAGGCCGCCGAACCATTCCGCGACGCTGCGCCCCGGTTTGGCCTTGCCGATACCTAACGGCAACGAGACTGCGGCCTGAAAGAAATTCAATCTTTTCAGCGGCGATTGCAGCGTGCCATCGGCGCCGACAAAGCTGTAGCCGAGTTTCTCGCGCGGCAGCAGGTCATCCAGACGGCCGCGTTCGCGCAGGGCTTCGAGCAATTGCGAGTAGGAGTTGTAGGCGGTATGGGCGCCGAGTTCGAGCCAGAAATCCGCGCCCGCTTCGCCGGCCCTGATCGCGTCACGCAAATGCCAGCTATGAATGCAGCCGCCGACTCGCGCCGACGCTTCCAGCACCACAACCTTGCGACCGGCTGCGGCCATGCGTGCCGCCGATACGAGGCCGCTGACGCCGGCGCCGATGACGATGCAGTCAACTGTTTCAATGTTCTCTTCAGTCATGCTCAACGCTGAAACCCTATTCAGTGAATCGATGGATCTGGCGCCGGTCCTTCTTGGTCGGACGCCCCTTGATGCTGCTGCTCGGTTCGGCCTGGATACGCCGCATTTCGATCCGGGCCAGGCGCGCAGCCTGGCTGGCCGGCGATTCCTCGTAGAGTTCGCGCGCCACCGGCGCCGGGCCGCGCTTGTCGGACAAGCCGCGTACCGTCACGTTCCAGGTCAGGTCGCCGATCTGGATGAGCAACACATCGCCCGGACGCACTTCGCGACTGGCCTTGATGCGTTCGCCCGCTTCGCTCGAACTGCCGCCAATGCCGATCATGCGCACTCGCCCGCCTTCGACCGCCTCTTGCGCAAGGCCGCGCGTCTTGAAGAAACGCGCGGCCCACAACCATTTGTCGATACGCAAACGGGCGGCGGCAGGCATTTCATGAAAATCGGATGGAACTTCACGCGACATGGCGGCATCATAACTCGCATGCCACGCAACCTCGCCTACCCCCTCGTTCTTCTTGCCGCCGCGCTGGCCGCTTGCGCGAGCCCGCCACCAGCCAGCCAGACCGGCATTGGCACGCTGCAACTGCGCGAGCGAATCGACATCGAGCCGGGCAAAGCCACTGCGCGCCTGCAATACGGCCGTATCGTCGCCAGCAACGCGGTGCAGGAACACGATCCGTTCTGTGTCTTCGAAATCGACAGCGTGCGTCCGCACGCGCAAAGCGTGCCCCCCGGCCAGTTCCGCGTCACCGCGATGTCGCACAGCGTGAGCAGCATTGCCAGCCTGCGGCCGGGCCCGGTCGACACCTGGAGCGTGCGCCGTGTCCGCAATGACGATGACATGCCGACGCATCTCTATTACAAGACTTCGTTCCGCCTGAGCAACACCGACCCGCAGGCAATTCCGCAAGTCCGCACCCTGACCTGCATGAGCAATCAGAACATGCCGGGCACCGCTGTCTTCATGCGCCATCTGACGCCCGCTGAAATTCGCGAGGCTCTCGGCAACTGGTTCATCCTGAATCTGGATCTTCGCGCCTGATAGCGGCGAAGTTCTGGCGCAGTTCCGGGGCGTTGTGTAACTCAAGTTACATTGGCCGCCGAATCCGGCAACTATCATGTCCCGCACGGTCTTCAACACACTGTGGATCGCGCCTTCGAACATCGCCAACAACACCTATCAAGGACACAACCATGAACTCCAGGCTCCCTGTTTTCCGCGCCACTGCACTCGCCCTCGGTCTTGCCGCCGTTCTCGCGTCATGCCGAGGACACGATGACGCGACCACGCTGTTACAACAGAATGTTGTGGCCAGCGCGGGCGGCACTTTCAGCACATCCGCCCAGGAGGTCAGCGTTGAAGTGCCCGCCGGGGCGCTTTCCGGCGATGCGGTGCTGACCGTAAATCGCGTTCCCGATACCGCTCTGCCCGCCGCCGCCGCCGCCATTGCCAGCACCGACTTCAAGAGCGACGCCTATTCGGTCACCTTTACCGGACCCGGCGGCGCAGCCATCACGCTGGACCCGACCAAGCCGATCAAGCTGATCATGCGTTCGAGCGCATTGCCGACGCATCCGACGCTGGGCGAAATTGCCCGCGTTCAGGGCAATGGATGGCTGCGCCTGGGCTCCAGCTTCTACCGCAACAGCAGCCAGCGGGCCGTGGCGCTGGTCCCGGCCGCCAGCGGCACTTACCGGGTCGCTTTCCGCACCCTGCAGCGCAGCAGCGGCGCGGATGTCGCGCTCGGACAGGCGGTGTTCAATGACGAAACATTCGGCAACGAGGCTTTCTTTGGCGGAGTGCTCGGTCTGCACACGCTGCTCAACGGCATCAGCCCCGTGGCGGCGGTGAACCTTGGCGTACAGGTTGACATCAACAAGGTGCCAGCCGGCATCGTCGCCGTGATGACCGGCGCCGATCTCGCCGCCAAGGATGCGGCGCTGGCCAACCCGGCGACCACCAAGGCGCTGCTTCAGGCCAATGCGGTCATCGGCGTGCGCGCGCAGTTCGACGGCGCCGGCAACATGACCAGCGCCGGACTGACCTGCGCGCTGTGCCATGTCAATGTCACGCCGACCACGTTCCAGCTCAGCGCCGGCCCGGCCGCTTTGCCGATCGGGCAGCCGCGCTTCGACGGCGTGCCCAACGCACGCATGAACTCCGGCGCAATTCTGGCGGCAACGCCATTCGTCCAGGGGCTGCCCGATGCCGGTGCAACCGCCGCTGTGCTGAACGGCTGGGGTGCCGGCAATTTCGATGTCCGCTCGCTGCCTGACAACCCGATGGAAGACAACGTGGTAAACCCCACCAACTACCCGCCGCTGTGGAACTTCGTCGATCTGGAAGAGCAGAGTTATCTGTTCGGCTGGGATGGCCTGTTCGCCAACAGCCCGGGCAATACCAACGCGCTGGCCAGCCAGGCCGAAGCGGTTTACGACCTGGTCATGCATGCCAATGGCGCTTTCGGCACCGGTCTCGGCAGCCTGACGCCCGCCCTGAACCCCGCTGTACCGCTGGGTACGCTGCCCACCGCGCTGACCAACGCGGAAACAAACCAGCCCGGCAACGACATCGCTGCCAACAAACTGCTACAGGTGCAGACCTTCATGCGCAGCATCACCAGCCCGGCGCCCGGTGCCTACAACGAAGCGCTGGCCGAGCAGGGGTTCATGCTGTTCAACGGCAAGGGCACCTGCACAAGCTGCCACCGCACCGCCGATTTCACCGGGCCGGGCCTGATTACCGCCGTGAGCAATCCGCAAGGCGCGCTGGCCGGCGGCATCAAGATTCCGAGTCTGCGCGGTGTCTCGCATACCGCGCCTTACCTCAGCAATGGCAGCGTGGGCACGCTGTCTGGCGCGGTTGACGGGGTTCTGGGCGCGTTGGGCATCACGATGACCGGTGACGAGAAAGCGGCGCTGGTGGAATATCTGAAGAGCCTCTGATCGGCAGCAACGGTCGCAACGGCGAAACCGGCTGACGCCGGTTCCGCCGTTTTTACGTCAAGTTCAGTCCCAGCACCGCGCGCGCATTGGCGCTGGTCTGTTCAATCACTTCGGTCACCGTCTCGCCCCGTATCTCGGCCAGACAGGCGGCGATTCGCGCCAGTTCGGCCGGCTCGTTGCGAGCGTTGTTTTGTTCCTGGCCGATCCAGGCCGGCGGAATATCCGGACTGTCGGTTTCCAGCACGATGGCTTCCAGCGGCAATTCCCGCGCCAAGGCGCGCAGATTGGTCGCCCGCGTCCAGGTAAACGCGCCGCCAAAACCGAGTTTGAAGCCGAGTTTCAGGTAGGCATCAGCCTGCTGCCGGCTGCCGCTGAAGGCGTGTGCGATACCGCCTTTCAGCTTGAAGCGGCGCAGTTGCTTGAGAATTTGATCGTTGGCGCGGCGGCAGTGCAGCAGCACCGGCAAGTCATGGTCGCGCGCGATCTTCAATTGCTCGACATAGAAGTGTTCCTGCGTCGCGTAGTCCAGCCCCGGCGCGAACAGGTCCAGCCCGATCTCGCCTATCGCCACCGGTCGCCAGCTTTCGATCCGGGCACACAAGTCGGCCAGATGCGATTCCTGATGCACATGGATATACATCGGATGCATGCCCCAGGCCGGCAGACAACCGGGGTAACGCCGGCAAGCGGCTTCCACAGCGGCGAAATTGTCCCGCGTCACCGAGGGAACGATCTGGATCGCGACACCGGCATCGAGCGCGCGCCGATGGACGTCATCGCGGTCGGCGGCGAATTCGGCGGCATCAAGGTGGCAGTGAGTGTCGATGAGTTGTGGCGCGGTCATGACCTGGAAAGTTCGGGAGCGATACGCGGGATAATCTCACGTCCCTCCCGCCCGCCAATACCGCTTTGATTCCAGAAAAACTCCCGTTTCGTGTCGCCGTCATCGGCGGCGGCCCGGCCGGCCTGATGGCCGCCGAAGTATTGAGCCGGGGGGGCGCACAGGTCGATCTCCACGATGCCATGCCGTCGGTCGGGCGCAAGTTCCTGCTAGCCGGCAAGGGTGGTATGAATCTGACCCATTCGGAAGCGCCGGCGCCGTTCCTGTCGCGTTACGGCGGGCGTCAGGCCGAGATTGATCCGCTGCTGGCCACTTTCGGGCCGGAAGCCTTGCGCGCCTGGGTGCATGGTCTTGGCATTGAAACTTTCGTCGGCAGTTCCGGCAGGGTGTTTCCAACCGACATGAAAGCCGCGCCGTTGTTGCGTGCGTGGTTGCATCGACTGCGCGGCAGCGGGGTGAATTTTCATGTCCGGCAGCGCTGGCTGGGTTGGTCGGATCAGGGCGCGTTGCGATTTGTCGGCCCGGAAGGCGAAACGGCGCGCTCTTTCGATGCGGTCGTGCTGGCGCTGGGCGGTGGCAGTTGGGCGCGACTCGGTTCCAACGGCGCCTGGGTGCCGCTGTTGCAGGCGCGCGGGATCGACGTGGCCGAGTTGAAACCGTCGAATTGCGGTTTCGATGTAGCCTGGAGCGCACATTTCCGCGAGCGCTTCGCCGGCCAGCCGTTGAAGTCGGTAACGCTGACGTTTGGCGAGTTTCAGCGCCAGGGCGAATTTGTGGTGTCCGAACACGGCATTGAAGGCAGCCTGATTTACGCGGCCTCGGCCGCGATTCGCGATGCCATCGAAGCCAACGGCAGTGCGCAAATCTACCTTGATCTGGCGCCGGGCAAGTCACTGGAACGCGTCATCGCCGAAGTCGCATATCCGCGCGGTTCGCGTTCGTTGTCCAGCCACCTGCAAAGCCGCGTCGGGATCACCGGCGTCAAGGCTGGCTTGCTGCGCGAAGTCCTGAGCAAGGGCGAACATGCCGACCCGCAACGCCTGGCAGCCACGATCAAGGCCTTGCCGCTGACGCTGAACGCACCGCGTCCGATTGATGAGGCGATCAGCAGCGCCGGCGGCGTGCGCTTCGAGGCGATGGATGCAAATCTGATGCTGAACGCCCTGCCCGGCGTGTTCTGCGCCGGCGAGATGCTGGACTGGGAAGCGCCCACCGGCGGCTACCTGCTCACCGCGTGCTTCGCCAGCGGTTTTGTTGCCGGCAAGGGTGCGCTGGCGTGGTTAAGAGAACAATGAACACCACCCGGCGCAATTGCATGAACCACTCGTAGGATGGGCCAAGCTCAGCGGGCCCATCAACTCGCCCAGCGATGGGCCCGCTATCGCTTGGCCCATCCTACGACTCCGCCTGCTTCCTCCGCCTGCTTGCGCCGCATGTTGTCGGAAGGCGCCGGTAAAGGACGCCGGCTTTTCCGACCTACGGGTTCCGACGTGGTTATCCGACCACGCACGGGAACCTTCCCGATCGGGCTGATATCACAGAAACCATCTGTCATTTACGACAGGTAGAATGCGGGCCGCTTGCAAAGCGCCGCTTTGACGCCATTTAAGCAACTGTTTCAACCTGGAGAACTTCTCGATGCAACGCATTTTTCTGTCCTTGTTTGCCGTTTTTCTAGCCATTGCATTCCCCGTTTATGACGCTGAAGCCAAACGCATGGGTGGCGGCAAGTCGTTCGGCATGCAACGTCAGGCCACGCCAATGAAGCGCGATGCCAGCCCGCAACAAGCTCAAAACGCTCCGGCGCAGGGTGCTGCCGGTGCTGCTGCCGCGCCGAAGCGCAACTGGATGGGTCCGCTCGCCGGTCTTGCCGCCGGCCTTGGCATCGCTGCGCTGCTGTCGCATTTCGGCCTGGGTGAAGGCGTCGCCAACTTCCTGATGCTGGCGTTGCTGGCGTTTGCCGCCTTCATGGTGGTGCGCTGGTTCCTCAACCGCAACAAGCCGGCGATGCAGCGGCCAATGCAATACGCAGGTCAAGCAGCCGGCGCAGAGCAAAACGCACCGCAGCCGATGCGTTTCGAAGCCCCGGCTTCGAACACCGCAGGCTCCGTCGTACCAGGCAGCATCTACGACAAATCCGGTCAGGGTGATGCCTCTGCAACGCCCGCTGATGGCCCCGCAGTTGCCACCTTCCCGCCCGGATTCGACGAGGTCGCTTTCGCACGCCAGGCCAAGGTCAACTTCATCCGCATGCAGGCGGCCAACGACGCCGGCAACCTGGATGACCTGCGCGAGTTCACCACGCCGGAAATGTATGCCGAACTGAAGATGGACATCGATGAACGCCAGGGCAAGACACAGCACACGGAAGTCATGACCATCAACGCCGAAACACTGGAAGCGCTGGAAGAAGGCAACCGTCAGATCGTCAGCGTTCGCTTCTACGGCACCCTGCGTGAAGACGAGGAAGCGACCATCTCGTTCGACGAGGTCTGGCACATGACCAAGCCGCTCACCGGCAATCAAGGCTGGGTGGTGGCGGGCATTCAGCAGAACAACTGATATTCTTGCTCCCCCTGCGAAAGCGGCCTGCTGGCCGCTTTCGTCTTTTCAGCGTCGCAGCTTCACCTGATCACGTCACGTCATGAATCAAGATTCCCCGGTTGCATCCCACATCGCCCGCCAGGTCGCCAAAAGGCGCACTTTCGCCATCATTTCCCACCCGGACGCGGGCAAGACCACACTGACCGAAAAGCTGTTGCTGTTCGGCGGCGCGATCCAGATGGCCGGCACGGTGAAGGCGCGCAAGAGCGGCAAGTACGCCACCTCCGACTGGCTGGAAGTGGAAAAGCAGCGCGGCATTTCGGTCGCCAGCTCGGTGATGCAGTTCGGCTACGACGATTGCGTCATCAACCTGCTCGACACCCCCGGCCACAAGGACTTCTCGGAAGACACCTATCGAGTGCTGACCGCTGTCGATGCCGCCGTGATGGTGGTGGATGCCGCGAAAGGCGTCGAAGAACAGACCATCAAGCTGCTGGAAGTCTGCCGCCTGCGCAACACGCCGATCATCACCTTCATCAACAAAATGGACCGGGAAGTGCGCGATCCGCTGGAACTGCTCGACGAGATCGAATCTGTGCTCAAGCTGCATTGCGCGCCGGTGACCTGGCCGATCGGCATGGGCAAACGCTTTCACGGCGTCTATCACCTGATCAATGACGAAGTGCTGCGCTTCGCCCCTGGCGAGGAAAAGGCCGGGCAGGACTTCGAGACGCTGCGCGGCGCCCAGATCGAAGCCCTGCGCGAGCAGAACCCGATGGAATTCGAGACCATGGACGGCGAAATCGAACTGGTGCGTGGCGCCGGCGCTGCCTTCCATCTCGAAGACTTCCTCGCCGGCAAACAGTCACCGGTGTTCTTCGGTTCCGGCATCAACAACTTCGGCGTGCGCGAAGTGCTGCGCGCGCTGGTTGACTGGGCGCCTTCGCCAATCGCGCGCGAAGCCGTCACTGCGAACGGCGAAGTCCGCCAGGTCGAGCCGGACGAGCCGGCATTCACCGGCTTCGTGTTCAAGATCCAGGCCAACATGGACCCGAACCACCGCGACCGCATCGCCTTCTTCCGCGTCTGCTCCGGCCAGTACACGCCCGGCATGAAGGTCAAGCAGCGCCGCACCAACAAGGAAATGAAGATCGCCAACGCCGTGGTGTTCATGGCCAACGAACGCACGCGCATGGAAGAAGCCTATGCCGGTGACATCATCGGCATCCACAACCACGGCCAGTTGCAGATCGGCGACGTGCTGACCGAGGGCGAACTGCTCACCTACAAGGGCATCCCCTACTTCGCGCCGGACATGTTCAGCAAGGCGCGTCTGCGCGATCCGTTGAAATCGAAGCAGTTGCAGAAAGGACTACGCGAACTCGGCGAAGAAGGCGCGATCCAGGTCTTCGCCCCGCTGGTCGACAGCAGTCTGCTGATGGGTGCGGTCGGCCAGTTGCAGTTCGAAGTGGTGGAACACCGTCTGAAAGCCGAATACGGCGTCGATGCGGTGTTCGAACGCTCCGGCATCCATACCGCCCGCTGGGTCACATGCGACGACGCCGCGCACCTGGCCGAATTCGTCAAAGCCCAGCAAATGCGCCTGGCGCGCGACGTGGACGACAACCTGGTCTACCTCGCCGACAACCACGTCAATTTAAGTCTGGCGATGGAACGCTGGCCGAAGGTGAAATTCCACAACACACGGGAGCACGGGCAGCAGTTGTAAGCGGCTTGAACCTTGAAGGATTAACGCCGACCGCCCAGCAGGCCCTCGACCGATTTGAGAATATCGGCCGGCAGGAGCACCACTTTCGAACCATTCGAGGCGCCCAGTTCCTTGATCGAGGCGATGTATTTCTCGCCCAGCAGGTACAGCGCCGGCAGTTCCTTGTCGGGGATCGCGTCGGTGACCAGACGGATCGCCTCGGCGCTGGCGGTGGCCAGGCGAATCTGCACTTCCGCGTCGCGTTTGGCCGATTCGAGGCGCGCTTCCGCTTCCAGAATGGCGGCCTGTTTGTCGCCTTCGGCGCGGGTCACCGTGGCCTTGCGTTCCCGCTCGGCGGCAGCCTGCAATTCCATCGATTTCTGCATCGTGCCGGACGGCGAAATGTCCTGAATCTCGACCGACTTCAAGGTCAGCCCCCAGTCGGCGACATCGTCGGCGATGGAGGTTTTCAGGCGCGCCTTGATCTGGTCGCGGCTGGACAGGGCCTGGTCAAGGTCCATGTCGCCCAGGATCGAACGCAGCGAGGTTTGCACCAGATTCATCACCGCCATCTGGAAGTTGGTCACGCCGTACACCGCGCTCTGGGTATCGGTGACCTTGACGAAGGCAATGGCGTTGGTGATCAGCACGGCGTTGTCGCGGGTAATCACTTCCTGCTGCGGGATATCCAGAATCATGTCCTTGGTGACGACCTTGTAGGCGACGTTGTCGATGTACGGCACCAGGATATGCAGGCCGGGCAGCAGCGTTTTCAGGTACTTTCCGAGCCGCTCGACCACCCATTCCTCGCCCTGCGGCACGATGCGCACGCCCTTCCAGAGCGTGACGAACAGGAAAAGAATCAGAATGATGGAAACTATTTCGCCGCCCATGTCGTTCTCCTAGATTTGCGTGACTTTGAGTGTTTGCCCGAGCACATCGACCACCCGCGCGCGTTCGCCGGCGGCGATCGGCGCGTCGGCCACCACCGGCCAGCGATCGGCGCCCAGCACCGGGCGCTGAAACAGAATCTCGCCTTCGCCGGTTTCGGTCACCGGCCGTGTCATCAGGCCGGTGATGCCCAGCACGCCTTCCTTGGCCTGGCCGGCGTGGGTGCGATCCGGTGCTTTGAAATACTTCAGCCAGACCGCAACCATCCCCGCCGAAGCCACGCTCCAGAGCAGAATCTGGGCGGTAAAACCAAGCGGCAGCATGACCACGACCAGGCCGGTAATCAGCGCGCCGAGGCCGAACCAGAGCAGGAAGAAGGTTGAAATGAACATTTCGAGCGCGATCAGGCCCAGGCCCAAAGCCACCCAGTGCCACCACATCAGTTCCATGTTTCACCTCCAACTTGGTTCAGCGTTTCGTCGCATCCGACAAGGACAGCTTACACCGCCTTCGCCTTCTCGCCGCCGAGCGCTTCCACCACATCGGCCAGCAGTTTCGCCGCCTCACCGGTCATCAGCGTGAAATCGATGTCGAATTGCTCGTCGGCATTGTCGCCCTGTTCGCTGTTTTCCTTGAGGATGTCGAGGAAGGCAAGGCGCTTGATCTGGAGTTGTTCGCCGAGCACGAAGGAGATACGGTCGTTCCAGGTCATCGCCAGTTTGGTTGCGGTCTTGCCGGCAGCGATGTGTTGCTGGATTTCCTCGCCTTCCAGCGCATGCCTGACATAGCGCACAGTGGCTTTGCCGTCATCGGCGGCGCAAAGCTCCAGGTCGCGGTCGATCGTGAAGCCGGCCGGGGCTTCGCCGGCCTGCAGCCATTCGGTCATCGCCGCACTCGGTGAACGCTCGGTGTGCAGCGTGCGCACCGGCAGGTCGTCCAGCGTCTTGTTCAGGCGTTCGAGCAGTTCTTCCGCCTTCAGCGGCGTCGCGGCATCGACCACCAGCCAGCCATTGACCGGGTCGATCCAGGCATGGGTGACGCGGCGGCGCACGAAGGCGCGCGGCAACAACTCGTCGGTGATCTGATCCTTGAGTTCGCGCATCTGCTTGCGGCCGAGCTTGTAGCCTTGCTGTTCCTCGATTTCCGTCGCGCGATCGTTGGCGAACTGGGTGACGATGCTGCCGGGCAGCAGTTTCTGCTCGACGCCGAGCGCGATCAGCACCTGATGGTTCAGCACATGCAGCAGGCGATCATCGCCGCGCGGCGACACCCAGCCCTGGCTCTCCTTGTCCATGTTGCCGCAGGGTTGCAGTGCATTGCGCGCGAGGCTTTCTTCCAGTTTGGCGAGGTCGAGCGAGAGATTGGCGGGAAGGCGATAGACGGAGAGGTTCTTGAACCACATGAGCAAACTCGTAAAGTCGGATGAACGATCTGGATTCCCGCCTGAGCGGGAGTGACAGCGAAATAGTTGGCCGCAAGGTTGTTATTTTGCGTCCGACCAGTCGACCAGCCCGAAGTAGGCGGTCGCCAGAATGAGGCTGCCGAACACGATGCGATACCAGGCGAACGGCACGAAGCTGTGACTGGAAACGTAATGGATGAACGCGCGCACCGCCAGCATGGCAGCAAAGAACGAGGCGACGAAACCCACCGCGAATACCGGCAGGTCATCCAGGCGCAGCAGATCCCAGTTCTTGTAAACGTCGTACACCGTCGCGGCCAGCATGGTCGGGATGGCCAGGAAAAAGGAAAACTCGGCGGCGGCCTTGCGGCTGAGCCCGAAGATCAGACCACCCATGATGGTCGCGCCCGAGCGCGAAACGCCGGGGAACATCGCCATGGCCTGGGCGAAACCGACTTTCAGCGAAACCTGCCAGGACATCGCATCGACTTCATGAATGCTCGGGTGATAGGCGCGCTTTTCCAGATACAGAATGACCAGGCCACCTACGATCAGCGCGCCGGCGACCGTGATCGGATTGAACAGATAGAACTTGATGCTGCTGTGGAACAGAACGCCCAGCACGGCGGCGGGCAGGAAGGCCAGCATGATGTGGCCGCTGAAACGACGCGCTGCGACATCGCTCTTGAGGCCGGCGACGACATGCACCAGGCGGTCGCGATAGTCCCAGCAGATCGCCAGGATGGCAGCCAACTGGATGACGATCTTGAATACCTTGCTCTGTTCGTTGGTGTAGCCGAGCAAACTGCCGGCGATGATCAGGTGGCCGGTACTCGACACCGGCAAAAATTCGGTCAGGCCTTCGAGAATGCCGAGAATGAAGGCCTTGAGCAGGAGAGGGATATCCACAACGGTACTTTCTTGATTGATGGGTGGCGGCGATTCTAGTGCTTACTTGCAAAAGTCCTGCTGTATTCGATTCGGCCTGATAGCCCGAATAGCACGAACCTGCCACCCGCCCCGATCAAGCCGCCACGGTCTGCCTGGCCAGACGCTGGATCTCGCCGAGCAGCTCGTCTTCCTGATAGGGCTTGCCCATATAGGCGTCGACACCGGCGTCAAGCGCGTGGCTGCGATGTTTGTCGGCCGTGCGCGAGGTGATCATGATGATCGGCAGATGGCGTGTCACACCGCTGGAGCGGACATGGCGGACGACTTCGAAACCATCCATGCGCGGCATTTCGATATCCAGCAGCATGACCGCCGGCATTTCGTCTTCCAGCATTTCCAGCGCTTCGACGCCATCGCGCGCGGTACAGACACGATAGCCCTCGCGTTGCAGGAAGCGGGTGGTGATCTTGCGCACGGTCAACGAATCGTCCACCACCATGACCAGTGGCGCCAGATCGACGCTTTCCGGTTCGCGCTCGATTTCCTCCACAGGCGCGCGCTCGGCCAGCTGGAACGGGTTGATGATCAACGCGACGCGGCCATCGCCAAGCACCGTGGCGCCGCTGATTCCAGCGATCCGCGCCAGTTGCGGACCGATATTCTTGACCACCGCCTCGAAGTTGCCTTCCATCGCATCGACGCGCACCGCCAATCGTTGCGCGCCGGCATGCAGAAGCAGCACCGTGCGGTAACGGCTGTCGCCCGGCTGCGCCTTGCGGCCAACCAGTTCGGCCAGCGTTCGCAAAGGAAAGTGTTCGCCATTCAGTTCGAGATAACCGACATCGTGCAGGGCCTGTACCTGCTCGACCTTGAATTCGCGCACCAGCGTGACCAGCGACGCCGGCAGCGCCCAGGTCTGGCCGCCGGCGCGGGCCAGTACAACCTGCGTCAACGCCAGAGTCAGCGGCAGACGGATGGTGAACCGCGCGCCCTTGCCGGCTTCGGTCTCCAGCTTGACGCGACCGCCGATGCCGGCGATCTCGTTCTTGACGACATCGAGGCCGACTCCGCGCCCGGCGACTTCTGTGACCAGTTTGGCGGTGGAGAAACCGGAGCGGAACAGGAACTGTTCGATTTGGTCCGGCCCGACAACTTCACCCGGCTTCAACCAGCCGCGCGCCTCGGCCTGCTCACGCACCGCAGCCAGATCGATGCCGGCGCCATCGTCGGCGAGGTTGATGACGATTTCATTCCCTTCCTGGCGCGCCGACAAACGCAACTCGCCATATTCCGCCTTGCCGACACGGGTGCGCTGGTCGGGCTCTTCAATCCCGTGCGCAACCGCATTGCGTACCAGGTGTTCAAGCGGTGCGGCGATCTTGTCGAGCACGGCACGGTCCATTTCGGTCTGTCCGCCATCGATTTCCAGCTGCGCCTTGCGCCCGGTTTCCTTGGCGGTCTGTCGCACCACGCGGTAAAGACGCTCGGCCAGGGTATCCAGCGGCACCATGCGGATATGCATGAGTTCCTGCTGCAGGTTTCGCGTCATGCGCGATTGCAGCAGCAGTGCGTTGTCGGTTTCGGTGAGGCCGGAAAGGAGGTTGTCCTGCGCGGTGGAAACGTCGTTGACGCTTTCCGCCATCAGGCGGGTGAGTTCCTGCAGGCGCGTGAAGCGATCGAATTCGAGCGGATCGAAATGGCCCTCATCGACTTGCGACAGACGCGAGTGCATTTGCGATTCGGCCTGGATTTCGAGCTCGCGCAACTGCGCACGCAGCCGATCGACGTTGGAGGCCAGTTCCTGCGCGGTCTGCTTGTAGGATGACAGTACGTTTTCAATGCGCGCCCGCGCGATGGCGACTTCACCGGCTTCATTGAGCAGGGTATCCATGATGTCGGACTTGAGGCGCAACGACTGGCGCGTGCGCATCTCGGCGTCAAGGCGCGCTGCCGGCGTGGCCGGCGCCGGCGACTGCGGCGTGGCCGCATCTGTATCCTGATCCGCCGCTGCTTCCGCCTCGCCGGCCTCCGGCTGCGCCTCGGGCACGGCATCACCGACCTTCAGATGCTCGATCAGATCGGTGAAATGGTCATAGGCCGTTTCCAGCGTATCAAGATAGGCTGCGGTCGCGGGCTCTTCGCCGCGTTCGATGACCCGGGTTTCCAGGCCATGCACGGCCTCGCCCAGCACCATCGCACCCGCCATGCGCGCAGAACCCTTCAAGGTATGCAAGGCACGCTTGAGCGCATCGCGCACATCCTGCTTGTCCGGCGATGCGCGCCATTGCCGCAGCACGCTGCCGATGCGCGGCAGAAGCTCGGCTGCTTCCTCAAGGAAGACCGGCAGCAGTTGCTCATCCAGTTCATCATGCGCCGGGGCTGCCGGCACATGCACCGGTGCGGCCGCAACCTGTGGCGGCTCCGCACTGACCGTCACGGCCGGTGCTCCGGCTTGTGGAGGAGCCGGCGTTTCGATTTCAGTTTCGGTTTCAGTCTCGGGAGGAATCGTTGCTTCCGGTTCCGCTGGCAACACTACCTCGGGCTCGGCTTCAAGCATCGCGTGCGTCAGCGCCAGCGACTCGGCGACTTCCGGCATCGGAGCCGGGAAGCGCCGCGCCAGAATGCCTTCGACAGCCCGTCGCAACGGAACAACTGCGTCATTGACATGGCGCACCACGGTATCGCTTAACGGCACCGTCTTGTCCGGCCACTGTCCCGCCCAGACTTCGACTTGATGCGCCGCTTCGGACAGTGGCATGAAGCCGGTGGTGCGGGAAATGCCGGCCAATGTATGGGCGGAGCGCAGGAAGGATTCCCAGGCAGCGGGTCTCTGGCCCGGCGCCATCTCGACAAGGGCTGCGGTCAGATCGGACAGGCGCTGCTCCGCTTCAGCGGTAAAGATGGCGAACAGTTCGGCCGGCAGCAGGTGCCCTTCGATGCTTACCTCGCTCTCTGCCGCAGCTTCGGCTTCCGGCCTGGATGCCGCAGACTCCTCAGGCAGATCCCGGACAGGGGACAGCGTGACTGCCTGATTTTCGCCGGCGGCTTGGCCAGATTGCGCCGCAACGCCGGCTTCAGGTTTTGGGGGCGGACTCTCCGAACTGTCGACCGCTGTTTGGTCACCACGCAATTTTCGCGCGCCGTTGATCAGGGCGGCCGATTCAACCCGAACCTGGCCTTGTTCTTCCAGTTCGATCACCCAGACCAGGAAGGTATTCGCTGCGGATTCGAGGAAATCGAGCATTTCAGCGCTGGGAGCCTTTTCATCGCGCAGCCAGAGATTGAGCGTCTGCTCGACTTCCCAGGCCGGTTCCGCGAGATCGGTCAATCCGACCATGCGACCACTTCCCTTGATGGTATGGAAGCTGCGTCGGATCGACGTGAATGCATCCTTGTCGTATGGGCTGACATTCAGCCGCACGACCTGGGCGATGACATTGCCCAGCACTTCATGCGCCTCCTCGATGAAGGTGCTCAGCATTTCCTGATCGACATCTTCATCCGACGCGGAAGCCAGGCGAACCGATTCGGGGCTGGGTGCGGGCGCCTCGACCACAGCCTCGGCACCAATGCCTTGCACGGCCTGAATGACCGCCTGCGTTGGATGCTCGCCAGCACTTTCGGCCGCCAGCGCCCTGATGGCGGCATCCGCCTGAGCACGCAGGGCTGCGTCTCCGACCAGATCGGCATCACGCACAAGCTGGACTAGATCAGATCTGAGCGCCTCGCGCGCTTGCGCATCCCCACCCGTTTCATTCCATTGCCGCAGGTTTTCCTTGATGCGATCGGTATCGGTTCGGATCTGCTCCTCTACCGACACTTCCGGCCGTACAACAACTTCCGGCCGCGCCAGCAAACCGGTCAAGGTATTGCTGTCATCGCGACCGTGTCTCAGCGCATCGAGATAAATTCCAAGGGTGGACAGCGCTTCCGCCACCCAGTTGAGATTTTCCGGTGCGATGAAATGCGATTCGCCCGGCGCCTCGGCGACTGTGAAATGTTCGATCCGCTTGATCGCTTCGCGGACCAGATCGGCGGCGACATCCAGTTGCAGAATATTGAGCGCGCCGAGAATCTGCTTCATCAGATTCGGCGCCATCGGCATGCCGGCGCGATCGCTGGCATCGCGGAAGAAACGGTCGAGGATGATCTCGACCTGGTTCAGGTTGGCCTGAATTTCCTGCGTTACCTGCGCTACAACCAGCTTTTCCTGCGCCGCTCGCGATATCTCGTCGAGCATCGGGACGGCGGGGATCGTCGAAGTATCGAAATGCGGGTCGATGGCGGCCTGCAATCGCATCGCCTGGGTGTTGGCCTGTCGCGCGAATTCGTCGTCCAGTGCAGCAAAGTGTTCGGCCGCGTTCTGCGCAAGCAGAAGCGCTGTCGCCATCTCCAACTGCAAGGCTTCGTTCTGGGTGGCGTCGGCCTCGCCTGGCAGGCGCTTCGCCACCGCCTGCACGATGCGGGTCAACGCCTGCATGTTCGGGTTGGGCAGGTGCGTCGCGGCCTCGAACAGGGCAAGTCCGGCATGCTGGAAGGGTTGCAGGCTCTCGGTGTGGCCGGCGCAATAGCGAATCCAGTGATCCTTGGCGCTGGCCAGGTTGTCGCGCAATGTCGTCAGCAGAACTCGCGCTGCGGCATCCGCACTGGTTTCCTGGCTGGGGAAATAGTGCGCCAGGCTGAACAGCTCCTTCGCCTGCGCGGCGCGCCCTCCGGGAGAAGCATCCTGCGCCATGTGGAACAACACGTCACGGAACAGACGATCCGCGAGTTGGCGCGATCCTTCCATCAATCGACGCATTTGCAGATCGATGCGACCGCACAGTCTCTTGAGCCAGAAATCGGTCGGCACGCCGCCTCGGCGCAATGTTTCCATAAGACCCGCCGCTGTCCACCAGAAGGTGTATTGCGCAGCGCCAGGGGCCATCTTTTCAAACAGGCTGACTGCGCTATGCATCTGCATCAGCCCACCCATCGCATCCTTGTTCTGCAGCAACAGCAACAGCCCCTTCTGGTACTGCAGGCGCGCACTTCGCAACACCTTGTTGCGTTCGATATCATCCCGCACCACTTCAGGTGCGTCGCGCGGCGCGCGAACACTGGTATCCGGATAGAACAACTCGCTTGGCGGCGGCGCATCCGCACCGCGTCGCGTCATCACCCCATGCAGCGTGGGAGCAAGCTTCAGTTCGGCATGCAGCCCGCCCGCCATCAGTTCATCAAGATAGGCTTTCAATGCGGCGATCGCGTGCAGGACGATCGCGGCCGATTCCTGGTTGCGCAGGTCAGCCCGCGCGACCATTTCGGCCAACAGCCGCTCGGTCTCGTTGGCGACTTGCGACACCCCCTGCAAGTCAACAATCTGGAGCGCGCCATAGACCTGGTGCAGATGTGCCGCCGCAGCCTTGAGCGGGTTGCCGTCCTCGCCATTCCAGTCGGACAGCGCCACGCGCGCGGCCTCCAGCGCGTTATCGAGCTCACCCTTCACCCATGTGAGCGAACCCAGATCAAATTCCGACTCAGCGCTCATGGCGATCCATCCTGACAGTTGTTCGTTGGCACGGTCTTGGCGTTCTACTCGGCGCAGTTCAGAGCTTGAAGCCCGATACCGAGACTTTCAGTTCGTTCGACAGCACCGCCAGTTGACCAATCGAGCTGGCGCTGCCGCGCGCGGCAGTGGAGGCCTGTCCGGTGACTTCGAGAATGCGTTGCATATTCCCGGCGATCTGCTCGGCGGTATCCGCCTGCGCCCGGGTAGCTTCGGAAATACTCTGGATCAAGCCGGCAAGTTGATCGGAAACGGTTTCGATCTCGGCCAGCGAACTTCCGGCAGCGTCCGAACGCACTGTTCCTTCCACCACACCCTGGGTAGAAGACTCCATCGCGTTGACGGCATCCTGGGTATCGCTCTGAATGGTTTTCACAATGGCGCCGATGCGGCGCGTTGCCTTCGCGGAGCGCTCGGCGAGGCGTTGCACTTCTTCCGCCACGACACTGAATCCGCGCCCCGCTTCGCCTGCGGCCGCAGCCTGAATAGCGGCATTCAAGGCAAGAATATTGGTCTGCTCGGTAATTTCCGAAATCAGATCGACAATTTCGCCAATCTCCTGGGAGGACTCACCAAGTCGCTTGATGCGCTTGGATGTTTCCTGAATCTGGTCGCGAATGGCGTTCATGCCGGCAATGGCGCCACGCACCGAATCGCCGCCGCGCCGCGCGGTATCCAGGGATTGATTTGCCACCCGCGCCGACTCGGCAGCGCTCCGCGAAACCTGCACGATGGAGCTCGACATCTGGGTGACCGCCGCAGTGGTCTCGCCAATCTGTTGCGATTGCTGTTCGGCTGCGGCAAGCAGCTGCTCCGAACTCAAGCGGGCATCGGTTGTCGTTTGGGTAACCTGCTGAGCGGCGCGGTTGATACCCTGGACCAGCATGCGCAACTCCTCAATGGCGTAATTGACCGAGTCGGCAATAGCGCCGGTAATGTCTTCAGTAACCGTCGCCTGCACGGTCAAATCGCCTTCCGCCAGATCGCCCATTTCATTCAGCAAACGCAAAATGGCGTCCTGATTACGCTGATTCTCCTGCGCAGCGTTTTCCGCGCGACGCTGCGCTTCCCGCACGTTGAGAACACCCAGCAACAGCAATGAGCCTAGCGCCAGCAAGCTGAACGCAACGGTCAACAGCAGATAGATGCCGCTGCCCATTCCCTGGTAGCGTTCGGTCACGCGCTGAGTCAACGTCAACAACTGTTCGGATTCATCGAAAATCTCGCGCGCTGCCCGTTTCGCTTCCACCAACTGCGGCATGCTCTTCAGGATCTGGCCGGCCTGGGATTCGAAGCGGGTGAAGACTTCCTCCAGTTCAAGCAACTTTTCCCGCGCATCGGTATCGCCGACGGCCACCACGCCCAGTGTTGAACTACCTTCCTTCAAGCCGTTCAAGACCTCGCGGAAGGTATTCAAGTCCTGACCAAGCTGGTAGGCCGTTTCTGGATTGATGACATCGGAAGACATCAGCGCGTTGGCGTTTTTCGCCATGCGCTGGGTCCACAACGCCTGTTGGTTGGCGAAGGCAAGCTGTTTCTTCGAATCCGCCGGCAACAATGCGACAACCTGTTCGGTCAGGTCGAGCAGTTCATTGTTGCGCTGGTTGATTTCGTTCATGGCCTGACCAAGCTGGACCAGCATGCTTTGCTGCGCAACGAGGAACTGAATGTCCTTTTTCGAGGTATCCCATCGCTTTTTCAACTGGCCCAGATCGGCCTGAATGAATCCGGGCGAAGAGGGCACGCTGGCGCCACCATCTATCAAGGTATTGAGGCCGTCAGCAAAAGCCTTGCGGCTGTCATCCAGTTGTCCGAAGGCAAACTTGTTGCCCAGGACCGCCTGTTGCGCGGTCTTGGTATAACGCTGCGACAACATCTGCAAACGGGTTGCGATTTCAATGTATTCGGCTCGATTACCAACCTGCACGGTATTCCAGACAATCAGCAAACCGGACAGGAACAACGAGACCAGCAGGGTAGCGATCAACACCGACTGCCTGCGCGCCGGGTTGAACCGACAGAGCAACGGGATCTGGTCGGGATCGAGTGACATCCAGCGATTTGCGACCTGTCCGACGCCCGAACCGAAGCGCTCGGACAAGCGTCCGAATACATTGCCGATAGCCATGTTCGGCTTACTCATCGCCATTGCGAGTCCTCTCCAAAGTAACCACTGAAAGCAACGTGCTCAAATCTGTCCATTGAGCAAACCATCACAAACCGACTTCCAGAAAACCAGGCAAAGCAACCAGTTTCTGCATGCTGATTTCGATCCAGATCTGATCGTCCGCGCCACGCCAATGCGAAATTTCCCATGCAGCGGCAGCGTCCGGCAGAGGTTCCGGGACCAGATCGGACAACGCCCGCAAGCCCAGGGCTCGTTCTATCCTCAGCGCCGCATTGACGCCAAACCGAGGATGCGCCAGCAGCAGGCGGGACTCGCCGGCAGGCATCGGTTCGGCCAGACCAAGAAAAGCAGCCAGATCGGTACAACCATACAACGCGCCGCGTACGCTGGCGACGCCGACAAACCAGGGATGCGCCCAGGGCGCTTCGGTCAAACCGGCTACCGTAACGACTTCGTTGACCTGATCAAGGTCGACCAGCCAGTTCTTGCCACCCGCAGTGAATCCAAGCTTCGACGAGACCTCGTTCGATCCTTGCGCGAGTTTGAGTTTCTCGGCAAGTTGCGTTTGAAACTCGCGCAGGCTTTGTTTTTCTTGCATCAGCCGAGCGCCTTCACCTTGGCGATCAACTCTTCCGCCACTACCGGCTTGACCAGATAGTCGATCGCGCCCTGGCGCATGCCCCAGACACGGTCCGTTTCCTGTCCCTTGGTGGTGCACATGATGACCGGTATTGACTGGGTTTCCGGGTTGCGCGAAAGCTGGCGCGTGGCCTGAAACCCGTTCAGGCCGGGCATGACCACATCCATCAGAATCAGGTCCGGCTTCTCCTGCTTGGCGACCGCGATGCCCAGTTCGCCACTTTCCGCAGTTATCACTTCGTAACCCTGCTTGCGCAGTACATCGTTCAGATAGAACCGCTCGGTGGGCGAGTCGTCAATGATCAATACTTTTTTGACCGGCATGGCTTTTCCTGACTGTACCGTTAAGCACTTTGCGGCCGGTGGCGGCGCACCGCCTCCAGCAACGTGTCTTTGGTGAATGGCTTGGTGAGATATTCATCCGAGCCGACCAGACGACCGCGCGCGCGGTCGAACAAACCATCCTTGCTCGACAACATGATCACCGGAATCTCGCGCAGGCGCGGGTTTTTCTTGATCAGTGCGCATGTCTGATAACCATCCAGACGCGGCATCATGATGTCGACAAAAATGACTTCAGGCTGATGGTCGGCAATCTTGGCCAGGGCATCGAATCCGTCCTCGGCAAGAATGACCTCGCAGCCTGCCTTGAGCAGAAAAATTTCGGCGCTTCGACGAATGGTATTGCTGTCGTCGATCACCATTACCCTGGCGCCAGTCAATTCAATGGCGCCGTTATTGACAATATTCAAGCTGCCTCCTTGCATGCTGTTTGTTGTCTTACCCTGTTCAAGCACCCTGACGCAAGGGATAGCCCGCTGCTTTCCAGGCTGGCAATCCGGTCCGGAACCAGTAAATCTTGGTGTAGCCTCGTTTCAGCATATAACGCGCGGCCTTGTAGCTGTACCAGCATTCGGGGCCGTTGCACTGAAAAATGATCGGGGCGCTCTTGTCCTTAGGCAATCGGGACAGATCGAATGCATCGACAGCGTCATCGTAATCGACTTCCTTCGGACTATTCATCTGATAGGGCAAGTTGATCGCGCCGGGAATATGCGCCTCGCGGTAATGGGCCTGCGGTCTGACATCGACCAGCAACACCCCCTGCCCCATCAGTTTCTTGACCTGCTCGGCCGTGGGAATCGTCGCCCCGGACAACACTTCCGGACTGTAGGAACCCCGTTTCAGAACATAGTCGAAATCGGTCATCTCGGCCGCGACAAACCCGCCCAGCTTAAGACGCAACATGCGCGCTTCGATATCCTTGCCCAACTGGCCGAACGCCAGTCGCAACTTGTCCCGCGTCGCGGTGTCGATCTTGTCGTTCACCACCACCCCTGCCGCCGGAACATTCGGAAATGCGTGCGCGACAACCACATCGCTGCGTTTCGCAATCCAGTCCTTGGCGGCATCCTCCTTCACCGCCACCAGGTCCGCCTGACCAATTTCCATGGCGTAGAGCACGGCGGCATATTTGGTCATGTAGTTGATTTGACCGAAATAGGATTTCGCGGATGCACCACGCGCATTCAATTCTCCATTGACCAGAAAGCTGACCAGAGACTCACGGTGCGGCAAGGCCGCCCGCTTGCCGCGCGCGCCTTCAAGGTTGCGCACTTGTGACGCCTTGGTCGCCAGCAGCAACACGCGTGCGCCCTGACTGGACTTGGCGATGGGGCTGTAGCCATGACGCAAGGCAAGGCCAATCAACTGGGATGGGGCCAAAAGAATGGAATAACTGCCGGTCCGAACCCGTTCACCGACCCGTTCCGCGTTCTGCGTCATGATCAGCTTGACCGGTTGACCGACCGCGCCGGAGAGATGCTTGGCGAGATCATTGAAAACAGTCTGGGTTGCAACGTGATCACGCTCCTGGTCGTAGTCCAGGGTCACATTCAGAACCAGATCGTTGGCCGCCTGGACATTGAATGCCAGCACGGCCGCAAAAAACGACGCTAACCAACATATTTTCATGTCTGTCCTCCATCCACCCGCAGATTGCGAAACCGAATCCGGCGTCAAGTCATGCCAGATCAAAGCGAGCTAAATCATATCGCCAACATCTCGAAATCTTCCTTGCGCGCCCCGCATTCGGGACAAGTCCAGTTAACCGGCACATCCCGCCAAGGCGTGCCGGGAGCGATACCCTCGTCCGGCAAGCCCTTGGCTTCGTCATAAATGAAGCCGCATACCACACACATCCAGGTTCGATATTCCATGCGCAGTCCGGGCAGGTAGAAATGACTTATGTGAGAATCGGATTCTGCCCGATTCTGCCAACTCTTACTCCCCACGCCAAGGTTTTCCCCATGTCCATAGCGCCCATGCCCGCCGTGCTGGTTTTTGCCGGCACCGATCCAACCGGAGGCGCCGGCCTGCAAGCCGATATCCTGACCCTGGCCAGCATGGGTTGCCACCCGCTTTCCGTGGTCACTGCGGTGACCGTGCAGGACACTGTCGGCGTCGATGATTTCATGCCGATGGATGCCGACTGGATCGCCGACCAGGCGCGCAGCGTGCTGGAAGACATGCCGGTCGCGGCGATCAAGATCGGCATGATCGGCAGCGTCGAGGCGGTCGCCGCGATCGCCGAAATCGTCTCCGACTATCCCGACATTCCGCTCGTGCTCGACCCGGTGCTCACTTCGGGTCGCGGCGACCCGCTGGCCAACGAGGAACTGCTCGACGCGCTGCGCGACCTGCTGCTGCCGCAGGCCAGCATCCTGACTCCGAACAGCCTGGAAGCACGCCGGCTGGCGGAAAACCCGGACGAAGAAAACGACGACCCCGAACTGTCCGAATGCGCCCGCCGCCTGATCGACATGGGCTGCGAGTACATCCTGATCACCGGCGCGCATGAGCAGGGCGCACAGGTTTCCAACACGCTGTACAACACGCGCGGCGTCGTGCATCGGCTGAACTGGGATCGCCTGCCCGGCTCCTACCACGGCTCCGGCTGCACGCTGGCCTCCGCCATTGCCGCCCTGCTGGCGCTGGGACAGGATGTCTCGGAAGCGGTCAAGGAAGCGCAGGAATACACCTATCAGACGCTGAAGAACGCCTACCGCCCAGGCATGGGCCAGTTCATTCCGGATCGCCTTTACTGGGTGCGCGGGGATGATGAAGACTGATGCCCGCCCGCATGGCTTGTATGCCATCACGCCGGACTGGACCGATACGCGACGATTGCTAACCGCCACCGAAGCCATCCTCGGCGCAGGCTGTCGCATCCTGCAATACCGTAACAAGCAGGCTACGGAGGAGCAGCGCCAGGAACAGGCGGTCGCGCTGCGCGGCCTGACCCGCAAATATGACGCCCGGCTGATCATCAATGACGATCTCGATCTGGGGTTGTTCTGCGCAGCCGACGGCGTGCATCTGGGCGAGGACGACGGCATCCTCGCCGTTGCCCGAGCCAGGCTTGATGCCGCCGGCCCCGGCAGGGTTCTTGGCGCGTCCTGCTACCAGAGCCTGCCCCTGGCGCTGGTTGCAGCCAGGGCGGGGGCCGATTACCTCGCCTTCGGCAGCTTCTTCGCGTCGCCGACCAAACCACACGCCAAGCGCGCCGATCCGGCCTTGATTGCCGCCGCCAGGCATTCGACCGGCCTGCCGATCTGCGCCATTGGCGGCATCACCCACGCCAACGCGGCCGGCCTGATCGCTGCCGGCGCCGACCTGCTGGCCGTGATCAGCGCGCTCTACGACGCGCCGGACCCGCAACAAGCTGCCTTAAAATTCACCTCACTTTTCCAAGCAACCGACAAAGGCTCCCGATGACTTCACGCAACGACGAACTGTTCGAACAATCCCAGAAATTCATCCCCGGCGGCGTCAACTCGCCGGTGCGCGCCTTCCGCTCGGTCGGCGGCACACCACGCTTCTTCGCCAGGGGCGCCGGCAGCCGGGTATGGGATGCGGATGGCAAGTCCTACCTCGATTACGTTGGTTCCTGGGGGCCGCTGATCCTCGGCCACGCCGATGCCGACGTGGTCAAAGCCGTTTGCGACACCGCCGCGCTCGGCCTCAGCTTCGGCGCCCCGACCGAAATGGAACTGCGCATGGCGGAAAAGCTGGTCGAAATGCTGCCCAGCCTGGAAAAACTGCGTCTGGTGTCTTCCGGCACCGAAGCCACCATGAGCGCGATCCGCGTCGCGCGCGGCTACACCGGCCGCGACACGCTGGTGAAGTTCGAGGGCTGCTACCACGGCCACGCCGACAGCCTGCTGGTGAAAGCCGGCTCCGGCCTGCTGACTTTCGGCCAACCGAGTTCCGCCGGCGTGCCGGCCGACTGTTCCGGCCATACCGTGGTGCTGGATTACAACGACATCGACCAGGTCAACCAACTATTTGCAGCCAAGGGCAACGAGATCGCCTGCATCATCGTCGAAGCGGTCGCCGGCAACATGAACCTGATCAAGCCGAAATCCGGCTTCCTCGAATGCCTGCGCGAGAACTGCACGAAGTACGGCGCAGTGCTGATCTTCGATGAAGTGATGACCGGCTTCCGCGTCGGTAAAGGTTCAGTGCAAGGTCTTTACGGCATCACGCCGGATCTGACCACGCTGGGCAAGGTCATCGGCGGCGGCCTGCCGGTCGGCGCCTTCGGCGGCAGGGCCGAGATCATGGACAAGCTGGCGCCGCTCGGCCCGGTGTATCAGGCCGGCACGCTGTCCGGCAACCCGGTCGCCGTTGCGGCCGGCCTGAAGACGCTGGAGAAGATTTCCGCGCCCGGCTTCCATGAATCACTTGCCGCAAAAACCCGACGCCTGTGCGAAGGACTCACTGCCGCCGCGCGCGATGCCGGCATCATCGCCTGCGCCGACTCGGTCGGCGGCATGTTCGGCGTCTACTTCCGCGCCACACCGCCGACGTCCTACGCCGAAGTCATGCAGAGCGACAAGGAAAGCTTCAACCGCTTCTACCACCTGATGCTGCACGAAGGCATCTACCTGGCACCTTCGGCGTTCGAGGCCGGCTTCGTTTCCGCCGCACACAGCGATGCCGACATCGACGCCACGATTGCCGCCGCTGCGAAGTGTTTCGAGAAGTTGAGCGCATGAGCGACGGGCTTTCCCCGGAAGACAACTTTCGCCTGCAAGTCCTGCTGGCGCAGGATCTGAAGGCGATCCGCATCGACGAATCGAACCTGACACTTCACGCCCTGACCGACAAGGGCGAGGCCAGTATTCCGCTCTGCCCCAACTGCCGCGAGGACAAATACCTGCGCCAGATTCGTGAATTGCTCTCCGGCCATGCACTCGGTTCGCCGGGTGGTTATCCCGTCTTTCTGACTCGCTGGACGCGTCATGGACAGATGGCTGGCGTCAATTTGGGCAAGCTGCTGCTCACCGGCGAACCGGAGGCCGTGGTCGCCGTGGTGCACTCGCCCGGCCTCACCGATGAGCTGGCGCGTCATGCCTGGTGGACGCAACCGACCATCGAAAACGCCCGCCTGATGCTCAGCCGCGACGCCGTCGCGTGCGGTCCGATGGGCCGCGTGCTGGCCGATTTCCTGGTCGAGCACCTGCCGTTTCTGCAGGACGATCACCTTGGCATCATCGACACCATCGCCGTGCTGATCCATTCCCGGGCGGCCACCCCGGCCGGGCTGGAAACCATGTGGAAGTGGGGCCGGCGCAGCAATACCCACTATGTTGCATTTCTGGAAATGGCCGCCGGCAATTTGCCGCTGCCGCTCGCCGCTCACACCCGGCATGCCGTCACAAGCGCAGACCTTGCCGACATCCTCGCCGCCGGCCATCCCGCAGCGGTCGCACTGGAACGCGCGCTATCCAGCCAGGGCCAGACCTTTCTCGACGCCGCCGGTGAAGTCCTCGAACGCCCGGAAACACAGGAAGTGGTCAGCCGCACGCTGAACGCCATCGGCCGCTATTTTTCCGCCGGCCTCGACTGGAATCAGCTCGATCAACCGCTGAGCGACGCCTGCCAGCGCTACGCCTCCAAGCTCGAAGCCGCAGTCCGCCTGGCGCACTGCAACGACAGCGAAGTGAAGACGATCTTCGCCCGTTCCACCGCCATCGGCTCGCTGATGCGGCGCAAGATCGAACCGGTAATCACGCCTGTGCTGCACCACATCGCCGAATTGCGCGGATAAGACAGCACTGACCTGGATTGGTCGTCGAATCTCGCTTGGGATGCCAGGCCTGCACCCTTGGTTTTCATTGGATACCGTTAAATCCACAAAAAAAGGGAGCGGATTTCTCCGCTCCCTTTGCGCAGCCTGACGAGCTTTACTTGGCCGCTACCGGGGCCGCTACCGGGGCCTTCAGCTTGGCAAGTTCTTCCTTCAGCATCTTGATGCCGGCCTGCGAAGCGTCGATCGAGCGGGTCAGTGACTCACGCGCCGCGTCCGGGTTATGGAAGCCGTCGGAGTTCTCGGCCGTCCACCATTCCCAATACAGGTTGCCGTCGTACTGGAAGTCATAGGCTTTCTCCATGACTTCCTTGGAGACGCCGGCTTCCTTCGCCTTGTTGATCCAGTCGATCAGGTTGGCGAGCCAGAACTCGGCCTTGGCCATCTTGCCGCGCGAGTAGTTCTGGATGGCTTCCAGGTGGTACTTGGCATCCTTTTCGGTCCAGTCCTTGTGGCAGGTCAGGCAGGACTCCTTCAGACGATAGCGCGGCGACATCTGCTGGTGATTGGTGGTCACCTTGCCGTTGGCGGCGCGGGTCTTGGTCATGTGGCAGTCCTTGCATTCGACGCCAGCCTTCTCGTGCTTGGAGCCCCAGTAGGTTTCCATTTCCGGGTGCTGGATCTTGGGCAGCAGGGCGCCGGTGGACGCATGCTTGAAGTCCTTGAACTTGTTCTGGCCGACCATCTTTTCCTTGTAGCCGAACACGTTCACCCAGGTGAACAGGTTGGTGCGCGGGTCGGCCATGGTGATGTACTTCGGATTGGCCGGGTCGGAACAATCGAAGCCGGGGCCGCAGTTGTACTCGACGTGGCACTGGGCGCACATCAGGTTGGAGTCGGCCTTGTTCAGGATGCCGATGGCGCGGAAGTCCTTGCCGTCGCGCTGGAAGGTGACCTTCTTCATGGTGGTCTGCGTGCTCTTCACCGGGTCCATCGGGTAGGTGCCTTCACCGCGATCGACCACGGCCTGAATCAACGCATCGCGCACGACGCGCGGACCGGCTGAGTGCGGGTCATGGCACATGAAGCAGTTCAGCGGATGTTTCATGGCGCGGGCGAATTCAACCGGTTTGGAAGTACGATCCCACTTGGCGCGTGGGTCTTTCTCACCCATGTATTTCCAGTCCAGGATGTGATCCTGCGTCTTGCAATTCATGCAGACGGGGTTCACGGCGGTAGCGCTCTGGCGCATGAAGGACTTCTGGTCGGAGGTCGATGGCTCGCGGTCAACAACCACGTTCCAGGCGCTGTTGGCGGCCAGTTCGGCTTTGTTGATATAGGTCCAGTCCTTGAACTGCATGCGGCCGCCGAAAGCGCGGTCGACAACCCACTGGTCCACCAGCATGAAGGCATGCGAGCGCGGCTCGGCATGTTCCTTGGTGAAGCCGTAGCCTTCCATCAGTTTGTCGAACAGCGGCGAGCGACTCTTGGTCGTCGCCTTTTCGACTCGGGCGTGCGATTCGAGGTTGGGCTGCACGAAGGTGTTGTATTGCTCGACGTGGCAAGTCGCGCAGGCGCGATGGTCCGTGATGGTATTCGGACGCACGCCAATGTCCTTCTGCTTGGCCAGTTTCTGGTGTTCGGCGGCATTGTCGTGGCAATGCACGCAGTTCACCGTGGCATGGCGACCACCGGTGTGGAATTCCTCGATGTCCTCATGACAGGAGAAACACTTCTTGCCATCCACCGGCTGGAACGGCGGCGCTTTGGCGGCCTCCGGCGGCGGCATTTTCGGGCCGGGGATATCCACAGCCGCTTGTACACCGAATGCGAATAGCGCCGCTGCCAGCCCCATTCCCATTCGGCCCAACCAATTACCTGTTCTCATGGTCCATCTCCTTGAAGGTCTTTCTCTGGGTGGCGGTCTTTGCATGACAACGATGCACCGGCCGCCGGGTCGTTAAACGTCGTTAATCTCGCGTGCGTCCGGCATAGGGCTCCTTTTGCAAAATGACAGCGATATAAATCAGGCGAAAGCGTCCGCCATGATGTTTTTCAGCCAGCCTTGTGCGTACTCGGATTCCAGCTTGCGCTGGAGTTTCAAGGCGTCCTCGCTGTCCATGGTTACCGGGCTGATGCCGCCGGCTTCCTTGATGTAAACCAGCTTGCCTTCCTTCACCCGGTAGATATGCACGACCGAGAAGCCCCAGTCCGGCGCGGTGATGCTGTAGCAGGTGTTGACGAAGAACGGTTCCGGCGCCGCCAGGCCGTTGAGCTTGGCGATGATCGCGCCGGCCGCGACCTTGGCTTGCGTGGCGGCGGAGTGCGCCGACTTCGGTGCGGCATACACCGGCAGTTCGCCATGCACGCAGGCGTCACCCACAATCCAGATGTCCTTCTGGATGGTCGACTCCATCGTCAGCATGTCCACCGGGCACCAGCCCTTGTCGTTGGTCAGGCCGTTGTTCTTGGCAATCGCGCCGGCATGGTGCGGCGGGATGATGTTGACCAAGTCACCCTTGAAGTCGTTGAAGTCGCTTGAGGCGGTGTTGGTCTTGGCGTCGAACTTGGTGACCTTGCCGCCGGCCGCGCCCGCGATCCATTCGATCATGCCGGGGTATTGCAGTTTCCAGGCTTGTTCGAACAATCCCTTCTTGGAGAAGGAGTCGTTGGCGTCGGCGATGATTACTTTCGATTTGTTCATGCCGTGGTGCTTGAAGTAGCTGGCAACCTGCGAGGCGCGCTCGTAGGGGCCGGGCGGGCAGCGGAACGGGCCGGGCGGGACGGTGAGCAGGAAGGTCTGGCCATCCTTCATGCCTTCCAGCTTCTTCTTCAACGCCAGGGTCTGCGGGCCGGCTTTCCAGGCGTGCGGGTGGGTGGTGTTGGCGAGTTCTTCGCTGTAGCCCTCGACGCCGGCATAGTTGAAGTCGATGCCGGGGGAAAGCACAAGCGCGTCGTATTGCAGCGTCTTGCCGCCCTTGAGGCTGACCGTTTTCTTGGCGGCGTCAATGCCGGTGGCGTCGTCGAAGATGACGTTGATGCCGCGCTTCTTGAGGCCGTCGTAGCCGGTTTGCAAATCTTCGATCTTGCCGTGGCCGGAGATGACTTCGTTCGACAGGGGGCAGGAGGTGTAGGTCTTCTGGCGTTCAACCAGAGTGACATTCAGTGCCGGGTCCATCAGTTTGAGGTATTTGGCGGCGGTGGCGCCACCGAAGCCGCCACCGACGACGACGATGTTGGCTTTCTTGCCCGCGTACGCGGTGCCAGGCAGGGTGAGGAAGGCGGAGGCGGGGGCGGCCGCGATGGCAGCCTTGATGAAGTTGCGGCGATTGATCGGGTTCATGTACGTCTCCGGTTATTTTTTCTGGGCGCCATAGAACTTGGCGACGGCGGATACATCGGCCTCATCCAGTTTCTTGGAGTTGGTACGCATCTTCTTGTGCGGCATCTTGATCGACTCGGTGCGGTACTTGAGGATTTCGAGTTCCATGTACTGCGCCCACTGGCCATGCAGCTTCGGCGTTTCTTCGTCGTCCGGTTCGCTGCCGGTGGCGCCGTGGCAGGTCTCGCAGCGCTCGGTGGCTTCCTTGCCCTTGGCCAGGGTCTTGGCATCGGTCTTCTGAACCACGGGCACCCAGGGCAGTTTGGCGTAGTAGGCCGCCAGAGCGCTCAGTTCTTCGTCGCTGTAGCCCTTGACGTGGCGTCCCATGGTGGCGGAGTAGCGCTCGCCGCTCTTCCACTGCAACAGGACGTTCTTCAGGTAGGTCTCCGACAGCCCGGCGATGCTGGGCATGCTCGGACCAACCGAGACGCCGTTCAGGCCGTGACAACCGTTACAGGTGCGGGCCAGGTCTTCCGTGGGGCCGGCCAGGGCCGGCAAGCTGCTCAGCCCCAGACAGGCAAACAGGGCCAAGATGGACTTTCTGCGCATGGTATCTCCTCCAATGTCGCGGTTAAGGTCAACGAACCTGATGAAGTCAGGCCGTTTGAAAGGTACAAAGGAACTACGGGGGCGGAGATTCAGGCCTGCCGGACATTCATGTCCCGAAAAACGCACATTCGGGTTGATGCGAATCAATTCTTGTCGCTGACTTCCATCGGACATCCGGCCGACGCGAGACCACGCAGGCGCGCCCAGTCATCAACCTGAACCAGGCTGCCGGTGAACTGGATGAAACCCTGCTGCGCCATGAAGGCCAGCATGCGAGAGAAGGTTTCCTGACTCAGCCCGAGTTTGGCGGCAATGTCCCGCTTCAAAGCCGGCAGGCGAATTTCGCGCGTCACCGACTCGCCGGCGGGTTGCAAATGCAAAAGGTAATGCGCCACGCGTTGGAGACTGGATGGCTGGGCGCAAATTTCAATGTCGCGCAAGGTATGCAGCAGACGCTGCGAGATCAGGCCCAGGGTACGCTCGGCCAGAAACGTGCTGTGATGCAACTCACGCCGATAGACCATGGCATCGATGGCCAGCACATGCGCATCTTTGCCGGCTGCCGCGTTGTACGGACAATGCTCACTCTGAATCAGACAAGGTTCGCCGAAGCTCTCTCCCTTCTCGACCAGAGAAATGACGCGCTCAGCGCCATTCGATAGCGGAATGAACAATCGGATTTGACCGCTGATCACGACATACATGGCCTGGATGCGATCACCCTTGGTAACCAGCAAGTCCTTTTTGGCCAGAGAGATTTGCTTGGCACCCACAGCCAGGCGCGCCAGTTGGTCCTTTTCCCAACCTTCGAAATAGCTCAAGCGCGCCATCGTGTCTTGAATCTGACCAGGGGAGACTGTTATCAAGTTCATGTTCGTACGAATAAAGGAGTGTGATGCTGCTGAAGCATAATATGCGCCAGCTACCAAACTACCGCCAATCTCCACGCCAAGTCATTGTTTACCCATGCAAAAATGCAACTCTGCGGACATACCGGAATCCGGTTCCCGGGAACGCCATGCACGACATCGTCACCATTCGGTAAACATGCGGGACCAATTTGGTTGATTGGCATCAAATAAATCAGCAGCTTAGGCTTGATTATCATCAATTATCACGTTACCAATCTGTAACATCGAGAACCCGATTGATTTTCTGCGTTACCGTTGGGTAACAAAAGGCAAGGACCAGGCATAGACATGCTGCAAGTGCACATGAAGCTGAAGCGTTTAATGAGCCTGCTGGCTGCCCTGATTTTATTGCCGGCCTCAATTCACGCCTTTGCATCCGATCAAGTACGCATAGGGTTGACGCCAACCTTCCTTAATGAACGCCATGCCCTGATCGCGGATTGGCGCGCCTATCTTGAGCGCAAGCTTAAGCAGCCGGTGACCTTTGTCCTGCGCGACAGTTACCAGGAAACCATGGAATTGCTGCATCAGCAGCGCATTGATGTTGCCTGGCTATGCGATTGTCCGCATGTCACCTCGAACCCCGATTTCCGCTTGCTTGCCACCCCGCTGTTTCACGGCCGGCCTTACTACCGCTCTTACCTGATCGTGCCGGAATCGGATCGGACCACTCGCACGATCTTCGACCTCAAGGGCAAGGTTTTCGCTTTTACCGACCCGTACTCGAATGTGGGATATCTCGTTCCAAGATTCGAGATCAAGCAGTCGGGCGCAAACCCGGATACCTTCTTCCGGCGCACTTTCTTTACCCGTTCGCAACGTAAATCCATTGAAGCCGTAGCGGTGGGCGTTGCCGACGCAGCCTCGGTAAACAGCTACATCTGGGACACGATGAATCGCCAGGCGCCTGCCCTGACCGGCCGGACACGTATCGCCTCACGCTCGCAGGAGTATGGTTTTCCGCCATTCGTGGCAGACCATTTATTCCCGGAAAAGGATTTTGTCCGCCTGCAACAGGCGTTGATCGAGATGTCCGGCGACAAGCAAGGTCGGACTGTCCTCGAAAAAATGAATCTGGATGGCTTTGTGAGTCCTCGGGCCGAAATCTATCGCGACGTTCAGGACATGGTCCGGTTCATGCAGGGTTCTTGAACCTTGAAACAGCAGTTGACCGCTCCTTATCCCTCGTGATGACTCATGCTGACTGATGTTTTGCGCTTCGATGACGCTCACCCATTGGGTGAGCCCGCTACCCGTCCGCTGTCGGGTTGGAGAATCCGTCTGGCTGCGTTGCTCCGCCTCGCCATGCCTCGGCATGACTCGTTGTCGCGCCTTGCCAGCCGGCTCCTCCACCCCGCCCTCGGACGGGTTCAACTGCTGTTTCAAGGTTGAATTTTTGTCATACATAACTAATTAATTAGCCATTTAGTCAGGAGAGATACATGTTCAAGACCTTGATTCGCCTGTTGTTGCGCAGCCTGTTCAAGCTGCTGTTCCGGCTGCGCGTGGAAGGCGGGATTGACGGCTTGCGCGCCGAGCGTTTGCTGATCATCGCCAATCACGAGTCGTTTCTCGACGGTCTGCTGCTCGGTGTCGCGCTGCCGCTGAATCCGGTGTTCGTGGTGCATACCGGCGTTACGCGCAGTCGCTTTTTCCGGCTGGTGCTGTCGCTGGTCGATTACCTGGCGGTCGATCCGACCAATCCGATGGCGATGAAAAGCATCGTCAAACTGATCGAATCCGGTCGTCCGGTGGTGATCTTCCCGGAAGGCCGCATCACCAATACCGGCAGCCTGATGAAGGTGTACGACGGCCCCGCCTTCGTCGCCGCGAAGACCGGCGCGGAGATACTGCCGGTACGTCTCGATGGGCCCTCGCGTTCGTGGTTCGCGCGCACTTCCGGGCGTTATCCCAAGCAGTTCCTGCCGCGCATCACGCTGACCATCCTGCCCACCACTCGCATCGCCATGCCGGAAACCGGCTCCGCCAAACAGCGCCGCCGCCACGCGGGTGAAGCGATGCGCCGCGTCATGCAGGAAATGGTGTTCAGCGCGCGGCCCCGGCAAACCCTGTTCGCCGCCTTCGTCGATGCCGTCGCCATCTACGGCCGGCGGCGGCCGCTGCTGGAAGACATGAAGCAGATCGAACTCAACTACGGTGAACTGCTGCGCATGACATTGGGCCTGGGTCGCGTGGCGGCGCGCGCGACACGGGATGGCGAGACGGTCGGCGTGCTGTTGCCCAACCTTGCCGCCACCGTCGCGCTGCTGTTCGGGCTGTCGGCGCGCGGTCGCGTTCCCGCGCTGCTCAACTACACCGCCGGCGCGGAAGGTCTGAGCAATGCCTGCGCGGCGGCGAAAGTGGCAACCGTGATTACCTCGCGCCGCTTCATTGCCGCCGGCAAGCTGGAGTCCAGTCTGGCCGGCTTGAGCCAGCAACGCGTTCTGTATCTGGAAGACCTGGCCGCCGGCGTCAGCCTGGTCGACAAGCTGTGGGTGCTGATCGCGCAATATCGGCCCGCCCCGGCGGGAGATCCGGAAACGCCCGCCGTGGTGCTGTTC